>CAZICN010000062.1:7974-18480 GCA_964537655.1 uncultured Aestuariivirga sp.
GCTCGACTGGTCGATCATGCCGGCGGTGACCTACCCGACCACTGGCGGCCTCACTTACACGCAGGTGACGCGGTTGATCCATGGCGCCGTCGCCAAGGCAAAACTGGTGGGCTTCGATCTCATCGAATTCGTGCCCAAACGCGACCAGGGCGGCATCGGCGCCTTCACCGCCGCTCGCCTCGTCTGCAATGTGATCGGCAGCCTGGCCAACCGGTAAGGCTCCGGCACAGCGCACGCACTTACCCTCGCCCCGCTTTAGCGGGGAGAGGAAGGGGCCCATTGCGAAGCAATGGGAAGGTGAGGGGTCTGTTGATCGGAGTGGGATGCTGCAGTGCTGATCCGAATCAGCGCCTGCACAATTTTTTTATAAGGCCCGTATCAATCCTGATCCAAGCCCCTCACCCTTCCCGCCGCTTAGCGGCGGGCCCCTGCCCTCTCCCCGCTAAAGTGGGGCGAGGGTAATTCATCACTCCGCCGCGATCGCCGCCGGCATTTTCGCCTTGCCGGCCCGGAAGGCGCTCAGCAATTCGCTTTCGCGCGCCTTGGCCTGCTGCAAATGGCGCTCCTTCACATGGCCATAGCCCCGGATCTGCTCCGGCACGCCGGCAATCTCGGCGGCGAGCGCGACCGTCTTCGGTGACAGCGATGCCAGGAGTTCGTCGATCACGGCCCTGTATTCGCCGATCAGAGCGCGCTCGCGCCGTCGCTCATGCGTGCGGCCGAAGGGATCGAAGGACGTGCCGCGCAGGAACTTGAAATAGGCAAGCACACCGAAGGCCCGCTTCATCCACGGGCCGAAGCTCATCTTGCGCGGCACGCCGGTGAGCGGATCGGTCTTGGCGAGGAGCGGCGGTGCGAGATGGAAAGTGAGCGTGCCGCCCTTGAAGCGCTTGCGCAGCTCGGCATCGAACGTGCCGTCGGTATAGAGCCGCGCCACCTCATACTCGTCCTTGTAGGCCATGAGCTTGAAGAGATAGCGCGCCACGGCGCGGGTGAGGAGCGTCGATTTCGGCGCCACTTCGGCCTCGCGCTGGCGCACCTTGGCGACGAATTCGCCGTATTGCGCGGCATAGGCCGCGTCCTGGTAGCCGGTAAGGAAGGCTTCGCGCCTTGCCACCATCTCATCAAGCGTCTCCTCTACCGCGGTCGTCTCGCGCGGTGCGATGATCTTTTCGACGGCGGTGAGATCATGAGCGGCGCGCCGGCCCCACAGGAAGGCGTCGAGATTCATCTTGACCGCCTGGCCATTGAGGCGGATCGCCTCCTCGATCGATGCGGCGGCCACCGGGATCAGCCCCTTCTGATAGGCATAGCCCAGGGTGAAGAGATTGCTGGCGATCGAATCGCCGAGCAAAGCTGTCGCGATATGGGTCGCATCGATCGCATGGGCGGCATCGCGCAGGACCCTGGTCTCGATCTTGAGCCGCATCTCTTCCGCCGGGATCTTGAGATCGGCCTTCTGGGTGAAGGACGCCGGCATGACTTCGGCGATATTGAGCACCGCATGGGTGCGCTCGGGCGATGCGCCGGCCAGCACCTTTTCGCCGGCTGACGTGACGAGATCGCAACCTAGGATGAGGTCCGCGCCTCCGGCGGCGATGCGCACCGCCGAAATATCTTCAGGCTTCGCCGCGATCTTGAGATGGCTGACCACCGCGCCGTTCTTTTGCGACAGGCCGACCATGTCGATGATACCGCTGCCCTTGCCTTCGAGATGCGCCGCCATGCCCAGAATATGGCCAATGGTGATGACGCCGGTGCCGCCGATGCCGGTAACCATGATCGACCAGGGCCGGTCGAGCTTCGGCGGGCCGGGTTCCGGCAGCACCGGGAAGACGGCGCCCCCGCCCGGCAGGCTCTTCACATCGAGGCCGCGAATGAGCTCGCCGCCTTCGATGGTCACGAAACTCGGGCAGAAGCCCTTGGTGCAGGAATAGTCCTTGTTGCAGGCCGACTGGTCGATCTGGCGTTTGCGGCCGAAGCGGGTCTCGACCGGCGCGATGGCGACGCAGTTGGACTGGACACCGCAATCGCCACAACCTTCGCAGACGAGTTCATTGATGAAGACGCGCTTGTTCGGATCGGGAAACTCGCCGCGCTTGCGCCGGCGGCGCTTTTCGGCGGCACAGGTCTGGTCATAGATGATGACCGACGTTCCCTTGGCCCCCATGAACTCTTTCTGCACCGCATTGAGATCGTCGCGATGATGGAAGCTGACATGAGCGGGGAATGCCGACACCGAATATTTGTCGGGCTCGTCCGACACGACGGCGATGCGCTCGACACCTTCGGCACGCACCTGGCTTGCGACCATCGGCACGCTGAGCTTGCCGTCATGCGGTTGGCCGCCGGTCATGGCGACCGCATCGTTATAGAGAATCTTGTAGGTGATGTTCGCATCTGACGCGAGCGCCGCGCGGATGGCGAGCAGCCCGGAATGATTGTAGGTGCCGTCGCCGAGATTCTGGAAAATGTGCTTGCGCTTCGAGAACGGCGCCTCGCCCACCCAGTTGGCGCCTTCGCCGCCCATTTGCGTCGAGCCATGGGTGTTGCGCGCCGGCATGGCCTGGACCATCCAGTGGCAGCCGATGCCGGCATAGCCGCGCGCGCCTTCCGGCAGGACTGTCGAGGAATTGTGCGGGCAGCCGGCGCAGAAATAGGGCGTCCGCGCCAGGAGGTCGGGCTTGTTGTCGAGCCGGCTCTGCGCGCCCTTGATCTCCCCGAGACGCTCGGCGACGCCGGCCCAATGCTTGCGGGCGAGAATGCGCTCGGCGATCGCGATGGCGATCTGGTTGGGTTCGAGCGTGCCATAGACCGGGAACAGATGCTCGCCCTGCTCGTCCTTCTTGCCGACGATGGTGGCGTGCTTCCGGTCGTTGAACAGCAATTCCCGCACATGCGTCTCGAGCAGGTCGCGCTTCTCTTCCACGCAGATGATGAGTTCGAGCCCATCGGCGAATTCATGCATGACGGCCGAATCGAGCGGCCAGATGAGCCCGATCTTGAGCAGGCGCAGCCCGATCTTCGCCGCCATCGCTTCGTCGATGCCGAGTTCCTCCAGCGCCTGGCGTGTATCGAGATAGCTCTTGCCGACGCTGGCGATGCCGATCTTCGGCTTGGGCCCACCGCGGAAGACGATTTCGTTCAGACCATTGGCGCGGGCGAAGGCAATGGCGGCTTGGCGCTTGAAGTTGTGGAGGCGTTTCTCCTGGTCGTGCCGGTCGTCATTGGGCCGGATATTGAGGCCGCCGGGTGGCATCTTGAAGTCTTTGGGCAGCCTGGGGCGGATACGATGCCGGCCTGCCTCGATGACGCCGGTCTATTCGACCGTGTCATGCAGGCATTTGACGCCGACCCAGGTGCCGGCAAAACGCGACAGGGCCCAGCCATAGATCGAATAATCGTAAAGCTCCTGCAGTCCGGCCGGATTGAGGATCGGGATCATGGCATCGAGCAGCGCGATCTCGCTCTGATGCGGCACGGTGGAGGATTCGGCCCCATGGTCGTCGCCTGCCATGACGACGACACCGCCATGCTTGGAGGTGCCGGCGGCATTGGCATGGCGCAGCACGTCGCCGCTGCGGTCGACGCCCGGGCCCTTGCCGTACCAGATGCTGAAGACGCCGTCATAGGCGCCCTCGCCCCACATTTCGGCCTGCTGGGTTCCCCAGACCGCGGTCGCGGCGAGGTCCTCATTGAGGCCGGGATGGAACTTGATGTCCTCGGGATCGAGTTGCGCCTTGGCGCGCCCAAAGGCCTGGTCGACGCCGCCGACAGGCGAGCCGCGATAGCCCGTCACATAGCCTGCGGTATGGAGGCCCGCCTCGCGGTCGAGCGCCTTCTGGGCGAGCGTCGCGCGCACCATGACCTGCGGGCCTGAAATGAACACCCGGTCTTTCGTCAGATCGTATTTGTCGTCGAGGGAGGCCGGCTTCTGAGTCATGGTGCGGGACTCTATCATCCAGGGGCTCAACGACAATAAGGTAGGTATCGCAAGGCAAAAAAGAAATACCGCCCTGGAAGCACCGCAGCATCGGCAATGCGCTGTCGTGTCCCGGGTCCGCCGCGCAACAGACTTGCGCGCTTCTTGACTTCACACCCGTTACGGGGCCTAATCGCCCCATGGGGCGAAGCGATCACCCCACAAGGCGACATGCCGAAGCATCGCGTCCTGGTTCTGTCCGGAGGACGCCCATGCCATCTCCCAATACCATCACTGTTGACAAGCTGGCCCGACTCTTGGGCCTTCCCAAATGCCCGCATCTCATCGATGTCAGGACCGATGAGGATTTTGCCGCCGATCCGCGGCTCATTCCCGGTTCCATCTGGCGCCCGCATCCCCTGGCCGAAAGCTGGGGCAGCGAGTTGCCGGGCGATACGGCCATCGTCATCTGCCAGAAAGGGTTGAAGCTCAGCCACGGCACCGCCGCCTGGCTACGCCATCTCGGCAAGGAGGCGAGCGTCCTCGAGGACGGCTTCGAGGCCTGGACCAAATCCGGCCTGCCTCTGGTGCCTGATGTGAAGCTGCCGCGACGCGACGGCAAAGGGCGCACCGTCTGGGTGACGCGCGCCCGCCCCAAGGTCGACCGCATCGCCTGCCCGTGGCTCATCCGGCGCTTCATCGACCCCTCGGCCGTGTTCCTGTTCGTGGCGCCGAGCGAAGTCGTCATGGTGGGCGAACGCTTCGGCGCGACACCTTTCGACATCGAGAACACCTTCTGGAGCCATCGCGGCGACAAATGCACCTTCGATACGATGATCGAGGAATTCGGGCTCACGACGGAACCGCTGCAGCATCTTGCCCGGATCGTCAGGGGCGCCGATACGGCGCGTCTCGATCTGGCGCCGGAAGCGCCCGGCCTGCTCGCCGCCTCGCTCGGCCTGTCGCGCATCCATTCAGACGACCTGCAGCAGCTGGAGGCCGGCATGCAGCTCTATGACGCTTTCTACCGCTGGTGCCGCGACGCGACCGAGGAGACGCATAATTGGCCGACCAACAAGCCGAAGCCGTGAGGCGAATGAAGCCGGCCAACGGATCACCAAACCTTCCCTTCTCCCGCTTGCGGGAGAAGGTGCCCGGAGGGCGGATGAGGGTGTCTTCGTCACGTCTCTCCGACCGGCGGCCATACGCTTCGATCGGCTTCGCCGCTTTGACCTTGCGAAGATGCGCTCGCGATCGACTTCCCAACACCCTCATCCGGCCTGTCGGCCACCTTCTCCCGCAAGCGGGAGAAGGTGAAAATTGGCGGCACCGTCCATGACATCACCGAGTTTCGCCGAGGCCCTTAAAGTGTGGGCCATGATCGGCCTGCTTTCCTTTGGCGGCCCGGCCGGTCAGATCGCGCTCATGCACCGCGTCCTCGTCGAGGAGAAGAAGTGGCTCACGGAGCCGCGCTATCTGGCGGCGCTCAATTTCTGCATGCTGCTGCCGGGCCCGGAGGCGATGCAGCTCGCCACCTATGCCGGCTGGTCGCTGCATGGCTGGCGCGGCGGCCTTGTTGCCGGCACTCTCTTCGTCTTGCCCGGCGCCCTTGTCGTCCTGGCTCTGTCGATGATCTATGCCGCGTTCGGCGAGGTGCCGCTGGTCGCCGCCCTCTTCTTCGGTGTCAAGGCGGCGGTGCTGGCGATCGTCATCGAGGCGCTTCTGCGCGTCGCCCGCCGGGCCCTCAAACATGCGAGCGACTGGTGGATCGCGGCGGCAGCCTTCCTCGCTCTCTATGTTTTCAGCATTCCCTTCCCGCTCATCATCCTTGCTGCCGCCTTCTTGGGCTTCTTCCGGACGAAGCCGTCCGGATCCGCAGCGGTGGCGGCAACGCCGATCCCCTGGCGCCGGTCAGTCTCGACACTGTCATTGTGGCTGGCTCTGTGGCTCGTCCCGCTCGCGCTCATCATCCTGGGCTTCGGCTGGGATCATGTCTTCGCCCAGACGGCGATGTTCTTCTCCAAGCTCGCGGTCGTCACCTTTGGCGGCGCCTATGCGGTCTTGAGCTATATGGCGCAGCAGGCGGTCGAGAATTTCGGCTGGTTGAAGCCGGAAGAGATGATCGACGGTCTGGGCCTCGCCGAGACGACACCCGGGCCCCTGATCCTGGTCACCGAATTCGTCGGCTACATGGCCGGCTACCGCTTTGCCGGCGGCCTTTGGGGCGGCGTGGCCGCGGCCGCCATCACCTTGTGGATGACCTTCGTCCCTTGCTTCCTGTGGATCATGGTGGGGGCGCCCTATATCGAACGCCTGCAGAACATGCCGCGTCTGTCAGGGGCGCTTGCCGCCGTCACCGCGGCCGTCGTCGGCGTCATTCTCAACCTGACGGTCTGGTTCGCGCTGCATGTGCTGTTCGGCACGCTCGAGCGCACGGGTTTCGGGCTCGTGCCTGTGATAAGCAGTCTCGATGCGCCGGCGCTGGTCCTGTCCTTCATCGCGGCCGCCGCCTTGTTCATCCTCCATCAGGGGATCTTCCGCACGCTGCTGCTCTGCGCCGCGCTGGGCGTGGTCTGGAAGGTGCTGTTGTAAGATGATCAGCCAGCCCTGGCCCGAAGCGCGTCCAGCCGGTCGAGCCTATGTTCGCGAACTCGTCATAGGCGTCGGGAAGTCGCGGGGCCGCAGGCTCGGTTTCTCGATATCGGGGAAGGGTGAAATCCGTGACGAATCAAGGCGCCATGGATTTGCCACGCATTCTGGGGTATCAGTTTGTCACCATGATCAGACACCCCCTCGTCGGCCTGCCGTCCGACACCTATGAAAGCAACCATCTCCTCTTCCACTCCCTTGGCGACAAATATGTCCGCGCCGTTTCCGACGTGGCGCAGTGCCTGCCGGTGATGATCCCGGCCATTGCCGAAGCGATGGACCTTTCCGCGCTGCTCGATCATTTCGACGGCATCCTGATGACGGGCGCCGTCTCCAATGTGCACCCGCCCCATTATGGCGGCGAGCCGACCGCCGATCACGAGCCCTATGACCATCATCGCGACAAGCTCACCCTGAAGCTGATCCGCGCCGTCCTCGACCGCGGCATGCCGCTCTTCTGCATCTGCCGCGGTTTCCAGGAGCTCAACGTCGTCATGGGCGGCACGCTCGAGACCGAGGTGCAGCGCGGCGACGGAAGGCTCGATCACCGCTCCCGCAAGGTCGAGGACATGGACGTCAAATATGGACCCGTCCACCCGATCGCGATCACGCCGGGCGGCCAGCTCGAAGCCATCCTCGGCAAACGCGAGACCCAGGTGAACAGCCTGCACCGCCAGGCCATCCAGAATCCGGCGCCCGGCCTCGCCGTCGAAGCGCGCGCCGCCGATGGCATCATCGAAGCCGTGTCGGTGAAGGGCGCCAAGGCCTTTGCCATCGGCACCCAGTGGCATCCCGAATACAAGGCGGCCCAGAACCCGGACTCGGTCAAGCTGTTCAAGGCCTTTGGCGATGCGGTGCGCCTGCATGCGGCGCGGCGCATGAACGAGAAGCTCGCCCGCGCCTCCTGATCAGAGCCTCCCGAGAGAGTCGTCAACCTCGCCGCGCCGCCTCGATCACCGCGACGTCGATTTTCTTCATGCCCATCATCGCATCGAAGGCGCGTTTTGCCTCGCTGCCGCCGGCCGCGAGCGCTTGCATCAGGACCCGCGGTGTGATCTGCCAGGAGATGCCCCACTTGTCCTTGCACCACCCGCACGCGCTCTCCTGTCCGCCATTGCTGACGATCGCGTTCCAGTAGCGATCGGTCTCTTCTTGATCGTCCGTCGCAATCTGGAATGAGAATGCCTCGTTGTGTTTGAATGCGGGCCCGCCATTGAGACCGAGGCAGGAGACACCGGCGACGATGAATTCCACCGTCAGCACATCACCCTTCTTGCCATCGGGATAGTCGCTCGGTGCATGGTGGACGGCGCCCACCGCACTGTCGGGAAAGGTCCTGGCGTAGAAGCGGGCCGCCGCTTCGGCATCCTTGTCGTACCACAGGCAAATTGTGTTCTTGGCCATTGCATATCCTTCCCTCTCTCGATGATCTGCACCGAAGCACTAAAACGTCTCAATGCCTGAGAAGTTCCCGCCCCTCCGGTTGCTGCGAACGACCACAACAGATTTTGCAGTCACCTTTGTCTCAGGCTCAAGCAGGTGAAACAGCCAGGCCCTGATCAGGTGCTCCTCGTACAGAACGGAAAGATGGGCGACCCTGTGAACCAATCGCCGATGGATTGATAGAAGGCGGCTGAAGCAACCGCGAAGTAAGCCATCGACTGCACCAGAATGGCTGGCGTCAGGCCGGGCAGTTGTCCTTCACCCTCCTTCAGCATCCTATCGATCATTTCCGCGTATTTTTGTCTCTGCTTGTCATAGGCCTCGATCATTTGCCCCATCACGTCGTCCTTTGGACTGGCTCCCTCTTTCAGCGCCGAGCGGGATTTCTCCTCGAACAGAACCTGGTTCGCGGTCGCATAAGCCAGTCCCCGAAAATCATCGGCATTCTCGTAGTCGTTGAGATTGATTGCAATCCGGTAATTCAATTGAGCGAAGACAAGATTGCTATAGACGATGTGCACCGCATTGTTGGCGGCAATGGTCTTGAGCTTGCCTGCCATGTCATAGAGAAGCGCCTTGCCGTCGGCTGGAAGCTCTTGACCCGACGCCGTCTGCGCGAAGGCCGCCACGCCCAGCGTGCCGGCGGCGACAACAAAGACATCCCTTCGATTTGTCATGTCACCTCCTCATGAGCCGTAGATTCGACGAGACGAAATAAACGAGGGCGATGGCGCCCACCATGAAGAATGCGAACTGCGCCAGGGACAGATCGCGGATGAGACCGATGGGCTCTATTGCGTTCGCCGTAAGCGCCTTGTCGGCCGCATAGGTCGAACTGAAGAGGATGGGCAATGCCGAAACGATCGCGCCGCTGATGAGATAGCCCAGGATGACGGTGACCACTTCGCAGCCGGCACAGATCCATACCGATATCATCTTGCCGACCTTGATCGGCCGGTTCGAATCGCCATGATTGTGAAAGATGATCTGCATCGAGAAAGCGAGCAGGCCACCCAGCACGGCCAGCCCCATCGACGACAGGATCGTGGACTGGCTCGACAGCGCATCGATCAAGGCGGGAGCTATGTCCTTGCCATCCATGACGCAAGGTAAGCTCGATCGAAAATGCTGTCAAGACAGGCATGCCGTCGCTTTGTGGTTCTGCAACAGGATGACCCGGGATGGACGGAACACGTCGCCATCGGGCGCAACCTTCTCACAGAAGAGCAGGCAATTCACTCAGAGATTTGATGGTTGCGGCCGGCTTGCCGGGTATCCGGTCATTGGGCAGGCCGAAGCGGTCGATGCGCGCGACCTGGAAGCCGAATTGCGCCGCCGCCTGCGCGTCCCATGCATTGGCCGAGACGAAGCAGATGGCGGGCGCGTCATGGATGACGAATTTCTGCATCGCGAGCCGGTAGACGCGCCGACTCGGTTTGTAGATGCCGACATCCTCGACCGAGAGCACCTCGTCGAGGAGCTTGTCGAGGCCGGCCGAGCGCACCGCCGCATCGAGCATCGAAGGACTGCCATTGGAGAGGATCGCGGTGCGCATGTTGCGCGCCTTGATCGCCTCGAGCGCGGCCTTGGCGTCGGGATAGGCATCGAGCTTCAGATAGAGGACCATGAGCTCGTCCTTGAGGCCAGGATCGTCGATGCCATGGAAAGCGAGCGCATAATCGAGCGCATCGCCGGTCACACGCCAGAAATCGGCATGCACGCCCATGAGGCTCCTGAGCCAGGAATATTCGAGCTGCTTCTGCCGCCACAGTCTCGACAGCGCATCGGCCTTCTCGCCGATCTCGGCCGCGAGCCTGGCGACCGGCGCATGGACGTCGAACAGCGTGCCATAGGCATCGAAGACGCAGGCCCTGATGCCCTCGAATTTGGCCATGAGAAAACTTCTCTCCCCACTCCCCGGGCCTTATGCTAGCGCCCACGGAGAGAAACACAATGCCGCACGACCACGACCATGACCACGAAGAGGGCTCGGCCCTCTCACCCATCGCCTTGCGCGTCAAGGCGCTGGAATCGCTCCTCGTCGAAAAGGGCTATGTCGACCCCTTGGCGCTCGACGCGATCGTCGAGACCTATGAGACGAAGATCGGCCCGCGCAATGGCGCCCGTGTCGTCGCCAGGGCCTGGAGCGACCCGCAATTCAAGGCCTGGCTCCTCCAGGACGCGACCGCGGCCATCGCCGCGCTGGGCTATGCCGGCCGGCAGGGCGAGCACATGGTGGTGGTCGAGAACACGCCCGAGCAGCACAACATGGTCGTATGCACGCTGTGCTCCTGCTATCCGCACCCGGTGCTGGGCCTGCCGCCGGTCTGGTACAAGTCGGCTCCCTACCGCTCCCGCGCGGTCTCCGATCCGCGCGGCGTGCTCGGCGATTTCGGCGTGACGCTGCCCGAAGCGACGAAAATCCGCGTCTGGGATTCCACCGCGGAAATCCGCTATCTGGTGCTGCCGATGCGGCCAAAGGGCACCGACGG
>CAZICN010000063.1:0-12567 GCA_964537655.1 uncultured Aestuariivirga sp.
GCTGACCGCGACACCCATTCCGCGCACCCTGCAGCTCGCTCTGTCCGGAGTGCGTGAGCTGTCGCTCATCACCACACCACCGCTCGACCGCCTCGCGGTCAGGACCTACATCTCGCCCTTCGATCCGGTCGTCATCCGCGAGTCGTTGCTGCGCGAGCATTATCGCGGCGGCCAGAGTTTCTATGTCTGTCCGCGCATCGCCGATATCGAGGAGCAGGCGGATTTCCTGCGCAACCATGTGCCGGAGATCAAGTTCCGTGTCGCTCATGGCCGCATGGCGCCGACCGAGCTCGAAGACATCATGAGCGGCTTCTACGACCGCAAGTTCGACGTGCTGCTGTCGACGACGATCGTCGAATCGGGCCTCGACATCCCGACCGCCAATACGTTGATCATCCATCGCTCCGACATTTTCGGCCTGGCCCAGCTTTATCAATTGCGCGGCCGTGTCGGGCGCTCGAAGCAGCGCGCCTATGCGCTCTTGACCACGCCCGCCAACCGCACGCTGACGGCGGCGGCGGAAAAGCGGCTCAAGGTGCTGCAGTCGCTCGATTCACTCGGCGCCGGCTTCACGCTGGCGAGCCATGATCTCGACATCCGCGGTGCGGGCAACCTGCTCGGCGAAGAGCAGTCGGGCCATGTCAAGGAAGTGGGCTACGAGCTCTACCAGACGATGCTCGAGGAGGCGGTGGCCAAGCTGCGCACCGGCGAGGAGACGCTGGAAGGCGAGGGGACATGGTCGCCGCAGATCAATATCGGCACCTCGGTGCTGATCCCGGAGAACTATGTGCCCGATCTTCAGCTGCGTCTCGGCCTCTACCGGAGGCTCGCCGATCTCCAGGAAGAGAGCGATCTCGACGGCTTCGGTGCGGAACTGCATGACCGCTTCGGGCGCGTGCCCGAGGAGGTGAAGCATCTGCTCGACGTGGTGTCAATCAAGCTGTTGTGCCGCAAGGCCAATGTGGCGAGCGTCGATGCGGGGCCGAAAGGCGCGGTCATCGGCTTCCGGGGCGACCAGTTCGCCAATCCAAGCAAGCTGGTCGAATGGATCACCGGCCAGGGCACGCTGGCGAAATTGCGGGCGGCGGACATGAAGCTGGTGATCATGCGCAGCTGGGAAACGCCGGAAGAGCGCCTCAAGGGGGCCCGGCAGATCATGACCCAGCTCGTCAGGCTGGCTGCTTAGTCCTCAAGCGACGGATCGAGCGGGCGCGACAACAGGTACCGCAGCACGACCAGGTTGCCGAGAACGGTCAGGACGACGGCGCCAATCAACACAGCGAGCGACATGGCTGGATACTCCCTTACCAACCACAGGCTGCGCTCATATGGTTAATGCGCCGTTAACGATTGCTCGATGGCCTTCCTGATCGTCTCGGCCGGGTGGGCGCCGGAAATGGCGAATCGGCTGGCGAAGATGAAGGTGGGCACGCCGGTGATTCCCATCTTGCCGGCGGCGTTGATCTCGGCGATGACCGGGTCGAGATCGGCTTCGGTGGCGAGAAGCTGGGTCACCAGGGCGCCGTCCAGTCCGACTTCCGCCGCCGCCTTGATCAAGACCTCGCGATTGCCGATATCCGCTCCTTCGGTGAAGTAGAGCGCGAAGAGGCGCGTCACCATCTCATTCTGCCTGCCGGCCTCATGCGCCCAGCGAATGAGGCGATGGGCATCGAGCGTGTTGGGCGAGCGGGTGATCCTGTCGAAGGCGAAGGGAATGCCTTCCACCTTGCCGATCTCGATCAGGGGGGCGTGAATCTGCGCCAGCCGTTCGGGATCTCCGAACTTGCGCTCGAGATAGGTTTTGCGCGGCATGCCTTCCTTGGGAATGGTCGGATCAAGCTGGAAGGGTCGCCAGAAGATCGCGAAGGACCGCTCGGGCAGCATGGCAAGTGCGGCCTCGAGGCGCTTCTTGCCCACATAGCACCAGGGGCAGACGACATCGGAGATGACGTCAATGGTGATCGGATCGCTGGTCGGGGATGTCATGGCTTCGCATACCATAGCGTAGTGCCGTCGAAGCCCGAAAGGGGCTGTACATCCGGTCGGCCGATCGTCGTCCAGCGCGCCACCCACTGGCCGCCCGAGTCGTAGAAGGGGACGATGTAGAAACCATCGACGAGGAGCCGGTCGAGGGCGCGGACGGCGGCGACAAAATCCTCGCGTGTCGTTGCGGTGAGAAGGGCGTCGATCATGCGGTCGACCGCCGGGTCGGCGATGCCTGGATAGTTGCGCGTGCCCTGGACCTTGCGTCCGTCGCTGCCGAAATAGAAATCCTGCTCATTGCCGGGTGAAAGCGAATTGTACCACATCACCGGCAGCATATCGAAATCGTAGGTGTCGAGCATGCGCTGGAACTGCGCCGAATCGACGAGGCGAATGCTCATCTCGATACCGATCTGGCGCAGTGTGCGCTGATAGTGCAGCGCGATCTTCTCCTGCTCCCGGGTGACGCAGGACAGCGTGAAAGCGAAGGGCTCGCCCGTCTTCGCGTTGACGAGACTCCCGTTCCTGATCTCCCAGCCCGCTTGCTTGAGGAGTTCGACGGTTTGGCGCAGCGCCTTGCGGTCGCGGCCCGAACCGTCGGTCTTCGGCAACTCGAAGGTGCCGGCAAGTATGGCGGGATCGATGCGCTGCGCGTCGCCGCCGAGCAGCGCCAGTTCGCGCGCATCGGCGGGATGACCCAGATAGGAGAGATCGGAGCCGGAATAATAGCCCTGGGTCCGCCGGTAGAGGCCGAAGAAGAGGTTGGTGTTGAGCCATTCGAAATCGAAGGCCTCGGCGAGGGCGCGGCGCACCAGCGGATCCTCAAACAAAGGTTTCCTGGTGTTGAAGGCGAATCCCGTGGCGGGAGCAGGGGTGCGCAGGTCGAACCGTTCACGGACGATCCGGCCATCCTTCACGGCGGGAAAGTCATAGGCTTGCGACCAGCGGGCGGGATCGGCCTCGACCCTGACGTCGACAAGCCCTTTCTTGAAGGCCTCGAAGGCCGAGTTGCTGTCGCGGAAGTAGTCGATGCTCACCTCATCGAAGTTCCACAAGCCGCGGCCGATGGGAAGGGCCTTGCCCCAGTAATCCGGGTTCTTCCTGAAAGTGACGCGCTCGAGCGGCCTGATCTCGGCCAGCACATAGGGACCCGAGCCCATGATCGGGTCGAGCGTGCTGGCCTCGAAGTCGCGCGTTTCCCAGTAATGCTTCGGCAGGATCGGCATCAGGCCCATGATCAGCGGCAATTCGCGATCGCCCTGGTCCTGCGTCATGACGATCGTCCGGGCGTCCGGCGTCTCGAGAGTCTTGATCTTGGAATAATATCGCTTGAACCGGGGCAGACCATGATCGCGCAAGGTTGCGAGCGAGAAGACGACATCGGCCGACGTCACGGGCCTGCCATCGGAGAAACGCGCCTCCGGGCGCAGGACGAAGGTCATCCGGTTGCGGTCGGGGGTGACGTCGATACTTTCGGCGAGAAGGCCATAGACCGTGAAGGGCTCGGCGTAGTTGCGGGTCAGCATGCTCTCGAACACATAGGTCGAGACGTTCAGCGCTTTCTGGCCCTTCACGATGAAGGGATTGACGCTGTCGAAGCTGCCCGTGGTGGCCTGGCGCAATATGCCGCCCTGCGGCGCATCGGGATCGGCATAGGGCAGGTTCTGGAAATCCGCCGGCAGCGCCGGGTCGCCGTGCATGGCGAGACCGTGGCGCGGCTCGGCCGTCGCGAACGGCGCGCTCGTCAGGCACAGAAGCGCCAGGAAGGCGCTCGATATCCAGGTCCTGATCATGTGCCGGGGTCTGACCGATTCGTTCGGTGTTGGGCTCGGATCACGAAGTCTTTGCCGGGAAAGCGTCCGAAATCATGGCCGGCCAGTGTCAGTGCCGGCGGCCGCCGCGCAGCCGGTACAGGGTTTTCTTGCTGTCGAAGCCTTCGAAGAATTCGCGAATCTGCGGGTGGCGGACCGGTTCGCCGGTGGCGTCGTCGAGCAGATTCTGCTCGGAAACATAGGCCACATACTCGGTTTCTTCGTTCTCGGCGAAAAGGTGATAGAAGGGCTGGTCCTTGCGCGGGCGGATGTCTTCGGGAATGGAGAGCCACCACTCCTCGGTGTTGTTGAAGACCGGGTCGACGTCGAAAATCACCCCGCGGAACGGGAACAGGCGGTGCTTCACCACTTGCCCGATGCGGAACTTTGCCAGAGGAATTTCGCCCGTCATGGCCCCTAAATGACAAGGCTTTGCCTCGAAGGCAAGGGGGCAGGAAGACGCTTGTTGAAAAGCGAATTGCGCTCCATAAGCTGGCGCGCAAGAGGTTATTTTGGCTGAAATTCTCGATCTTGCCTTGCCGTTCTTCGGACTTGTGGCGCTGGGCGTGTTTGCCGCCCGGATCTGGGCCGTCGGCGACCAGGGCCTCACCTGGCTCAACATCTTCCTCATCTGGTTCGCGCTGCCGGCCTTGATCTTCCTCGTGGTCGCTGCGGCGCCTTTCGAGAAGCTCATCGACTGGCCCTATGTTGCCGCTACGACATCGGCGACCGCGACCGCTTTCATGATCGTGTTCGTGATCTCCTGGCGGGTCCTCGGCACGGTGTTCAAGATAGCGGTGCTGCAGGGCACGGCGGCGAGCTATGGCAATGTCGGCTATATGGGCTTGCCGCTTGCGGTCGCCTTCTTCGGCCCGGAAGCGGCCGTACCGGCAGCGCTCGTCTTCTGCTTCGACTGCACGGTCCAGTTCACGCTGACCGCCTTCCTCGCCACACTCGGCCACGAACGCCATGAGGACGCGCATTGGGGCCAAATCGCGCTCAGCATCGCCAAACAGGTCTTCGGCCATCCCTTCATCGTCGCGACGATCCTCGGCGGCATCGCGTCGGCCTTCGCCTTCAAGGCGCCGGGCGCGCTCGGCTCGATCCTCACCATGCTGATGAACTCCGCCGGGCCGGTCGCCCTGTTCGCGCTCGGCGTCACCGTCGGTTCCCGTCAGTTCGGCGGCATCGGCCGCGAGATGCCGCTGGTCGCCGGCATGAAGACCGTGATCCAGCCACTGCTGGCCTTCGCGGCGCTCAGTCTCTTCGTGCCGGGCCTCGATCCGTTGTGGCGCGATGTGGCGCTCATGATGGCCGCACTGCCCACGGCCTCCAATGCCTTCATTCTCGCCAGCCAGTACAAGGCCTATGTCGAAGGCTCATCGACCGCCGTCCTGATCACCACCATCATTTCGGCGATCACGATTCCGCTCCTCGTCTATGTGCTGCAGGTGAGCTAGAGCCGAGGCCGATGTCCATGGCGAAGCGGCGGAGCGGGCCAAACGAGGCCAGCGCTGCAAGTCCTGCCGCGCGCCCGGCCTCCATCGGCAGATAGCCGGACAGCAGCGACCGGTTCATCAGATCGATGACGGCCTGGCGCGGCCGCACGTCCTGCTTGCGCCGCCGGTCATAGTCCGACAGCACCCTGGTCGAGCCCGGAGGCTCGCCTCTTTCCCGCGCGGCCGACAGCAACGCAACGGCGTCATGCGCATCGCGCAGCGACATGTTCAGCCCTTGCGCGCCGATCGGCGGCACGACATGGGCGCTCTCGCCGATCAGCATCACGCGATCCCTGGCGAAGAGTTCGGCCCGCGCCCCCGCCATGGGGAATGACTGGCGCGGACCGACGTCGCTGACGAGACCAAGCTCGCCATGGCTCATGGCCTGGATCTCCGCGGCGAGGGCCTGACCATCGAGCGCCATCAGCTCGGCGGCGCGCGCCGGCTTCTCCATCCAGACGAGGGAAGAGCGCCGGCCCGGCATGGGCACTGTGGTGAAGGGGCCTGCGGGCTTGTGATATTCGGTCGAGACATCGTGATGCGGCTGTGAATGGGCGAAGCTCACGGCGATCGCCGTCTGGTCATAGGACCACGAGGACGTGCCGATGCCGACGGCGCGGCGCAACAGGGAATTGCGGCCATCGGCGCCGATGGCGAGGTGTGTCGTGATGGTGTCGCCGCCGCTCAAGGTGAGCGCCGCCTTCCCCTCATCCGTCGAAAAGGCCTGCACGCTCTCGCCGCGGAAACGGACGCCCTGATCGCGCGCGCGGGCCTCGAGTGCGGGCTTGAGCAGGGCGAGCGGGATGTTCCAGCCAAAGGCATCGAGACCCAGCTCACGCGCCGAGAAGACGAGTTCCGGGGCCGAGAGCAGGGACCCTGTGTCGTCGACAAGGCGCAGCTTGCGCAAGGGCGCCGTCGCTTCCTTCAGCGTGCCGGGCCAAAGGCCACAGTCTTCGAGGACCGACAGCGAGGGCATCATCAGGGCCACGGTCCGGGGATCGGGCCGGTCGGCGAGGGGGCCGGTGATCAGGGCGGTCGAAAAGCCCCGCGCGGCGGCGAGGCAGGCCGCCACCAGGCCCGCGGGGCCGGCGCCCACCACGATCACCTCGAAATCGGCGTCAGACATAAGGTCACAATGCTTTCTGGCGCAAGGGGCTTCAAGAGCGAGTGATGTCGCGGTAGCGTCATGGCCATGGACCTGATTTTGCGGCAATCGACCGACCGGCCGCGCCTCTTCATGGCGCTGTGCCTTGCCGTCATCCTGGCGGTGTCGGGCTTCACTTTGGCGATGTCGGCCGGCCCGTCGCTCGCCGGCCTGATCGGCGCGCTGTGCGGACCGCTCTACAGTGCAGGCCTGCCGCAGCTTCTCGCCATGTGGCTGGCGATGACGCTCGCCATGATGATCCCTTCCGGATTGCCGATGATCGCGACCTATCTCGATATTGCCGAGGCGGCTGCGGCGAAGCGGATGGCGATCGCATCGCCTTTGGTGCTGGCCGCGGGCTATGGCGCGGTGTGGGTGAGCTTCGCCCTTGCTGCCGCGCTGGCCCAGTGGGCGGCCGTCAAGGCGGGTTATGCCGGCGTCCTTCAGGGCCGCTTCGCCGGCCTCGTCCTCATCGGGGCAGGGGCCTATCAGTTCACCGCGCTGAAGCATGCCTGCCTCAGCAAGTGCCGAACACCGATGCCCTATTTCCTGGCGCATTGGACGGACCGCCCGCTGGGCATCTTCCGCATGGGGCTCGATCAGGGGCTGAATTGTTTCGGTTGCTGCTGGGCGCTGATGACGCTGAGCTTCGTCGCCGGCCTGATGAACATCGCCTGGATGGGCATCATCGGCGTGGTTATGGTGCTCGAAAAGACGCTGCCGCAGCCCAGGGCGCTGTCCTATGGGCTGGGTTCGGGTCTGATCGGCGCCGGTGCTTACATGGTTGTTGTTTAGGAGAATTCGATGGCGCGTGAGCCCTGGCATATCAAAGGCGAGCTGATCCTGTCCTGCAACTGCACGGTATTCTGCCCGTGCGTCCTGTCGCTCGGAAAACATCCGCCGACGGAGGGATATTGCCAGACCTGGGGCGGCATCCGCATCGATGACGGCAAGTTCGGCGATGTCGGCCTGTCGGGCATCGCGCTCGGCCTCATCATCGAGATCCCCGGGCAGATGAGCCGCGGCAATTGGAGCGCCGGCGTCTATATCGACAACAAGGCCGATATCTATCAGGTCAAGGCGCTGACGCGCATCATGACTGGGCAGGCCGGTGGGACGACGCATCTTCTTTCCATCCTGGTCGGCCGCTTCCTCGGCGTCTGGCAGGAAGATGTGCGCTATGAGGTCGAGGGTGACGTGCGGCGCTTCACCATTCCCAAGATCATCGACGGCGAGATCGCGCCGGTCGCCGGCAGAGAGGCCGGTCAGGCGACGACGATCGAGAACAGCCAGTACTGGATCGGGCCGCAGATCATCGTGGCGCAGGCGCTGAAGAGCCGCTACCGCGGCCATGGCCGCAATTGGGACTTCAAGGGCCGCTCGGCCGAGATTTGCGCGCTCGACTGGAAAGGGCCCTGATCAGGCCGCCTTGAGAACGGTCGCCTGCATCGAGGGGCGTGCCGAGAAGGTCTCATGGAAAGCCTTGAGCTTCGGCCGATCGTTGCGCCACCGCCAATCGGGGATGCGGAAATCGAGATAGGACAAGGCGACCGCCACCGCGATCGATCCGGCGGTCACTTCCGCAAGGTCCTTGATCCAGTTCTGTTCCAGATCGTCGAACTCCGCATTGACCCGCAGGTTGTGGCGGTCCAGCCATTCGCGCCATTGCAGGCCCTGCGGTCGAACCGCCGTCTCGTAGCGGTAGGCGACGCCGGCCTCGGCGATGGCCTGGCCGAGGGCTGCGAGGGTGAGCACGCGGAAACGCTTCACGCCGTCATCGGGGATGAGCGTCTTGTTGCCCGAGACGTGGCAGAGATATTCGATGATGACGCGCGAATCATAGACCGGATGATTGTGGTCGGTGACCAGCACCGGCACCTTGCCGACCGGCGACAGGGCGCTGAGGGTGGTATTGACCAATGTCGGGTTTACGCGCGTCTCGACATGCTCGACCTTCGAGCCCAGCCCCGTTTCGTGGGCGGTGACCAGACACATGCGGAAAAAGGGGGAAATGAGATCGCCATGGAGTTTCATGGCGGCATCTTACCGTGGCCCCCACGCCCGTGTTAAGAGGGCGCCCGTGAATTTTGTGAGAGTGGAGTGGAAATGGCGTCTGCGCCGACGATGAAACGGGCCGATCCGACGATCGCCAGGCTCAGGGAGATATTGGCCCTGGTCGGTCGGGGTGATCTCGCCGCCGCGGAAAGGAAGGCCCGCCTCGAGCAGCAAGGCCAGCCCGAACGCGCCGATGTCAACAACATCCTCGGCATCGTGCTGATCAACCGCAAGAACCCGGGAGCGGCCACGCAGTTTCTGGAAATCGCGGTCCGCAAGGAGCCGCAGAACGCCGGCTTTCTCAACAATCTCGGCTGCGCCTATCTCGATCTCGGCCTGATCGAGCTGGCCCAGGCGCCGCTCAGCAAGGCGCTCGCGATCAACCCCAAGCTGACCAAGACCCTGTGGCTTCTGGGCGAATTCTATCGCCTTGCCGGCAAACCCGATCTCGCCTTGCCTTATCATGAGAAGGCCTGCGGCAACGAGCCCGGCAATGTCGAATACAAATGGGCGCTCGGCAAGACGCTGGAGATGATGGGCCGCGCGGAAGAGGCGCGCGCCCTGTTTGTCGCCCTCAGCCATCATCCGGAAATCGGCAATCAGGCGCTCTACCGGCTCGCCGTCAATGACAGACACGAACTGTCCTCGCCGCTTCTCGCCCAGATCGAGGGGAAGCTCGCCTCGGCGGCGCTCTCACGCCGCGCCCGCAATGCGCTGCATAATGGCGCCGGCAAGATCCGCGAGCAGAATGGCGATTATGCCGGCGCCTTCTCTCACTTCGAGAAGGCCAATGCGGCCGACCCCGTCGCCTTCGATATCGGACGCTACAAGGCCTGGGTCGACGGCATGATTGCGGCGTTCACACCGGAATTCTTCGCCGCCCGCCAGGGCAAAGGCAGCAAGAGCGAGATTCCGGTCTTCGTCGTCGGCATGCCGCGTTCGGGCACGACGCTCGCCGAACAGATCATCGCCCGGCATCCCGAAGCCGCGGGGGCAGGGGAACTCGACCGGGTCTGGAAGATCGGCCGCTGGATGCATTATCACGACGATGCCGCGAAGTTCATCGCCGCCCTGGACGCGAGGCCGGCCGCGGAACTGGCCACGCTCGCCGAGAAGTACGTCGATCTGCTGAAGTTCTTCGCGCCCGCGGCGCGCCGGATCGTCGACAAGATGCCGCATAATTTCGAGACGCTGGGCCTGATCGCCGTCCTGTTTCCCAATGCACGCATCGTGCATATGCGGCGCGACGCGGCTGATACCTGCCTGTCCTGCTACCAGAACCGCCTCAACGAGATGCACGGCTATAGCCGCAACCTCGAGACACTCGGGCTCTACTATCGCGAATATGCGCGGCTCATGGATCACTGGCGGCAGGTGCTGCCGGCCAGGTTCATCGATGTCGATTATGAGAAACTGACCGCCGATCTCGAGGGCGAGGCGCGACGGCTCATCGACTTCCTCGATGTGAAATGGGATCCGGCCTGTCTCAGTTTCCATGAGAACACATCGGCGGTCAGGACCTTCAGCCGCAATCAGATCCGCAAGCCGATCTACCAGACCTCGGTCGGCCGCTGGCGCCACTACGAAAATGAGCTTGCTCCGCTGATCCGGGCGCTGGGCGGACCCGCTACGACCGGGCCGCGAGCACCAGCTCCTTGAGACGTTGCGGCCCCGCCAGCACATCGTCCTCTGCGGGGCTCATGCCGGCGGCGATCAGCCGGCGCGCCACCATGTGATCGGCCGGACGGTTGAGTGTATCGACGGCGATCAGCGAACCCTTCCGGTAGTGATAGATCGCAAAGGCATTGTCCGACGGTGATCCAACCGTGATCAGACGGTCGGCCTCGAAAGCGAGGCCGGCGCTCTGCAGTTTCATGTCGCCCTGGTCGGACCAGAACCAGGGAAGCTCGCGATAGGTTTCGGGCCGTCCGACGAGAGTCCTCGCGGCATTGCGCGCCTGGTCAGTCGCGTTCTGCACCGATTCGAGCCGCAGCCGGCGGTCGGCATGATGCTGGTGGAAGCTGACGCAATCGCCGATGGCAAGAATGGAGGAGCTGGAGGTGCGCATATGCGCGTCGATCACGATGCCATTGTCGATGGCGAGGCCGGCCGCCGCCGCGAGCTCGACATTGGGGACCGCTCCGGTGGCGATGATCACCAGATCGGCGGGGAAAACCCTGCCGTCATCGGTCTGAACGTGGGTGACCTTGCCGCCCACGCCCTTGAGCGCCGTGACCCTGGCGCCAAGGACGATGTCGATGCCGGCTTTGACCGAGCGGGCATGGACATGATCGGACATCTGGGGGGCGACCGAGCGCGCCAGGATGCGCGGCGCCGTCTCGAGCAGCGTCACGGCGCGGCCGAGCCCCTGCAGCGTGTGGGCGAGCTCCATGCCGATATAGCCGGCGCCGATGATGACGACCGCGGCCGCGCCCGCCACGACCGCGCTCAGATGTCGCGCATCGGCCTGGCTGCGCAGGCTCAGCACGCCGGCCAGTCCGATGCCGTCGAGCGCCGGCAGGCGCGGCCGCGAGCCTGTCGCGAGGATCAGCGACGTATAGGGAATTCGCGTGCCATCAGCGAGCCGCACCGTCATGGGAGAGTGATCTATGCCGGCGACGGAAGCGCCGAGAATGAGCTCGATCTGGTTCTCGCGATAGAAATTCTCGTTGCGCAGGACCAGGACCGGGATGTCCGGCGACTTCAGGAAGCCCTTCGAGAGCGGCGGCTTGTGATAGGGCAGGTCTTTCTCATCGCTGAGCAGGACGATACGGTCCTGATAGCCGTCCTGGCGCAGACTCGCCGCGGCCTGCGAACCGCCGTGACCCGCGCCGATGATGACACATTGCTCGCTCATTCAACCTCCGGCTCGTCCAAGCCGTAGCACAGGCGGGAAAGGCATGATCCACAGTCGCGGCGTCGCGCGTGGGCTTTGCGACATAGAAAAAGCCCGGCGGTGGTGCGCCGGGCTTGAAAGTTGGCCGTCCAGGGAGATCTATTTCGCACCTGGCTGCGGAACGAGCCTCAAATAGGGTTTCAGCGTCTTCCAGCCGCCGGGGAACTTCTCCTTGGCGGCTTCGTCCGACACGGAAGCGAGAATGATGACATCCTCGCCCTGTTTCCAGTTGGCTGGCGTCGCGACCGACTTCGTCGCCGTGAGCTGCAGCGAGTCGATGACGCGCAGCACCTCGTCGAAATTGCGCCCGGTCGACATCGGGTAGGTGATGATGAGCTTGATCTTCTTGTCGGGGCCGATGACGAAGACATTGCGCACGGTCGCGTTGTCGGCGGCGGTGCGGCCCTTGGCATTGCCGGTCGCATTGGGATGGATCATGCCATAGAGCTTGGCCACCGCGAGATCGGGATCGCCGATCATCGGATAGTTCACGGCGGCACCGGTCACGTCCTTGATGTCGTTCTTCCAGCGCTGGTGGTCGTCGACCGAATCGACCGATATGCCGATGAGCTTGGTGTTGCGCTTGTCGAACTCATGTTTCATGCGCGCCATGGTGCCGAGCTCGGTCGTGCAGACGGGCGTGAAATCCTTCGGATGCGAGAAGAAGACGACCCAGGAATTGCCGATATAGTCATGCAGCTTGATGCGGCCTTCCGTCGTGTCGGCCTCGAAATCCGGCGCCACATCGCCAAGTTGAAGAGCCATTGTAACCTCCATTGGTGCTTTTCGTCGTTATAGCCGAACGATCGTTCGGAATAAAGAACAATGTCGGGACCCCGCCATGCTAAAATATGATGGGTTTCCTCCTTCTGCAAATCAGTTCAGGTTGAAGCCAGAAAAAGGATTCCTCATGCGCTTCATCCTGGCCGTTCCGCTCATCGCCGTCGTCATGGTCGTCTATTCGGCGCTCGCCATCGATCCCGATTTTTCGGCCGGTTCGGCCTTCCTGGACTGGGTGCTGCCGTCGGAAGCGGAACTGTTCCTGACCTTCGGCGATATTTTCGTGATGCTGGGGCTCGTGGCATTGTTCTTCGAAGTCATCAAATCGGCGAGGCTGGGGCCCGGCACGATCGTCGACCATATGCTGTCGACCGCCGTGTTCATCATCGCCCTGATCGT
>CAZICN010000063.1:12667-18291 GCA_964537655.1 uncultured Aestuariivirga sp.
GCCGAGCCCGATGGCGACACCTGCTATTCGGTGCGCGTGGCGCTGCGCCGGAACCGCTGCCATTGCATCGAAGGCGCCTTCATCGCCGCCTGTGCGCTGATGCTGCATGGTTCCCCCGCTTTGCTGATGGATTTCCAGGCGAAAGGTGACGACGACCATGTGCTGGCGCTGTTCAGGCATGGGCGCCACTGGGGGGCCATCTCCAAGAGCAATTCCATCTGGCTCAGATGGCGTGATCCCGTCTACCGCACGCCGCGTGAGCTGGCGATGTCCTATTTCCACGAATACATATTGGGGCCGAAGAAGAGCCTGAGGCGCGTGTCGCGGCCTTTCGATATCGGCGCCTACCGGCCGGAAGACTGGATCACGGCGGAAGAGGATTGCTGGAACATGGCGGGTGAAATCGACCGGTCACCGCATGTCACGCTCGTTACCGCCGCCCAGGCGCGCCGTCTCAAACTGCGCGATCCGTTCGAGACCTATGCCGATACGATCAAGGAATATTCGGCAGATGGGCATCGACGCACAGGATGAAGGGTTGAGCGAACTATCAAAGTCAGCCGGGAATGCCGAAGCACCAGTTCTCAAGGCGCCGGGCGCAACTCAAACCGGGCAAGAGCCGTCGGGGTGAACCAGAGCGCCTAGGCCTTGATCCGCTCCCCCTTCGGGTCATAGAAGCTCTGCAGTTGCACATTCGCGGCATGGCGCTGCCAGGCGATCTCGACCTCCCATTTGCCAGCCTCGATCCATTCCTTCGTGACGCCGGCCTCATTTTTCACATAGCCCATGCCGAGGGAGGCATTGATGCGATGGCCCCAGGCGCCCGATGTCGTCGAGCCGACGATGACGCCGTCGCGATAGATCGGCTCCTCGTGATACATCATCGGCGCCTTGTCGCTGCCATCGGCCAGCGCCAGGCACACCATGCGCTTGGGCTGAACTTTCCGTTCGCGCTGCTTGGCGAGCGCCCTCTTGCCGATGAAGCCGCCTTTCTTGTCCCAGGCGACGACGAAGCCGAGGCCTGCCTCGACCGGCGTGTCCTCGTCGGAAATGTCATGCCCCCAATGGCGATAGGCTTTCTCGACCCGGCAATTGTTCATCGTATGCATGCCGGCCAGAGTGAGGCCATGATCAGCACCTGCATCGAGAATGCGCTCGAAGACATGGGCGGCGAATTCGGTCGGGACATAGAGCTCCCAGCCCAGTTCGCCGACATAGGTGATGCGGCTGGCGCGCACCCGCGCATAACCGATCTCCATCTCCTTCGAAGTGCCGAAGGGGAAGGCCGTGTTGGAGAGGTCCATGCCGGAGAGCTTCTGCAACAGCGGGCGGCTGTTGGGCCCCATCAGGGCGAACATCGGCAGGCCGGATGTCACATCGGTCGCGATGCAGTGGGTACCGTCGGGCGTCTGCGCTTTCAGCCAGGCGAAATCGCGCGTCTGCGGGACCGACCCGGTCACCACCATGAACTTGTCATCTGCGAGGCGGGTGACGGTGAGATCGGCCTCGATGCCGCCCCTGTCGTTGCACCATTGCGTGTAGACGATGCGGCCGTCCTCGACATCGACATCGTTGGCCGAGATCTTGTTCAGCACTTTCACCGCGTCCTTGCCCTGGACGAGGTATTTGGAAAAGCTCGACTGGTCGAAGAATGCGACCTTGGACTGCAGCGCCTTGGCTTCGGCATCGGCATAGGGCCACCAGTTCTGCCGGCCATAGGAGTACTCATATTTGGGCTCGACGCCGCGCGGGGCATACCAGTTGGGCCGCTCCCAGCCATTGACCTCGCCCATGCAGGCGCCGGCCGCCACGAGCCTGTCATGGATGGCGGAACGCCTCACACAGCGCGCCGTCTCGACCTGGCGATAGGGCCAGTGCATCGCATAGAGGAGGCCCAGGCTCTCGACGGTGCGGTCATGCACATATTTGCGCACCGACTGGAAGGGATGGATGCGGCGGATATCGACGCCATTCACATCCATCGGCGGGTGGCCGTTCTTGATCCATTGCGACAGAACGAGGCCGGCGCCGCCCGATGACTGGATGCCGATCGAGTTGAAGCCGGTCGCGACATAGAGGTCCTTCACTTCCGGCGCCTCGCCCAGATAGTAGCGGTCGTCCGGCGTGAAGCTTTCCGGGCCGTTGAAGAAGAGGGCGATACCGGCCGTCTCGAGCAAAGGCACGCGCTGGACCGCGTCATTGAGGATGGGCTCGAAATGATCCATGTCCTCGGGCAGCGTCTCGAAAGAATGGTCCTCGGGGATGCCCTCGGTACCCCACGGCTTGGCGACGGGCTCGAAGGCGCCGATCAGCAGCTTGCCCGCATCTTCCTTGTAGTAGGTGCATTCATCGGGAACACGCACCACTGGCATGTTGCGCGGCAACTCGGCGATCGGCTCGGTGACGATGTAGAAATGCTCGGCCGCATGCAGCGGGATATTGACGCCGATGGAGCGGCCGATCTCGCGTGACCACATGCCGGCGGCGATGACGACCTTGTCGGCACGGATGGTGCCGTCGGCCGTTTCGACGCCGATGGCCTTGCCGTCCCTGACCAGGATGCGGGTGACCTTGCTGTTCTCGATGATCCGGGCCCCGTTCATGCGGGCGCCGGCGGCCAGCGCCTGGGTGACGTCGATCGGGTTGACCTGGCCGTCTTTGGGCAGGAAGACGCCGCCCACCGTACCTTTCAGATTGTAATGCGGCAGGCGCTCCTGAATCTCGCCGACCGAGACCACGTTCACTTCGAGACCGAAGCTCTTGGCCATGGATGCGCCGCGCTTCAGCTCCTCGAGCCTGCCTTCGGTCAGGGCAACCGACACCGACCCGTTCTGCTTGAAGCCGGTGGCCTGGCCGGTTTCCTTCTCCAGGCCTTCGAACAGGCCGGTCGTATATTTGGCGAGTTCGGTCAGGTTGCGCGAGGCACGCAGCTGGCCGACGAGGCCCGCGGCATGCCAGGTGGTGCCGCAGGTGAGCTGCTTGCGCTCCAGCAGCACCGTGTTCTTGATGCCGAGCTTGGCGAGGTGATAGGCGATGGATGCGCCGACGATGCCGCCCCCGACGATGACGACATCGGCGCGGGCGGGAAGTGACTTCGACATGTGGGAATACCTTGCAGGGCTGGAGTGACCTGAGCGGCACCCTAGCCGGGCAGGGACCCAAAATGAAGGTTAGTCCTCTTCCGCCATCCGCGGAAGAATCTCACCAGCCCGAGCCTCGCCGGCCAGGGTGACGACGGAGCATCTTGGACGAAATTCACATTTGTGAGCAAATAGCGATGCGCCGCCCACCCGAATCCCGGATCCATCATGCCTGAGCAAAAGACTGCTTTCATCACTGGTGCCACCGGACAGGATGGCGCCTATCTGATCGAGCTTCTGCTCGCCAAGGGCTACGCGGTCCATGGCCTCAAGCGCCGGTCGTCGTCGTTCAATACCGGGCGCATAGACCGCTTCCTGCGGGCGGCGAGCGAGACCGGTGCGCCGTTTCATCTTCATCACGGCGACATGACCGATACGACCAACCTCCTGCGGCTGCTCGACGAGATCCGGCCGGACGAAGTCTATAATCTCGCCGGCCAAAGCCATGTCCGCGTGTCGTTCGAGATGCCGGAATATACGGCGGACGTGAATGCCATCGGCGCGCTGCGCCTCCTGGAGGCCCTGCGGATCCTGCGCCTCGATAAGACAGCGCGCTTCTATCAGGCGGCAACGTCCGAACTCTACGGCAATACGCCGGAAGCACCGCAGAATGAAACCACGCCGTTCCGGCCGCGCAGCCCTTATGGCATCGCCAAGCTCTATGCCTACTGGACGACGGTGAACTATCGCGAAGCCTATGGATTCCACGCCTCGAACGGTATTCTCTTTAACCACGAGAGCCCGTTGCGCGGCGAAACCTTTGTCAGCCGCAAGGTGACGCGGGGCGTTGCGGCGATCGAACACGGTTTCATATCATCGGTGGCGGTCGGCAATCTCGATGCCGAACGCGACTGGGGCCATGTCCGTGACTATGTCGAGGGCATGTGGCGGATGCTCCAGCAAGCCGATCCGGACGACTATGTTCTGGCCACTGGCAGCAAGCATTCGGTGCGCTTCCTGATCGAGCTGGCCTTCGGAGAGGTCGGGCGACGGATTGTCTGGGAGGGCAAAGGGATCGAGGAGACCGGTCGCGACGCGAAGAGCGGCCAGATCCTGGTGCGGGTCGATCCGTGGTATTTTCGGCCGGCCGAGGTCGACCTGCTGGTGGGTGATGCGTCCAAGGCCGAGCGCAAACTCGGCTGGAAGGCCGTGACGAGCTTCGAGGCGATGATCGCGGAAATGGTGGCTGCCGACCTCAAGACCGTCGCTTATGAATATCAGGCCGAACGACGCTCATGAGCCCGGCCGCGAAATTCGATCTGAAGGGTAGGCGCATCTTCGTCGCGGGCCATCGCGGCATGGTGGGAAGCGCCGTGAGGCGACGTCTGCTGGCGGAAGACTGCGATATTCTGACGGTCCCTCGCCAGGAACTCGATCTGAGGCGGCAGTCCGATGTCGAGCGCTGGATGGCCCTGCACAGGCCGGACGCCGTCATCCTGTGCGCCGCGACGGTCGGTGGCATTCTCGCCAACGACACCAACCCGGTAGACTTCCTCTATGACAATCTCGCGATCGAAGGAAATCTCATCAAGGCGGCGCATGACGCGGGCGTGGCGAAGCTCCTGTTTCTGGGCTCGTCCTGCATCTACCCCAAATTCGCGCCGCAGCCGATTTCCGAAGACATGTTGCTCACCTCGGCGCTCGAGCCGACCAATCAGTGGTATGCAATCGCCAAGATCGCCGGTATGAAACTGTGCGAGGCCTACCGCACGCAATTTGGTGCGGACTTCATTTCAGCCATACCCGCCAGCCTCTACGGCCCCGACGACAATTTCGACCTGCAGACGAGCCATGTCGTTCCGGCCCTGCTGCGCAAGGCGCACGAGGCCCGGCTCAAGAGGGCGCCCGCCATCCAAATCTGGGGGAGCGGCGCGCCCTTGCGCGAATTTCTCTATGCCGATGATCTGGCCGATGCGCTGGTCTTTCTGATGAAGCATTATTCTGGGGCAGCGCCCGTCAATGTCGGGACGGGATCGGATATCTCCATCAAGGATCTCGCCTCGATGATCTGCCGCACCGTGGGGTTCGAAGGGACAATGGCCTTCGACGTCGGCAAGCCGGACGGCACACCGCGCAAGCTGCTCGATGTCTCCAGCCTCACGGCGCTCGGCTGGCAGGCCTCGACACCGCTCGAGGCCGGGCTCGCCGCCACCTATGAGTGGTACCGGCTGAATGTCAGGTGACAATTCGGCCCCGTTTCAGGCCCATTTTTCCGCTTTCCCGTTGTCGGGCTTTCCACTAAGAAGTGTTCGGAATTCAGAACGGACTGGTTTTTGAGCATGTATAAGGGCGATATCCTCCCGGCCGAAGCCCATAAGAGGCTGTCCAATAACCCCGACGCGGTGCTGATCGATGTCCGGACCGAGCCAGAATGGGCCTTTGTCGGCGTGCCGGCTGTCGACCGGCTGATCCGGCTGTCCTGGCAGTCCTATCCGCAGATGCAGGTCAATGGCGACTTCGCCAAGCAGATCGAGGACAGCGGCA
>CAZICN010000064.1:0-18284 GCA_964537655.1 uncultured Aestuariivirga sp.
TCGTCGAGACGGTCGAGCTCGGCACGCGCATCATCAAGCGGGAGCTGCGCCGCTTGCGCAGATTCGCCCGCGCGGGAGCCCCCGAGGAGCTCGATCTCGACGACACGATCAGATCGACCGCCAACAAGGGTTATCTCGACCTGAAGCTCGTGCCGGAGCGCCGCAACACGGTGAAGGTCCTTCTGTTCTTCGATGTCGGCGGCTCGATGGAGCCCTTCATCCGGCTGTGCGAGGAATTGTTCTCGGCGGCCCGCGCCGAGTTCAAGCACATGGAGTATTTCTACTTCCACAATTGCCTTTACGAGAAAGCGTGGAAGAGCAACCGCCGCCGGCACGACGAGCCGGTCGAAACCTGGAAGCTGCTGCACACATACCCGTCAGACTACAAGATCGTCTTCGTCGGCGACGCCGCGATGAGCCCCTACGAGCTCACCCATCCGGGCGGCTCGGTCGAGCACTTCAACGAGGAATCAGGCATCACCTGGCTCGAGCGTGTGAGCCGCATCTACCCCAGGATCGTCTGGCTCAACCCGACGCCCGAGCGGTACTGGGCCTATGCGACATCGACCGAGATGATCCGCCGCCTGCTTGCCGGCCGCATGTATCCGCTGACGCTCGAAGGCCTCGACAAGGCCATGCGCGAGCTGACGCGCTAACGGCACGAAAAAGTGGGCACCGATTTTTCGCTAGGTTCCCGCGCCAACATATCGGCGCGGCCTGATCGCTCATTTGAACGCTTCGTGGAACCGCCCGAGGAATGTCTTCAGTCTTTCTGTTTCCGGTTTCTTGAAGAGTTGATCTGGCGGCCCCTGTTCGGCCACCCGCCCCTGATGCATGAACACGACCCGCGTGGAGATCGCGCGCACGAAAAGCATTTCGTGTGAAACGACCAGCATCGTCATGCCGGCCTCCGCCAGGCCGCGCATCACTTCGAGGACTTCGCCGACGAGTTCCGGATCTAGAGCGGAAGTCACCTCATCGAACAGCACCAGCTTGGGCTCGCCGGCAACCGCGCGGGCGATTGCCACCCGTTGCTGCTGGCCCCCGGACAGTTGGTACGGATAATGATTCCGCCGCTCCGCGAGGCCGACGCGCTCCAGCCAGGATGTCGCGATCTCGCGCGATTCGCTCGCGGGCTTGCGCAGTACGCGTCGAAGCCCGAGTTCGACATTCTCCTGCGCGGTAAGGTGCGGCAGGAGATTGTAGCTCTGGAACACCACACCAATTCTCGCCCGCTGCGCCGCGATCGCCCGTTCGGCCAGCTTCGAGCGCCGTCCGGCCACATCCTTGTAGCCGATGCTTTCGCCTTCGAGCGCAATTTCACCCTGCTCATACTCTTCCAGGAGGTTGATGCAGCGCAGGAAGGTCGTCTTTCCGGATCCCGAGGAACCTATCAGGGCAACGACTTCTCCGCGTTGCACGTCAAGGTCGATCCCCTTCAGGATCTCGACATCGCCATAGCGCTTGTGAACATCTTTTGCACGCAACAGGACCATGGCAATCAGTACCTCACATAACTCATCCGCCGCTCGATCGCGGCACCGAGGCGGGATATGGCGAAATTTATCGCGAAATAGACGAGCAGGACGAACGTATAGAATTCCACGATCAGGTAGGTCCGCGAGATGATCTGCTGGGTCGACGCCAGAAGATCGAGGACGCCGATCAGCGACAACAATGTCGACGCCTTCACGATCTCGGCCGAGACATTCACCCAGGCGGGCAGCATGCGGCGCAGGGCCTGCGGCAGGATCGCGTAATGCAGCCTCCCCCAGAATCCAAGTCCGATCGCCTTCGCCGTGTCGGTTTGCGCCTGCGGTATGGACTGGATCGCGCCGCGCGCGATCTCGGCCATTTGCGCGACGCAGGCAAAACTCAGCGCCCAGACACCAGCCATGAAGGGCGAAACATTGAGCCCGACCATCGACGTGACGTAGAAACTGAAGAACAGGAGGACGAGCAGCGGAATGCCGCGCACCACGTCGACGAACACCCTGACCGGCACGGCCGCCAGCCGGCGCCCATAGACGAGAACCAGCCCCGCCAGCAGTCCGCCCAGGGTTCCCACGAGAATGACCAGGAAGGAAATCTCGACCGTCGTCAGGATGCCGGCGATCAGCGACCGGCGTGAGGTCCAGATTTCGTTCACGAGCGCGACGAGGTCCATCTAGCGCACCATTGCGAAGCGGCGCTCGACGCGGCGCAGGACCAGCGCGATCAGGTAGGACGTGATCAGATAGAGACCCGCCGCCACGATCCAGGTCTCGATGACCTGAAAGGTGTTCACATTGATCGTGCGCGCCGCGAAGGTAAGCTCATAGACGCCGATAGCAGCCGCGAAAGACGTATCCTTGAACAGGCTGATGAAGGCGGTGCTCAAGGATGGAAGCACGATCCGGAACAGGATCGGCAGCACGACATACCGCATGCGCTGCACCGATGTGAGTCCGATCCCCTTGCCCGCTTCGATATAGGCGGCGGGCAGCGACGCGAGACCGGCCCGGAAAATCTCACACAGATAGGCGCCGGCATAGACGGCCAGTGCCAGGGTAAAGGATTCGATATCGTTGAGGATCCTGATGCCAATCGCGGGCAACCCGAAATAGACATAGAAGACCAGGACGAGGAGCGGTGAATTGCGCAACAACTCGACCAGGCAGGTTGCCGGAACGCTGAGCAGCCGCCTGCCGGATTGCCGGCACAGCGCAAGCCCAATCCCGATCACGCATCCCGCAGCCAGGGCCAGCACTGCAATGGCAAGCGCGAGCCCAAGGCCATAGAAGAGCTGGTCGGCATTTCTCCAAATGACCGACCAGTTGAAGTGATAGTTCACCGCCCCCTTCCGTCGATCAGTTCGCGCCGTACTCCGAAGGATATCCGATCGATGGAATCTTCAGATCGATAGCGAACCACTTTTTGTAGGAACTTGCCATGTAGTCGAAGTCGACGCCGAGGAAAGCCTCCTTGACGACGGTGTTGAGCCAGTTCAGCCATACCGGGTCACCAGGCGCGACACCGAAGGCATAGGTATTGGGAAGCCATCCGAAGCCGGTATCGACATAGCGGTCCGGGAACTTCTGCACCATCCAACGGATGGCCGATTGGTCGCTGGCGGTGACATCGGCCCGGCCCGAGCTCAGGGCTTGATAGGTTGCATCGATGCTTTCGAGTTGGATGATATTGATCTCGGGCAGGATCTTACGGGTATACTCTTCGACGAAGACGTTCTGCATCCAGGCGATCGTCGCGGAACTGCCGGCTGCCTTCAGCTCGTCGAAGGACTTGTACTTGCCGCCAGTTGCCGCCATGAGTCCCAGACCCTCGCGATAGTAAGGCGTCGTAAACTCGATCTGGCGCGCCCGGCCGGGCGTAATCGTCATGAATTGGCACAGCAGATCAATCTTGTTCGTCACAAGATTGGGAATGCGCGCATCCGATCCCTGGCGCACGAATTCCACCTTGTTGGGATCGTCAAACAGACCTTTGGCGAAGAGGCGGGCCATGTCGATATCCATGCCGACGAGCTGTCCGGTCTCGTCCTCGAAGTGCCAAGGCGGATTGGTCGACCCCGTCCCGACGACGAGCTTGCCACGATCCAATATCTCACGAAGCTTGCTGCTCGAATTCGCCTGCGCTTGCGCCTGTTCGGCCAGTGTCATGCCTGCGACAACGACCGCTGCCGCGCCTGCGCCGGTTGCGAAGACACTGCGGCGCGATACGCTGATATCCCTTTCCATGAATTCTCTCCTCCATCCCTCGAGTCTAATATGTTGGACCGTTGTTCAAGGGTAAGGACAGTATGGCAGAAATATCGGAGGCGTCAATTCCAATCGATGCGCGAATCGCGATCGGCCGCGCTCATCAACGCCTGTCGGACGCGCCCAAGCGCACCGACACGCTGTGACATGCAGCAAGAATAGCCTTCTTTAACCGCTCGATATCCTGTTCGGTCAGCCGCTGCAGCGGTGCCGCGATACTGATCGCCGCCACGCACCGGCCGTTGGCGTCAAAGACAGGTCCGGCGACGCAGCCGGCATGCGCGTTCGCCCGGTCCAGCTCGATCGCCCAGCCGCGACGGCGCGCTTCGCGTACTTCCTTCACGAATTTGGCGGTGCTCATGCTGGCATTGCCGGTCGGCGATGGCTGGAATCCCGTCGCCATCAACGGCGCGAGTTGGCCGTTGTCGAGATCAGAGACCAGCAACTGCGTCGCCGCCGCCCAGTTGAGGGGCACGCGCGAACCCACCGTCGAAATGATCCGAACCGGGTGCAGCCCCTCCTCCTTCATCAGCACCAGCATCATGCTGCCGTCGAGAACCGATAGTTGCACCGTCTCGCTCGTTTCGTTGCGCAGCTGCTTGATGACGTCCTGCGCTTCGCGCAGGAGCTCGATGCTGGACTGATAGGCCTGGCCAAGCGACAGCAGTTTGGGGCCCAGATAAACTTGGCCGCCGGGACGGCCTTCCAGGTACCGTGCCTCCAGCATGGCGTTCACCAGGAAATACGCCGTCGACTTGGGGATGTTCAGGTCATCGGTGATTGTGCGGATCGTCACCGGGCCGCCATACTCAAAGAGGAGGTCAAGTACCCTGAAGACGCGATAAATGCTTGCCGCCGAGCTCTCCTTCGCCGGCGCGCTTTTCTTTTTGGTCTTTGCGATCGGGCGTTTTGCGGGCATGCCGGCCCTGCCTTCCTATTGCTGGAGCGTGAGTAGTCGCCTTGGGTTGCCGACCATTATGGCATCAATTTCCGGTTCAGTGAAAGCGCGCCGCCGCATCAGTGGAATGATATTCTTGTGGATGTGCGAATAACCGTGGCCGCCATACTTGCTGGTCCGCGTGCGAACACAGATGTCCTGAGAGACTACAATCTGGTCGAGATGCCCTCTGTCTAAAAGGGTTCTGATGATCTTAAGACGGCGAGCGTCGTTCGGCAGGTCGACATCGGCCTGCGGATAGTGCGACTGCTCCTCGCCGAACATGTCGAATTCAAGCACGCAGCCCGTGTCGGCGATACGCAGATAGTCGTCCATTTCGAACAGTGTTCGCTCGATATGGCTGATGATCGTACGACGGCAGTCGCCTCCCCAGTCGCGGACCTGTGCGGCGATCTGCAGCGGCTGGTCGCGATGACGACCCGGATGTACGTTCAACGCCGCTCCGGTCTCCTGCTGCGCGATGACCGCGGCATGCAGAACTCTTTCTTCGAGTTGCGTCCATGGATGCGAGCAGCCGATCTCGCCGATGAGCCCAGCCCGTACATCTGTCCCCCAGGCGCCGACGCGCATCTGCTGAAGCATTTGATGGGCGAGATCATCGATCGACCATGATCGGATCTCGTCCTGATAATCATCGACATAGTACCCGCACCCCATCACGATATGGCACCCGGAAGTGCTGGCAATCTTCTGCAGGCCGGCCGGATCCGGTCCGATGCCGCCGACAGTGAGTTCCACCACGGCGCCACCACCATTATTTCTGTAGGTCGTCATCTCATCGATCGCCGCCTCGATCTCGTTCAGCCGGAACTGGTCGCGCCCCTCGCGGACGCCATAGTTGATCTCCCACACATTGGCGAGGCAGATTTCCTCCGCGCAAGCATTCCGTGCCTCGCCGCTCGGCAGGACGAGATCGCACAGAAGATGCTCATGCATGAGCGTCGAACCAAGGGCCTCGGGTGCGATCGGGCCAAGTACGGTCTGTATGAACATCTTTCCTCCGGGTGTATCTACAGTTCTGCGCTTCGGTTCGATCAGCTTGCTGCGTCCAGCAGTCTTTCGGCGATGATTTCGACATCCGCTTCCTTCAGGCAGTAGGGCGCAAATCGAATGGCCCCCTCATGCAGTCTCGACAAATCCGCGACAATCGCGGGTCGCCCCATTTGCAGCCGTCGCGCCAGCGCGGTGGCGCGTGCGAAGGCATCGCCGCCAGAAAAGACCACGTCGAGGACATCTGCGCCGCGCTCGCTGGTCGACACCTGCAGCTTACAGGCAACAATGCCCTCGATCCGCCGGCGCAGATCGTGGGTCAGCCCGTTCCAGAACTCGACACTGCCCTTCTCGTCTCGCTTCTGAAACCGCCTCAGCGCCACGAGCAACCCGATGATCTCTTCCTTTCCGACCTTGCACGGACGTCCGATTCCGTGTGGCGGCACGCCCGCTATCCCGGCACGATCGATGAACCGGCTGGGTGGCGACCACAACTCGTCGACGACATCCAGGTCGAGCATCTGCAGCGCCGCCGCCTCGATCAGATCCCGGCGTCCGCAGAGGATTCCGGAACTCTGCGGCCCACCGATCGCCTTCCCGCCGCTGAACGCCACAAGGTCGGCGCCGGCGGCAATGAACGACCGGAGATTGCTGCTAGGTGGCAATTGCGCGGCGGCATCGATGATGATCGGCACGCCATGCTTGTGGCCGGACTCTATCACCTGTTCGAGACTTGGCCTCGCCCAGGGCGTCGCGACATAGAGAATGGCCGCCGTATTCGCGGTCAATGCCGCCTCGATCTCCCAGGGCTCGCAGTCGCGGCTGCCCGCCCCGCTGAAGCGGTCCGGCACGCCCACTTCGATCAGCGTTACACCGGCGGTGCGGACGGCGTGGTCATAGAGGTTGCGGTGGCTGCGCGGCACGATGACCTCGTTGCGCATGCCTCGCGTGTCGGGCAGGCGCGCCATCTTGCTCGGATCGGCTCCCGTCACGCAGGCGGCCGTGGCGAGCAGCAGGCCCGCTGCGGCACCCGACGTCACCAGGCCCGCCTCGGCCCCCGTGGCGTCGGAAATGACCCGGCTGGCCGCGGCCTGCAATTCAGTCATGTCCACCGAATGCTTCGCGGCCTCGGCCATGCCGGCTACGACGACATCGTCCATGACATGGCCGCCCAGCCGCGTTGCCCATCCCACCGCATTGATGATCGGCTCGACGCCGAACTCCTCATAAATGCTCTTCGGCGTCATTTGCGTTCCATCGTTGCAGTTGAGAAGAAGGTCAGCTTGTCCTAGACTCGCAACAGTCTAACTAATTAGACGCTTGTTCATCTTGTTAGACCATAAGGCTGACGATGCAATTTTGTCAACATAGGGGAAATCTGGGATGCTGATCGGATCGAAAAAAATACTCTGGCAGACGATGTTGCGTCATGAGCTGCTGGCGGCAGTCGAGCGGCGCGCCGTCGTCATCGTACCGGTGGGCTCGGTCGAACAGCATGGACCGCATCTTCCGCCGGACGTCGATATCAGCATCCCCTATCACCTGGCGATCCGCGCCGCGGAAAGGAGCACCGACGTCCCTATAATTGTAGCGCCTCCCTTCATGCTGGGCTTCACCCACTACAATATGGGCGAGATCGGCACCATCACGCTGCGCCTGGAAACATACATCGCCGCCCTGTGCGACGTCTGCCGCAGCATCTGGGCCAACGGATTTCACCGTATCGTTCTCGTCAACGGCCATGGTGGCAATGAAGCGCCGACCTGGGACGTCTCGGTCAAGCTCGCCGAGGAGGACGTCTGGGCCCTGGCAATCACCTATTGGAACATGGTTGGCGACGAACTGCTGGCGTGGAGCAATTCGGATGAGGGCAGTATCGGCCATGGTGGTGAATGGGAGTCGAGCCTGCAGCTCCACCTGCGGCCTGAGCTCGTCGACATGAACCTTGCCGTCAAGGACGAGTGGCGACTGAAGTTCTCGCAGGGTCTTCAACGCTTCGCGCGGTTTCCGGAGAGACGAAGGGAAATGGAGCACGGCGTCATGGGAGACCCCTTCGCGGCCTCCGCCGAGAAGGGCCACAGGCTGTTCGAGTTGCTGGTCGAGCGGCTGGCGAGCGTCTGCCGCGAACTTCACCTGATGGAACCGCCGAAGTATCGCGAGTTCGGTTCGCACTGCCCCTAGTGTCCCGAATCCGAAGTTCGCATCATATCGCCGCGCCTTCCGAGCGAACTTCGGATTCGAAAGGACACCAGAAAATCCAAGATTCTAGTGTGGTTTTGGTTCAGAAATTTCCTCGAATCCTGACCGCAATACTGGAGGGAATTTCTGAACCATCACACTAGGGCGGCCTCGTTGCGGCTCTGACGCCGCAACCGACGGATTATGGCCTGACAGCCGTCTTCTGATGAGCAACTCAGGAGATCTCGAATGCGGAACAGGACCAGGCTCGCTCTCACCGCCATCGCCATGTCGGCCTTGGGTGTTGGTGCCTTGACCACGTCGGCCTTGGCAGATCGCGGTGGCTGGAATGGCCGTCATGGTGGCGGCATGCGCCACATGCTGCAGCGCTACGACGCCAACAAGGACGGCAAGCTCAGCCAGCAGGAAATCGACGCCAATCGCGCCGAATGGCATGGCAGGTTCGATAGCGACAAGAATGGCAGCCTTAGCCTCAAGGAGTTCGAGGCGCTGTGGCTCGAAGCCAAACGCCAGGAAATGATCCGCGAGTTCCAGAGGCTCGATCCGAATGGCGATGCCGCTCTCTCCCTTGACGAGTACAGAGAACCTCTGTCCCGCGCCGTCGCCGATCGGGATCGCAATGGCGATGGTGTCCTCAGCGCCGAGGATCGTTTCCGGGGCGGCAAGGAGCGCTGGCGGCGCCATCGGGATGGCGAGGATGATCAAGATAACGACGACGCCCGGGATTCGGACCAGCAGTAGAACCCTCCGGCACCCGGTCTGAAGGGACCGCGATCCAGTCGCGTATTCATGCGGCAGGTACCGCGCTTTTGTGCGGTCCCGGCGCGATTTTGTGCTTTCTTTACCAAAGGCGATTTCTTGGCAATCAAATTGCAGTGATTTCCTGCAATTGTGCCTCCCCGGCACAACGGTCAGGATCGCGATGCAACCACAACGAGAAAGTTCGCTTACGGCCAGCTTTGCTCGCGGAGCCTCGGTCGAGCCTCTCGGGCTTGCGGCCAGCAGCCTCACCCTGCCGCATAATGGCCACATCTCGCTGGTGACCGACCTGCCGGCGCTCGAGCAGCTTGTCCACGACTGGCGTGACCTACATCAAGCCTCGGCTCAACCCTACAGCATCTTCCAGAGCGCCGATTGGTGCATGGCCTGGGCCCGGATCTACGCCAAGCCGGAATATGGCATGGAACCCTGTGTCGTCACCGGCTACCAGGACGGTGCCCTGGTTTTCCTGTGGCCGTTGATGAAGGTGAAAAGCGGTCCCTTTACGGTGCTGCGCTGGCTGTCCGATCCCTTCGCGCAATATGGCGATGTTCTGGTCAGGGCTGGCACCGATGCCAGGCCCTGGTGCCGTAGCGCCATGGAGTTTATCAAACGGCTCAAGGGCATTGACTGCCTGCGTCTGCGCCATGTGCGCGAGGACGCCTCGGTGCATCCCTTTCTCGTCGAGCACTTCCATCGCGCCGGAGAGGCCGACGAAGCCCCTTTCCTCGACCTTTCGGCCTATCCGACCGAAGCTCTTTATGAAAAGCGCTACAGCCGCGAACAGCGCAAGCGCCGCGGCAAGATCAGGAAGTCGCTCGAAGCCATGGGCGGCCCTGTCGATTTCGAGGTCCTGCCGCCCGGCAGCCTGATGGACCGCGCCATGGAGCAGGCTATCCAGCAGAAGCGCCGCTGGCTCACCGAGCGCGGCCTCTACAGCAAGCCGCTCATGTGCTCCCTCCTCGAACCCTTCCTGCGCGAACTCTCACGCAACAAGGGCGCCGACGTCTCGCTGGTCACGTCGTGCCTGAAGGCGGGCAACCGCCCGGTCGCCTGGGAGATCGGCCTGCGTTGCGGCTCGACGCATTTCGGCTTCATCACCGCTCACGACACGTCTCTCACCGATGCCTCGCCGGCGCGCCTCCATATGGATATGTCGCAGCGTCAGGCAATTCGCGACGGCATGCGGCTCTTCGACCTCATGATCCCGGGCGACCCGCACAAGCAATCCTGGAGCAATGGCCGCATGGCCGTCCATGAGTTCCATGCGCCCTTGTCCCTTGTCGGCTGGCTCTATGGCCACGGCTATGTGTCGCTGCTGCGGCCGATTGTCCGGCGTCTCTATCATGGCGCCCCGGCGTCGATCCGCACCCGCTTCATGCGCCTGTTCCCGGCTTGAGCGGTCGCCGCGGCGGCGCGCAATATGCTGTGGAACCGCTTGACCGCCCGTGACACACTGGCGGTGGAAGCCCAGCAAGACAGTCGACATGCCAGCCACCCTCATCCGCGCCAACGACCCCCTCCTCCAGCCCTACACGATCAAGCATCTGACGCTCCGCAACCGGATCATGTCGACGGCGCATGAGCCGAACTACCATGAAGACGGCATGCCGAAAGATCGCTACCGCCTCTATCATGTCGAGAAGGCGAAAGGCGGCATCGCGCTGACCATGACGGCAGGCTCGGCCGTCGTCTCGCGCGATTCACCTCCGGCTTTCGGCAATCTCCTCGTCTACAAGGACGAGATCGTGCCGTGGCTGCGCCGGCTCGCCGATGAATGCCATGAGCACGGTGCGGCCGTCATGATCCAGCTCACCCATCTGGGCCGCCGGACCAATTGGAACAAGGCCGACTGGCTTCCCGTCCTCTCCGCCTCGCCGGTGCGCGAGCCCGCGCATCGGGCATTCCCCAAGGAAATGGAGGATTGGGATATCGAGCGCATCATCGCCGACTACGCCTCGGCGGCGCAGCGCATGCAGGCGGCCGGTCTCGATGGCTTCGAGTTCGAATGCTACGGCCATCTCATGGACAGCTTCTGGTCGCCGGCGACCAACCGGCGCGAGGATGCCTATAACGGCACGATCGACGATCGCCTGCGTTTCACCATGCGCGTCCTCGAGGCGGTGCGCAAAGCCATCGGACCCGATTTCATCGTCGGCTGCCGGCTGGTCGCCGATGAGGACTGGGACAAGGGCCTGTCGCGCCAGGAGGGCCTCGAGATCTGCCACCGGCTCAAGAATTCGGGGCTGGTCGACTTCCTCAACATCATTCGCGGCCATATCGAGCATGATGCGCCGCTCGCCAAGGTGATCCCGGTTCTCGGCATGCGGGCCTCGCCGCATCTTGATTTCGCCGGCGAGGTCCGGGCCGCCACCAGTTTCCCGACCTTCCACGCGGCGCGCATCAATGATGTGGCGACGGCCCGCCATGCGGTCGCCGAAGGCAAGCTCGACATGGTCGGCATGACGCGCGCCCACATCGCCGATCCCCATATCGCCCGCAAGATCGCCGAAGGGCGCGAGGCCGATATCCGTCCCTGCGTCGGCGCCACCTATTGCCTCGACCGGATCTATGAGGGCCACGAGGCCTTGTGCATCCACAACCCGGCAACCGGGCGCGAGGCCACGATGCCGCATGTCATCTCGAGGCGTGAAGGGCCGGCCAGGAAGATCGCCGTCATTGGCGCCGGCCCCGCCGGGCTCGAAGCGGCGCGTGTCTCAGGCGAGCGCGGCCATGAGGTTTTGCTGTTCGAGGCGTCGGGCAATCCCGGGGGCCAGATCCGGGTGGCGAGCCAGGCAAAACGCCGGCGCGAGTTGATCGGCATCGCCGACTGGCGGGCCGAACAATGCGAGCGCCTGGGCGTCACGCTCAAGTTCAACAGCCTCGTCGAGGCCCCCGAGGTCAGGGCGCTCGGCGCCGACATCGTCATCGTCGCGACCGGCGGCCTGCCGCAGAATGCCGTGATCGAGGATGGCGCCGATCTCGCCGTGTCGAGCTGGGACATATTGTCGGGCGATATGAAGCCGGCCGAAGACGTCCTCCTTTTCGATGACAATGGCGCCCACCCGGGCATGGCGGCCGCCGAGATGATCGCCGATGCCGGCTCGGCGCTCGAGATTGTGAGCCCCGAGCGCTTCTTCGCCCCGGAAATGGGCGGCCTCAATCTCGTCCCTTATATGAAAACATTCACGTCCCGCAATGTGAGGATATCCACCATGACCCGGGTGCGCTCGCTCAGGCGCCAGGGCAACAAGATTCTGGTCACCCTGTGGAGCCCTTATACCGAGGCCGACTGCGCCACGCGCCTCGTCGACCAGGTTATTGTCGAAAACGCCACGTCACCTCTGGCCGACGTCTATTTCGATCTCAAGGAGGAATCTTCCAACCGGGGCGAAGTGGATTACGAGGCCCTCGTTGTTGGAGGAAAACAGGCGAAACTCGCCAATCCGGACGGAAAATTCCAGCTTTTCCGCATCGGCGACGCGGTGGCATCGCGCAACATCCATGCGGCGATCTACGACGCGTTGCGTCTCTGCAGCAGCCTTTGAGAGACCCGCGATGAACTGCCCGCAGGCACGGCATCATTAATTGATCGCTAACGCCGGGCGACAACGTTCTTCGCAGAGTGAAGAAACGATTAAGGATGTACCCAACAGCTTTTCCTGACGTGCTTGGTAGAAGCAATTCTAACTATTCTCTTAAGTCCTGAATCAGAAGCCGCCTCTAGGTTGCCGTTCACTCGTTGTTAGCCTTTCACTCAGGGACGGCTTCAAAATGTCACGCAAGATCTTGGGGAGCATTCTGACTGCCATCCAGGCTGCCGCTGCATTGGCCCTCATCGGCGGTACCGCGCCGGCACAGGCGGAAACGCTGACCACCTACTACAAAGTCCTGCTCGCGGTGCGCAAATGCGAGCTTTCCGTCGACGACGAGCATTTGGCGCGGCTCCAGGAAATCATCGAGAACCGGGTTACCGACACCGACGCATCCTCCGAAACCATCAACGATATCTTCGACGACCTCGCCGCCGACATCGGAACCGACACGCAGTCCTTCTGCACCGACTATAGCGGCACGGCGATCGCCATCCTCGAAACCCTGTGAACCAAGGGGCGCACGAACATGCACACGGCAAAATTCGGCACATGGCTAAGGGCACGCTCAGCCTTGCACGGTTTCGGAACTGGTGACAAAGCGAGCGTGGCGCCCATTTTCGCGCTTGCCGCCGTTCCGCTGGTGATGATCGCCGGCATCGCCATCGACTCGAGCCGGCTGTCATCGGCCCGGGTCGAGGTCCAGGCGGCGACCGATGCCGCGGCATTGGCGGCCGCCGCCGCCTACGGCACCGGCAACGACGACTACCAGTCCATCGCCAATGCCCAGTTCGACCGCAATCTGGAGCAGAGCCCGGAACTGACGGCGGCCGACCTGACGACGACGGTGTCCGTCAACACCGAGGACAATACGCTGACCATGACGGCGAGCGGCAACATTCCGACGACCCTCACGACGATCGGCGGCTTTGAGGCGATGCCCCTTGCCGATAATGCGGACGGCACCATCTCGAGCACGGTCAAGCTCCCCGTCTTCTCCGATCACCACAAGGGCCAGATCGTGCTGGTAATGGACTATTCCAGCTCCATGACGGAATATGTCGGCGGCAGGAAGAAGTATCTGACGATGCGCGACGAAGCGCGCAAGCTGATCAAGGGCCTGTCGCAGAATTTCACCAGCCAGGACGTCGAATTCGGCCTGGTTCCCTTCTCGCATGCCGTTCGCGTGACGATGCCGAACAACTTCTACTACGGCAAGACCGGCACGACGGCATCGACCTACTGCATCGACGACCGCAACTACCCTTACAATCAGAGCTACGCGACGCCGGACACCAGCACGAGGAACAATTCCAGCAAGTTCTTCACCACCAGCTGCAGCAACTTCTCGACCAACAAGCTGAATGTCCGCCCCCTGTCGACCGGTCACACGGCGACCGACACCCAGATCAAGGACATGGTGCCTTATGGGAACACCCATATCGCGCTCGGCATGGAAACCGCCTGGCACCTGCTGACGCCCAATGCGCCCTATGCCGCCACGGTGAACACCGAAGAGACCCTCAAGGCGATCGTGCTCCTGACGGACGGCAAGCAGACCAGCCCCGGTAGCGGCCCGAACAATAATCTGTCGGTCGCCCAGGCCGAAGCCAATCTTGAAACCCAGTGCGAGGCGATGAAGGCTGCCGGCATCCGCATCGTCACCGTCTCCTTCGATCTCAACGATGCCGACAATGCCGACACCGAGCAGCGCCTGAAGGATTGCTCATCGGTGAACCTGGACAACGTCGCCGAGGGTGAGACCCCGCCCACCCCGCCCGACAAATACTATTATAACGTCGATACCAATGAAGAGCTTGCGTCCGCCTTCGGCATCATCCGCAACAGCCTGGCGCGCAACATGTACATTTCGGAATAGATCCTGAATCGGGTGGCCAGGCCGGTCGTTTCCGGCTAGGCCATCGCCATGATCAACCGCATGATGGGCCCAGCCGAATGGGCCATGCTCATCCTCCTCAGCATCATCTGGGGAGGATCGTTTTTTCTGTACGCGGTCGCTCTCGCCGACCTGCCTACTTTCACCATCGTCTTCCTGCGCGTCAGCCTCGGCAGCCTCGGGCTTTGGCTGTGCGCCTGGGCAATGGGCCTCTTGCCCCTGCGACAGTCCGGCCTGTGGCGCAATTTCCTCATCATGGGGCTGATCAACAACGCCATTCCCTTCAGCCTCATCGTCTGGGGACAGCGTGAGGTCGCCTCCGGCCTCGCGGCGATCCTCAATGCCACCACGCCTTTCTTCACCGTGCTCGCCGCCAATCTGCTCACCGCCGACGAGAAACTCTCCTGGAACCGCATGCTGGGCGCCCTGATCGGCCTTTCCGGGGTCGGCGCCATGATGGGAACGGACATCTGGGGACCGGGGCAAAGCTCGCTCGCGGCGCAACTCGCCATTGTCGCGGCGGCTGTCTCCTACGCCTTCGCCAGCGTCTTCGGGCGCCGCTTCGCCGAAACGCCGCCGCTCATCACGGCCGCCGGACAGACGGCGGCCTCCTCAATGATTCTTCTGCCTGTCATGCTCCTGGTCGATATGCCCTGGCGTCTGGCCGCGCCGCCTTTGTCGGCATGGCTCGCCATTGCCGGCCTCGCCGTCCTGTGCACATCGCTTGCCTACATTCTCTATTTCACCATTCTGAAGCGCGCCGGCGCCACCAACATCGTGCTGGTCACGTTTCTGGTTCCGGTGAGCGCGATTCTCTTCGGCATGACCTTCCTGGGCGAGCGGCTGGACAGCCATCATGTCATCGGCATGGCGACCATTGCGCTCGGCCTCGCCTTGATCGACGGCCGCCTTCTCGTATTTCTCAAATCCCGTCGCACTTGAATCCGATCCAGTCTATCATCAAATCCTGTCTTGCAAGTTTCATCCCGCCTGCCTGGACAGGAGGAGATCATGACCAGTCATCCCGATGTTCAGGGATTCTTCGACGAAGCCACCAATACGGTGAGCTATGTCGTGAGCGATCCCGCGACGAAAGTCTGCGCCATCGTCGATTCGGTGCTCGACTATGACCCTTCGGCCGGACGCACCTCTTTGCACTCAGCCGACAAGATGATCGACTATGTTACGCGCCATGGCCTCACTCTCGACTGGATCCTCGAAACCCATGTCCATGCCGATCATCTCTCCGCCGCCCCCTATATCCAGGAGCGCCTCGGCGGAAAGCTCGGCATTGGCGAGAGGATCAGGGTCGTGCAGAGGACCTTCGGCAAGATATTCAATGCCGGCACGGAGTTTCAGCGCGACGGCAGCCAGTTCGACCATCTGTTCGAGGATGGCGACAGCTTCAGGATCGGCTCGATCGAGGCCCGGGCCCTGCACACGCCCGGCCATACGCCGGCCTGCATGACCTATGTCATTGGCGATGCCGCGTTCATCGGCGACACGCTGTTCATGCCGGATTTCGGCACGGCGCGCGCCGATTTCCCCGGTGGCGACGCGCGCGAGCTCTATCACTCGATCCAGAAGGTGCTCGCGCTTCCGGCGGAGACCCGGCTGTTCCTGTGCCACGATTACAAGGCGCCCGGCCGCGATTTCTTCGCCTGGGAGACGACGGTCGCCGCAGAGCGTGCCGGCAATGTCCACGTACGCGAAGGGGTGAGCGAGGACGAGTTCGTCGCTATGCGCACCGCGCGCGACAAGAAGCTGGGCGCGCCGCGGCTTATCATCCCATCGATTCAGGTGAACATGAATGCCGGACATTTCCCCGCCCCCGACCAGGACGGCAATGTCTACCTCAAGGTACCGCTCAACCGGATTTGAGAATCAGCAAGGAGACCGGAAATGGCCGAGCAACTGAGCGGCATCCATCATCTGACCGCCATAACCGCCGATGCGCCCGGCAATCTGGCCTTCTACACGAAGGTCCTGGGCCTCAGGCTGGTGAAGAAGACCGTAAACCAGGACGATACGAGCGCCTATCACCTGTTCTACGCCGACGGCAAGGCAACCCCCGGCAGTGACGTCACCTTCTTCGACTGGCCCGTCGGGCGCGAGAGACGCGGCACCCACAGCATCGCACGCACCGCGCTCCGGGTGGCCAGCGAGGCGAGCCTCGCCTGGTGGCGCGAGCGGCTCCTTGCCCATAGGATCAAGACCGGGGACATCGCCGAAACAGCCGGCTTCGCCTCGCTGGATTTCGAGGATCCCGAAGGCCAGCGTTTGCGCCTCGTCAATGACAAGGGGGCGGGCGAAAGCCATCCGTGGGGCGGGAGTGCCGTGCCGGAAGCTCATCAGATCCGCGGGCTCGGCCCGATCACTCTGTCGGTGCCCGATGTGAAGCCGACGGCCGCGGTCCTCACCCAGGTCCTGAACATGAAGCAAGTGCGCGAGCATCCTCTTGGCAATGGCACGTCGTCGCTTCACGTCTTTGCCATGGGTGGCGGCGGTGCCGCCGCCGAATTGCATGTGGCAGTCGAGCCGCATCTCCCGGTCGCGGGCCAGGGCGCCGGCGGCGTTCACCATGTGGCCTTCAGGACGCCGAGTGTCGAAGCCCTGCATCAGTGGACGGCGCGGCTCCAGAGCTTCAAGCTGCCCTCCAGCGGCGAGGTCGAGCGCTACTACTTCCGGTCGCTCTATTTCCGCGAGCCCAATGGCATCCTGTTCGAGATCGCAACCGACGGGCCGGGATTTGCCGTGGACGAGCCCCTGGAGAGCCTGGGCGAACGCCTGTCGCTGCCGCCTTTCCTCGAAGCCCGCCGCTCCAGCATCGAAGCCGGATTGAAACCCCTGCAATGACGATCAAAGCGCCGGACGCCAAGCGTCTCATCGACAGGCATCATCTGCATGTGGCGGGCGCCGCTCTCGCCCGGGCCAGCAAGGTCGTCCTGCTGATCCACGGCCGGCATGCCAGCGGTCAGGTCATCCTGCCGCTTGCCGAGCGCCTTGCCATGCCGGGCCTGAGTTTCCTCGCACCCGACGCCGACACCGGGAGCTGGTATCCGGGCTCGTTTCTGGCGCCCGTCATCACCAACGAGCCCTATCTCAGCCGGGCGCTCGAGCGATTGTCTTCCATCCTGGGCGATGTCGAAAAGCTCGGCTTCGACCCGAGCCGCGAGATCGTGCTGGCGGGCTTCTCGCAGGGCGCCTGTCTGGTCATCGAATATGCCGCGCGCCATGCGCGCCGCTATGCCGGCGTGCTCGGCTTCAGCGGCGGCCTCATCGGACCAGATCCGATGGCTCGCCAGGATCAGGGCTCGCTCGCCGGCACGCCGGTGTTTCTCGGTTGCAGCGAGCGCGATCCCTTCATTCCGGCGAAACGCGTCAGAGAGACCGCCGATCACCTGGAAAAACTTGGTGCTGCCGTCACCTGGCGCCTTTATCCCGGCAGCGATCACATCGTCAATGAGGACCAGATCGCGCATGGCCTCGCCATCCTGTCATCGGATGCCGTCGCGTGACGCCCTTGTCGAAAAAATCGAAGGAAGCAAACATGGATATTGGTATCATTGGTCTCGGGCGCATGGGCGGCAACATCGCGCGCCGCCTGATGCGCGGCGGCCACAAATGCGTGGTGCTCGATCGCAACCCGGACGCCGTCAAGGATGTCGAGGGTGCAGGCGCCCTGCCCGCGAGGGATGTGGCTGACATGCTGAAGAAGCTCGCGAGCCCCCGCGCCGTCTGGCTGATGCTGCCGGCGGGGGCGATCACCGAGAATGTCCTCTCTGAGGTCGCCGCCGCGATGAGCAAGGGCGACATCCTGATCGATGGCGGCAACAGCTTCTACAAGGACGACATCCGCCGTGCCAAATCCTTGCGTGAAAGGGCCATCCACTATCTCGATGTCGGCACGTCGGGCGGCGTGTGGGGCCTCGAGCGCGGCTATTGCCTGATGATTGGCGGTGACGCGGAGACCGTCGCCCATCTCGATCCGATCTTTGCCTGCCTCGCCCCCGGTATCGGCAAGATCGAGCGCACGCCGGGTCGCGAGCGCCGCGATCCCCGCGCCGAGCACGGCTATATCCATTGCGGTCCCGCGGGTTCGGGCCACTTCGCCAAGATGATCCATAACG
>CAZICN010000065.1:0-17690 GCA_964537655.1 uncultured Aestuariivirga sp.
ACGCCGCCGCCGCCCTGTTCGGCTTCATCTATGCCGGCGTCATGCCGCTCTATTCCGTCCTGGCGCGCGAGAATTTTCCGCTTCCGATGATGGGGACGGTGATCGGCGGAACCGCGATGGCGGGCGGCCTCGGCATGGCGACGGGGCCGGTCGCGGGCGGCCTGATCTTCGATGCCTTCGCCAGCTATGCATGGCTCTTCATCGGCTCCTTCGCGCTCGGCATCTGCTCCTTCCTCATCATCCTTACCTTCAAGCCGTTCGTCAGGGATGAGACGGCGCCGGCCGCCGCCTGACAACCGCGCCGACGGCTTGCGGATCGAAAGGGATGTGCCCATCTAAGGGGCCTCACATTCCAGGCACATCCTCATGAAGAAAATTGGATTCCTGTCGTTCGGGCACTGGACGCCCTCGCCCCAGTCGCAGACGCGCACCGCCGCGGACGCGCTCCTGCAATCGATCGATCTCGCGGTCGCCGCCGAGGAACTGGGCGCGGACGGCGCCTATTTCCGCGTGCATCATTTCGCGCGCCAGCTCGCCTCGCCCTTTCCGCTGCTCGCGGCCATCGGCGCCCGGACACGGCGCATCGAGATCGGCACGGCGGTCATCGACATGCGCTATGAGAACCCGCTCTACATGGCCGAGGACGCGGGCGCCGCCGACCTGATCGCCGGCGGGCGGCTGCAGCTCGGCATCAGCCGCGGCTCGCCCGAGCAGGTCATCGATGGCTGGCGCTATTTCGGCTACAGTCCCGACGCGGGCCAGAGCGACGCCGACATGGCCCGGCAGCATACGGAAGCCTTCCTCGACATGCTGCGCGGGAAGGGTTTCGCCGAGCCCAATCCGCGGCCGATGTTCCCCAACCCGCCCGGGCTCCTGCGCCTCGAGCCCTATTCGGAGGGTCTCGGCGAGCGCATCTGGTGGGGTGCGGCCACCAACGCCACGGCGGAATGGGCGGCGAAACGCGGCATGAACCTGCAGAGCTCGACGCTCAAATTCGACGAGGGCGGCAAACCCTTCCACGTCCAGCAGGCCGACCAGATCCGCGCCTATCGCGCGGCGTGGAAAGCAGCGGGACACCGGCGCGCACCACGCGTTTCCGTCAGCCGCAGCATCTTTGCCCTGATGGACGAGCGCGACCGCGCCTATTTCGGGCGCGCAGGCCAGAGCAGCGACCAGATCGGCGTGATCGACAACACCCAGGCGATCTTCGGGCGCAATTACGCCGCCGAGCCCGATGTGCTCATCCGGGAGCTGGCGAAGGACGAAGCCATCGCCGAAGCCGACACGCTGCTCCTGACCGTGCCTAACCAGCTCGGCGTCGACTACAACGCGCATGTCATCGAGGCGATCGTGAAACATGTCGCCCCGGCGCTGGGCTGGCGCTGAGCGCCGCATCCATCCTCCAGCGTCCCATGCCGAAAGGTCGCCCGGGCGCCATCTTGTGTTTCCGCCCTGTTGTCGTACGGTAAGGAGCGGCCGGCTTTTCGGCACGCCGGCACCATGCCGGCCTCAGTGGGATCGCGACTGAACAAAGGGGGAAGTACGTGCCCGCGGCCATTGCGCAAGCGGGCAGAGCGCACCAAGGGGAGGGCGCCATGAGCCGTCAGCAGGATTTCAAGGCCATCCGGCTTTTCGCCGGGTTCGATGACGATGAAATCGATGCCTTCGCCGATGCGGCCGATCGCAAGAGTGTCGCGGCGGGCCATGTCTTTTTCGCCATGGGCACTCTCAATTCTTCGCTGTTCATCCTTCGCTCGGGCTCCGTCAAAGTCGACAGGCTCGGCTCCACCGCGGATGCTCCGCTGGCAATATTGAAGGCAGGCCAGACCTTTGGCGAGATGTCGTTCATGGACGGCTCGCGTACGACGGCTGCCGTGACCGCCAGGGAACCGACGGAGGTTCTCGAGTTCTCGCGCAGCTCCGTGGACAAGCTGCTCGCCGAAAGACCCGATCTCGGCGTGAAGCTCTGGCGGAATCTCGCCCTCGACCTCAAGCATCGGCTGGTCAAGACCAATGAGCTGATCGACCAGTATATCGACATCAACCAGGTCCTGCTTCAGGACCAGTCACTTCGCGAATTCTATGCCCGGCTGTAAAGCAGGCGCGGTACGCGGGAGGGGAACATGGCACGCAAGCAGGGTGCACCGACAAAAGTCTGGCGATTCGAGATTTATGACGTCACCTACGACGAGTATGTGACGTCGTCGCGATACGCGACCGAGGCCGCGATCGCAAAAGTCGGCGGGCGGCGCATCGAGGGAACGGAGATCACCATCGGCAGCAACGACCTCGATGCCAATGACATGACGGCCAAGAAGTTCGAAGCGAAGCCAGCAAGCTAGCGCGGGTGGATATGCTTCGCGTCAGTGTCGGGCCTCCGCGCGGCTAGCCGACGCCCCCGACGCAACCCCGCCGGCGAGCGTCAACTGCCAGTCGTTCTCCTCGGCCGTTTCCTGAAGGGCATGCTGCAGCACCACGCGCCGCACATCTTTCACGGCGAAGCGCCACAGGTGCTGAGCGTCCGCCGCACTGGCGATCTCGGCGGCGAGAAAGGTCCACAGTTCCTCCTGCTCGGCGCGGTGCCTGTCCCAGATGGGCGAACCCTCGAGCAGCCGTTGCATGATCTCGATCGACGCCGGTGATTCGACGAGAAACCGGGCCGCCAGATAGGCCCGCATCTGGTCGTGGCGGAACTCATATTCGCGATCGCCCACCTGCCGAAGCACACGGCGTCCTTCGGCAAGAAGGGGATCGAGAAGATCGCTGCCCAGAGCGCCGGCGTTGAAGCGCCTTTGGCTCTTCAGCATCATATCCCAGGCCAGGGCTTCGAGGTCCTGGACGCGATACACCGCCCCGTCACCGGTGCTGACATTGTCGATAATGGACCGGTAGAGCTGAGCACGGTTGGCCGGAAGCTGATCGAGCGGCTTCCCGCTCTCGATGTGAGAGACAACCAGGGCGATGTCGTATCCGGACTTCACTTCCGCCAGAAGGCCACTGCTTGCGATAGAAGCCGCGACCTTTCCTCCCAGTTCCTCACCGAGATAGAGCTGAAGAAGGAGGCGCGCGTGGGTCGCGATCTCGCCCGGCAGCCGGAGTATCTCGAAGGGCACGGCGGCGCCGGTCTTCGGCAATCGCTGCGATGTCACCAGAAGAGGCGTGTTGGGCATGGTGGCGGCAAATCGCGCCACCGCGTCGTCCCGTTCGACTTCGTTCAAGCCGTCAAGAACAATTCCGAAATGCCCCGACGCGAGCAGCGCCTTCACCAGGCCCTTGTCCTCGATGGCCATGCGGCGGCCGGCCAGTGTCTGCTGCGCCACGACCAGAAGCCATTCTTCCGGGTTCGCGGTTCCCGCCGCTATGCCGGCGAAATCGCGCGCCGCCGCCACGATCGGAACGAAGGGATAGCGGCGGCAGCTGCGCGTCAGAGTGGGAAATTGAGGGTCCGCGAAGAAGCGCCGCTCCAGATCGCGCACCAGCGCGGTCTTTCCCATTCCCGCCCGGCCCTGCACCCATACAAGCGGACTGCGCATCCAGTGGGCGAGCAGAGCATCCGACAGAAACGGGGCACGGTCCTCTGCCTCGGGTGACACCGGCATGGGCAGATATGGTCGCTCGGACGACAGCCTGCTCCGGACTTCCGAGAAGTATCTTTCGAACAGCCATCGCTGGAGCGGCCAGAAATAACGCAGAATGGGATAGAAGAATATCGACAGCTTGCTGAAGACGGGGTCGAACAACAATCGAAAGGCCCATTCATGCCAGCGCGCGAGCATGATGAGGCAAATGTAGAAGATCGAATGGGCGGCGCCGGCGAGCCCCAGGGCGATCGAGACGATCCGCGACGTTTCCTTCGCCTGCCTTATGGACAGCGTGTTCTCCAGCGCGACGATCTCGCTATCCAGCATGGACCGAAAGTCGTCGGTGAAGACGAAGCTCGATGGTGTGTTGAGCGCCCGGCGGGCATCCTTCAGATAGGGAATCCAGTCGGTAAGCTCCAGCCGCCGCGCATTCTCCGCGATCCGAATGAGCGCCCTCGCTGCATCGAGCTGCGGGGTCAAATAGGCGAAATCCTGCTGCTGTATCGCCAGCACCAGCGCTTCCAGCTCGACATATCTGGTGGGCACTATTCCCGCCAGACCCCGGGCCGTGGCCGACGCCAGGTCTCCGTCCGATTTGCCTACGGCCGCCGTCAAGGCAGTCACCAGATTATCCACGGCCCTCTCGCGAAGATCGCGCAGCGCCAGCGTGCCGCCTTCGGAACGATACTCCCTTTCATCGGTGATGGCGGCGAGGTTGCCCAGGCCCTTCGCCGCCACGACACGAAGCTGAGGCTCGGGCCCGCGTATCGCCTCGATCAATATGGGAAGAACCACCACATCTTCCGACGGTGGAACACCCCCCAGCACCCGCAAGGCTTCCGCTCGCTCCGCGATCGGCAATTCGGTGCGCGCCAGGATCGAAATCTGCTTGCGCGTCTCCTCGCCCACAATGGTTGGATAAACCAATCGATCTCCACTGAGGATCTTCAGGGCGGCGGCCGGAGCGGCCAAGACGAGAGGGAGCATCACGCCGACAAGAAACAACAGAAGCCGCCAATGACCACCTCGACCCGCTGGCCGTCGCATGAACTGGTCTCCCTGACGGCGCCCATCCGGACCCTGCGATCTGGACGACGCTTGCCAATTACTGGAACGGATCGCCGAAGAACATCAGCGCCCACATGACGATGAGATAGAAGCTGATCAGCGACTGGGCCCCGGAGATGCTCCGCACCCAGCCGGTCGCGTCGATGTTGAACTGGACGGGCGACAATTTCTGCATCCAGGTGCCGACATTGATGTCGCGCCAGCCAAAATGGAAGGCCGAGAGAAAAGCGAAATAAAGCGCGCCGGCGGCGGCGCGCCAGTCGCGGTAATGGATGCGTCGCGCGCCCTCGATCGGCAGGATCGAAGGGCCGTCACCTTTCGCCTGCACCGCGAACAGGCCGGCGCCGGCCCGCCGCAGGATGGCGACCGCATAGAAGAGCGCGAAGACGGGGATCAGGCCCAGCATGATCAGCAGCGGACGGTTGGGGGCGCGCCCATATTCGGTCGTGAGATCGAAGAACACATAACGAAGCCCCCATTCGGCCCACCCCGCGCGGCCCTGCCTGGATGATTCGATGGCATAGGTGATGTCGGCCGCCTTGCTGCGCAAACCCGCATCGGCCAAATACTTGCGCAGCTTCTTGAGGGCGCTGGGATTGCTCTCGAAATGCAGCGTCTGCAGGTTCGCGATATCGTCGACATTCTCGACCCTTTTCAGAGAGCCTGCCGATTCCGCGAGAGAGAAATTCGTCGGCTCGAACTGCGCGCCATCGAGCCTGACGTCGCGCAGGCCGACCGACTTGAGTTCCGTCCTGAAGAGGATTGCTCCGGAAAAATCGGACTCTTCGAAAGACGACCCTATGATCTGCGCCTGGCTCAGCGTGATGCCGGGGGCTTTGAGCTGCCTGGCATTCACTTTCTCAAGAACGGCTTCGGCAAAGTCCGCCTCGGGCAGATACGCATAGTCGAATTTGGTTTCCGTCAGGATGCTTCCAACGAACTTTGCCCCGGGCAAGCTGGCAAAACTCAGATCCGCGCCGGTGAGATCGAACCGCGAAAAGTCGGCTTCGGACAGCTCCAGTCCGTAAAGAGTGGCGCCCTTCAATTCCGTGTTCAATCCGCGTCTCGGTGATCCGAACAGCGCCTTGCCGCCGCCCCTGACCGTTTCCTCCGCCTCACCCAGGATCTCGCCAAGCCGGCTTTCCTTCAACGGTTCTCCACCGACAAGGCTGCCTTCCCACTGGGCCACCCTTTCCTCATCGATCGAGCCGAACACGCATTTGAGGTCGTCCAGGCCGGTCCATGAGCATACGATGTTGTGCTTGCCGCCCTCGCGCGAGCCCGCGGTGGTGAGCACGCGTGATCCGCTCTCCTGATAGCGCTCGAAGACGTCCCTGTCCGGATAGTTGAACTGCGGTTGCGATCCCATCAGGACATAGCGGGGACTTACCAGGCCGACAAAGCCGGGAGAGCTTGCGCTTGGGCCGCCTTTTCTCGGGGCGAGCAGTATCTCTATTTTACGGAACCACGGGATATCCGACACCTTGCGGACGATCTCGTCCTCCCTGCGGGGACGGCGGATATCTTCGCGCCCGGGCCGAAATCCCGTCTCTATGTCACCCGCCAACAGGATCCTGACACCATAGATCTCAAGTCCCAGCACGATCGCGCCATTGTTGGGCGCAAAGGCACAAATGAGCTCATTTCGGCCGGCATTCTCAAGTCCGGAGTTCACAAGCATTGCCTTGATGGCCGGATTGCCCTGCAGCGCGAACCATTCCGCCTTGCCATCCTTGCCCATGAGGGGCCTGATGGCGTTCTGGAGCGGGCTTTTCAGGTCGATTCCGCGGTCCCTGATCGTCCTGATCAACTCTGCAAAGCGTAGAGAGGTTTGCTCGCAGCTCGAATTGGGCCATTCGTCAGGCGATCCCGGCGTCCAGACTTCCTTCACTGCAATCGGCGGCGCATCGCTCACCGGGAAGAATGTCCTTTGGGCGCCCTCATAGGCCTGGGTGTGCGAATCGGAAATGATCAGCAGGTCCAGCGGTCCGTCAATCAACCCGGGCCGGGACAGATACTCCGCGAGGTGGTTCGTCCCCGAGCCGCGCGGCGCCCGGTGTGATCCACCATCGAACAGAAGCTCGAATTCACCCATGTCGAGCAACACGGCCTGGCCATCCTGCACGTCGATCATGTGCAGGTTTGCCGGCGGCGGTTCTTGCGCCATCGCCGGCATGCCCACCAGCACAAGCAGGAACACAGCGGCGCAGAAATGGATGAGCCGGCGGGTGAAGGCTCGCCCGACAGGCCGTGCGACAATGGAGATCGCCATGAGCGGAAACCCCGAAACAGGCTTGCCCAAGGGGCAGACTGACACAAGGCCATTTCGCAGACAAGCCTGGTTTCTGTCACAAAACAGAGGGTTCGATAAAAAGTTGTCCAGATCGGAAACTATTTCTTGCGCAAAACCCGATATCCGCTTAATAGTTTCCATATTAGGAAACTATCTGGTGAGGCCAATGCCGCTGACGCCCTGCATCCATCCCGCGATGGATCGATGCTCGCGATGAAACCGGAGCAGTTCGACCGCCTGTTCCATGCGCTCGCCGATCCCTATCGGCGCGGCATGGTGGAGCGCCTCGCCCGCGGCCCGGCAACGGTCAGCGAACTGGCCGAGCCGGCTTCGATCACCCTGCCCTCGGCGCTCAAGCACCTGAAAGTGCTGGAGGACGGCGGCATTGTGCTGTCGCAGAAATCAGGCCGGGTGCGCACCTACCGCATGCGGCCCCATGCGCTCAAATCGGTGGCGCAATGGGTCAGGCAGCGCGAAACCCATATGAACAAGGCCTTCGACCGCCTGGTCCAGGCCATGAGCCAATCGCCTGAGAAGGAAGACTGAGATGGGCGTTTATGTGAAGCATACGGAATTCGTCATCGAGCGCGAACTACCGGGAAGCCCGCGCCACGCTTTCAGCTTCTGGTCGGAGCAGGCGCGCAAGCGGCAATGGACCAGCTGCCATCCGGACTGGACGGTCGAGGAAGACAGATTCGACTTCCGCATCGGCGGCGGCGAAAGCCTGCGCTGGCGGACGCGCGAAGGCGTCGAACACGGAATGCGTACGCATTATCTCGACATCATGCCGGGCCGCCAGATCATCTACGCCTATGCGATGAACGAGGGCACGCGCGCGATCTCGGCCTCGCTCGTTACGGTGGAATTCGCCGGCAAGGGAGCCAAGACCGTCATGACCTATACCGAACAGGCCGCCTTCGCCGATGCCGCCGATGCCAGGGCGCGCAGCAGCGGCACCGGCATCGGCTTCGACCGGCTCGTGCTCGCCATCGAGCAGGGCCTCGCGATCTCGCATTAGCGTCCCGCGCTGGTGCCTACATGTCCATGGCCTGGGCGATCTCGATCGAGCCGCCCGCCTTCAGCAGCGGGCAACCCTTGGCCTTCTTGTGCGCGTCATCGAGACTCGAGGCCTCGATCAGGCTGTAGCCGCTCGCCGGATTGGCGCCGCCGCCGCTGACGAGCGAGCCGTCCGGCCTGACGGTGCTCGATTTGCCGACCGGGTTGCCCCCGTCAATGACCGCCGCCCCCAGTGAGCCGAACCAGGCACCCCAGGCATTCATCACCGCCTGGATATCCTCGGGGTTCGTCGGGGCCTTCGCACCATGATAGACAAACAGATACTTCGCCATGTGATCCTCCGTTGATCCGGGATTGCATCCCTGACTGTGAACTATCACCAGGGATTGACCTTGAACATGGCGACTCCACTGGTAAAGTGAAGCTTCCTATTGTGAAGACTTCACAAATGTTGGCTGACCGACCTTCCGACCCCGCAGCGCTTCGGCGAGCCTTGGACCGGCTCGTCGAGACCGGCATAGTTCCCGCCGCCGCGGCGTCGCTCGAGCGCGGCGTGCACAAGGTGCGCGGCATGCTGCGCGATGCCGTGCTGGCGGAAGTTCCGGCCTTCTCGCATTCGGGCAACCCCGAGGTGATGCCGGAGCTCGAGCGCCATACGAGCGAGCATATCGATGAGATCCGCCGGCTGTTCGGCGGCGGCGAGCCCAGTGGCTTCGCGTTCGTCAGGGCGCATGCGCAGCGCCGGGCGGCACAGCGGTTTCCGCTCGAGGCCATATTGCATGCCTATCGGTCCGGCCATCGGCTCCTGTCTCCCTGGATGCGCGATGCCGCCGTAGCGGCCGGCTGCTGCAACCCCGAGCATGCGATATCCGCTGTTGCCGACTTCGCCATCGAATACACCAACACCATCAGCTCCATCGTCACGGCCGACTATGTCGAACACACGCGCGCCCTCGCCGAAGCCGAGGGCGACCGGCGCAGCGAGCTCTTCAACATTCTTCTCAACGGCTACGATGAATCGGACGGCCGCGTCGCGAGGCTCCTGAAGCGCGCCGGCTATCTCGAACAGCGCCAGGCCTATTGCGTGGCCGTCGTGCAGCCCGTCAACGCCGCCGAGATGGAGAACCCGGCCCGCGCCCAGCGCATCGCCAACGCGCTCACCGGGGCGCTGGCCGCGCTCTCCATCCGCCTGCTCGTCGGCACGCGCAACAATGCCGTCGCCGCCGTGATCTCAGCCAAGCGGCGGCAGTCGGGCTGGACGGCGCCGCAGGCCGATCTCGCCGAGCGCATCCATCCGATGCTCATGGCCCTGGGTCCGGCCGTCCTCGCCGGGGTGAGCGCCGACCATCCCTCCACATCGTTTCTGCCCAAGGCGCTGAACGAGGCGACGATCGCGCTCGATCTCGCGACCGTGGAGAGCCGCGTCGTGCAGTTCGCGGCCCTGCCCATCCGCAGCCTGCTGGTGCATCGCGGCACCGACTATGTCAGATCCACACCGCCGAACTGGGTCGCCACCCTCGTCAACGCCGATGCGAAAGTGGGCGGCGCTCTCATCGCGACCCTGCGCGCCGTCGCCCAGGCCGACATGAACATGCAGAAGGCGGCCCGCCTCCTCAACAAGCACCCGAACACGGTCTATACCCGGATCGAGCGCATCAGGGAGCTGACCGGGTTGGACGGCCAGCGCTATCACGACCTGACGGAGCTGCTGCTCGGCGCCGATTGCGCGGCGGCGGCCACGGAGTAGCCCGCTCCGCATTCTTCTCAATGCTCGATGACGCCCTTGGGCGCATCGCCGAAATCGGCGCGGGCCGTGGTGCGCTCGATGAGGCGGCGCACGCGCGGCGGCTCGCCGCCCTTGTGCATCTGGCGGATCCTGTCCGAGACCGCAACATCGGCGAAGGTGACGCGCTGCGCGAGGCGGACATAATCGGCCCAGGTCGGCGCGTTGTACATTTCGGTCCAGATTTCCGGATTCTCGACATCGCGGAACAGCATCCAGTCGCGGGCACCGTCGCGCCGGCGAATCCGCCGGCGCTCGGCCATGGCATCGAGGAAGTCGCGCATGTCCTCCTGGCGGATGACATAGTCGACGGCGATCCTGATCGGTCCGCTGCGCGGCTTGAGGTCGAGGGCGAGGCTGGGCTCGCGCCAACGCCCCAACGGATCGAGATTGAGCTCGCTCTGGTCCGGCATCGCGAACCATCGCAAGCCGACAAGCGCCCCCAGCAAGGCGACGCCGGCGGCGGCGAGGAGGGCCGAGCCGGAGCCCCGGTCCTCGGCGATCACGCCCCAGATCCAGCTGCCGAGCGCCATGCCGCCGAAGGTCGCCGTCTGATAGAGCGACAGGACGCGCCCCACCACCCAGCGCGGGGTGGAGAGTTGCAGGGTGACGTTGAACAGCGACAAGGTGATGACCCAGCTCGCCCCGCCCAGCATCACGGCGAGGCCGCTCAGCCATGCCTCGGAACTGAGCGCCACGGTGGCGAGGCAGACGACGAAGCCCAGAAAGCCGAGGCGCACGCAGGTCTCGTTGGAGAACAGGCTGCGCAGTCTGGCGCTCGACAGGGCGCCGCCCACGGCGCCGAGGCCGAAGGCGCCGAAGAGAAGCCCATAGAGCAAGGCGTCGCCGCCGAGCAGATCGCGCGCCACGAGCGGCAACAGGGCCAATGAAGCCACGGTCGAGAAACCGAAGATCGAGGCGCGGCACATCACCCGTGCGATATTGGGCGACATTGCGAGATAACGAAGGCCGGCGGACATTGCGATCCCCATCGTCTCGCGCGGCAGCGGATCGGGCGAAGTCTTGGGCTTCCACCAGGCGAGCACGGCGATGAGCGCCAGATAGCTCACCGCGTTGATCACGAAGGCCACAACGGCACCCGCCGCCGCGACGATGAGGCCGCCCAGAGCGGGTCCGACGCTGCGGCAGAGATTGTAGTTCATGCTGTTCAGGGTCACCGCCGCCGGAATGTCGGACCGGGGCACCATGTCGCCGACGGCCGCCTGCCAGGACGGATTGTTGAGGGCGTTTCCGCAACCGAGCAGGAAGGTGAAGGTCAGGAGCAGCCAGGGGGTAAGCGTTCCCGTATAGGCCGAAAGAGCGAGCAGGACCGATACCGCCAGCATGAAGCTCTGCGCCACCAGCATCACCTTGCGGCGGCCGAAATTGTCGGCGATGGCGCCGGAGGGCAGCGAGAACAGCATGATGGGGAGCGCCAGCGAGGCCTGGACCAGCGCCACCAGGTCGTCCGAGCTGGCGATCGCGGTCATCATCCAGGCGGCGCCGACATTCTGGATGAGCGAGCCCATGTTGGACACGAAGCTCGCGATCCAGACGGCCCTGAAGACGGGATGCTGCAGCGGCGCCAGAGATGAAACGCGGTCAGGCAATAGTCTCGTAGTCCCCGCCGACCGGGCGCTTCATCATCGACGACATCACGGCGATGACGTTTCTGCCGTCCGGGCCAGCGTTAGTTGAAGTATGACGACTATGATTAAACCCCCGCCGCATTTCAAGGGCGAGCACTCCCTCACATCGAACGTCATGGGACGGGCCCGCGATTTCAGCGAGATTTCAGCCGGATTTCCTGACTTTCCGTCAGCTCCCGACGAACATTCCCCGCACTTCACACGGGGAATGCGACATGACGATCATCACGAAACTGATTCTCACCGTCATCGCTGGCTGGGTCCTGCTCACCGGAGCAGTCGCGGCCGCGACGCTCAATGTGCAGATACCGGCGGCACCGCCGTCGCTCGATCCGCAACGAATGACCGGAGACAAATCGGACGCGATCCTGGGCGACCTGTTCGAAGGCCTTGTCACCGAAGATGCGGCAGGCCGGCCGATACCGGGCCAGGCGGAGTCCTGGTCCATCTCGGCGGACGGGCTCACCTATACATTCCGGCTGCGCGACGGGCTCTCCTGGAGCGATGGCGTCCCGCTCACCGCCCATGATTTCGTCTTCGCCTTCCGGCGGCTGGTCGATCCCAGGACCGCCTCGGCCTTCGCCTATATCCAGTTTCCCCTCAAGAACGCCGAAGCCATCGCCACCGGCAAATTGGCGGACATGTCGGCGCTTGGCGCCGCCGCCGCCGATGACCGCACGCTCATCCTGCGGCTCGAAAGGCCGACGCCCTTTCTTCTCGAAGCCCTCATCCAGCCGACGGCCTACCCGCTGCCGCGGCATGTCGTCGAGAAGACCGGCGCCGACTGGGCAAGCCCCCAGCATCTTGTCGGCAACGGACCCTACCGGCTCGCCGAAGCGACGCCAGACCTCATCCGAAGCCGGCGCAACGATGCCTATTACGGCCATGCCTCGGTGGCGATCGATGAAGTCCGCTATCATGTGCTCGACGAGGCGGCGGCGCTCATGGCCTATGAGAACGGGACGATCGACATCGCGACGCAATTTCCCCAGGGCAGGAACGATCATCTCGACGCCTCGCATAAGGGCGAAGCCCGCACGGCGCCGGCGCCCGGCATCTGGTATCTCGTGCTCAATCCGGCAAAGCCGCCATTCGGCAATGCGGAAGTCCGCCGGGCTCTCTCGATGGCCCTCGACCGCGACGCATTGGTGGCCGCCGTCGGTCTCGGGGAAATTCCGGCCCTCGGATGGGTTCCGCCCGGCATCGCGGGCTTCGAGGCGCAGACCTACCGGCCGGACTGGGCGGATGTGCCGCTGGGCGAGCGGCGGCAGCGGGCGCGGCAAGCGCTTGCACAAGCCGGCTATGATGCGACGAGGCCATTGAAGCTCACTCTGCGATCGTCAAATCTCGACAGCCAGATCAGGCTCGGCGACGTCATCGCCAACCTGTGGCGGGAAATCGGCGTCGAGGTGAGCCTGCTTCGCGCCGACATCCCGGCCCATCTCGAGGCCCGGGCCAAAGGCGACTATGATGTGGCGACGGGCCGCTGGGTCCTCGACTATAGCGACGCCGGCGACGTGCTCGGCCTCCTCGCCAGCGACCATCCGAACAATTACCGCAGCTATGCCGATCCGGCACTCGATGCACTCCTGAAACAGGCGGCGGTCGAAGCCGACGCGGCGCGGCGCCGGCAGATGCTGCGCGACGCCGAGCGCATGGCGATGGACGACATGGCGGCCATCCCGCTCTACTGGCCGGTGTCGCGAAATCTCGTCTCGCCCGCCATCACCGGCTTCATCGCCAATGTCAGGGACGTCCATCGCGCCAGATGGCTCGACAAGCGCGACTGACCGATTGGCCGGGCAGGATCTTTCATGCTACTTCCTGCGGCATGCCGGATGCGGCGAACGATATCTACCGTTTCGGGGCCTTTACGCTCGACACCGGCAAGGGCCGGCTGTCGGGGCCGGCCGGCGACATCGCGCTCAGGCGCAAGTCCTTCGAGCTCCTGCTCCATCTCGTGCGCCATGCCGGTCGCGTCGTCGCCAAGGACGAATTGATCACGGCGATCTGGCCCGATGTCATCGTCACCGACGATTCACTCACCCAATGCATCCACGATATCCGCCAGGCGCTGGGCGCGGACGGCCAGGCCTTGCTGCGCACCATTCCCCGCCGCGGCTATCTGTTTTCCGAGACGATGGACAAGGCAGGTGCGGAAACCGTGGCGGCGGCCACCGCCGAACCCCTCGCACCAGCGCCTCCGCGCGGCTCGATGCTGGCACTGTTCGGCGCCGCCCTCGTGCTCGCGGCCGTGGCCTGGTGGCTGATGCCGGCAAGCAAGCCCGGCATCAAGCCGTCGATCGCCGTGCTGCCTTTCGACAATCTCGGCGGCGACGATGTGACCGGACGCCTCGCCAGCGGCATCACCGAGGACATCATCACCGACCTTGCCCGCTTCCGCGAATTCGAGGTCATCGCGCGCAATTCGGTCGAGACCTATCGCGGCCGCCCGACCGACATCAGGGAGATCGGGCGTGCCCTCGATGTCGGCTATGTGCTGGAAGGCTCTATCCAGCGTGACGGCGAGGAGGTGCGTATCACCGGGCAGCTCATCGACACCGCTTCCGGCGCCCATGTGTGGTCGCAGCGCTGGGACCGGCCGGTCGCCGACATTTTCAAGGTACAGGCCGAGCTTTCGCAGGATGTCTCAGGCCAGCTCAGCGGCATCGCCGGCACCATCGCCAGCGCCGATCGCCAGAAGGCGCTGCGCAAGCGGCCGAGCGATCTCGGCGCCTATGATCTCTATGTGCTGGCGGCGGAAGCGAAGCAGCGCGAAACCAGGGAGAGCATCGCCGAATGCTTCTCGCTGCTCGAGCGCGCGCTCGAGATCGATCCCGCCTTTGCGCGCGCCTGGGTGCTGCTCAGCAACTGCCATGCCTTTTCGATGCGCTGGACCGAAAGCTGGGACAGAACCTACACGAACTATCTCGCCGCGGCGCGCCGCGCGGTCGAACTCGACCCGCTCGACGCCGATGCCCATGCCGGGCTCGGCATGGCGCTGGCCCTGGGGGGCGAGTTGAAGCAGGGCGAAGCCGAATTCGACAAGGCCCTCGGCCTCAACCCGAACTCGGCCGATGTGCTGACGCGCTTCGCCTATTGGGGGTTGGCCTTCGGCCGCGCCAAGGAAGGCGCCGATGCCGCGGCACTTGCCGTCAGGCTCGATCCGGGCGCTCCGCCCTGGGCGCTGCGCTTCCAGAGTGCCGGGCTCTTCTATGACGGGCGCACCGGGGAAGCGATCAAGGTGCGCGAGCGGGTGCCGCGCGCGATGTTCACCGACAGCGACTATATCGAGCTCGCCAGCTTCCTCGCCGCGGCGAAACGGGTCGATGAGGCCAGGGCGCTCGCCGCCGACGCAATCAGGGCATTGCCCGGGATCAGCATCGAAGGCTGGACCGGCGATCCGGGCTGGCTCGAAGCGGATCGGCAGAAGGCGATCGCCCTGATGCGCCTGGCGGGTTTCCCGGTCTGCGCCGGCGCCGCGGAGCTTGCCAAGGGCGGCATCAAGATCCGCATCCCCGAATGCGTCGGTGCCCCCCAGCCATAGGGTCTGCTACTTGACGGCGGAAACCAGTCCGCTGCGCGGCTCGGCCGACCCCGTGCCGTTCTTGAGCCAGCATTCGCGGCGGCCGGCGATGAAGGTGACCGCCTTGCAGGCCGTGCTGTCACTGCAGGCGATGAGGCAGGCCTTGAATGTGGTGTCCTTCAGCCGGTCGATATCGTTGCCGGGATAATCGGTCGCTTCCTGGATCGTCATCGCGATGCGACGGACGCGGGCCTCCCACGGCACGCGATAGCCGGAGACCGCCGCGTCATAAGACACGGCAAGCTCCGCACTCGCCTTCAGGAAACAGGTCCGGCGCTTCTCGTTGAAGGTGAAGGCGGCGCATTCGCCGTCGTTGCGGCAGCGCGCCTCGCAGTCCTCGGCGCTGATGCCGCCGATCGGCATGTCCGGGTAGTCAACGCCCAGCAGATCGGCGGCGGTGATCCGCCTGATGGCGGCGGCGGGCCCCGGCGGCGCCTCGCCAAGGGCGCCCGTCATCAGGTCAGGCGTGTAGGCCTCGGCCTTGATCCCGAGCTCGCGCGCGGCGGCGATCGTCAGCCAGTAGAGCCGCTCCGGCGGCGCGCCGGTGATATGGGTGACGGCGGTCCGGGGCAGGCCCAGTTCCTCCACATATTCCGCAATGTATTTATTCGCGGCCTGGCTGCTTCGCGGCCGTCCGCCTTTCATGACATAGGCGGCATGAAAGCCGATCTGCGAATCCTCCGCCATGAAGCGCCGCAGCCCGCCGAGCCAGGCCAGCGCGCAGGCCGAGGCACAATTGGTGGAGGCGGGCACGACGGTGAGAAAGCCCTTTTTCCGGATCGCCTTGCCGATCTGCATGCCAGCGACGGCGTTGCCCCCCGAACTGCGCAGGACGATAACGGCGTCCGTGAGCCCGGCCGTCCGGCGCAGGAAGGCTGCCGCATCGGTCAGGTCAATCTCGCCCCTGATCGTGATCATGGGCGAGCCGTCATCCGATGACACCGATATCTGTGCCGCTTCAGCGCTCAGGGCGAGGAACACCATGCCGGCAAGGACAATGACCAGCCGCCACAGACCCGATCGCGTGACCACGCTTCGAACCATGCCTACTAATGCCTCGAATCCTGACCGCAACACTGGAGGGAATTTCTGAACCACCACACTACACGCCCACCCCGTCAGCGGCACCCATGATGGCATGATTCACGCAAAAGGGGCAGGCCGGAGGATGCCGCGCCTTTGAGCTATCTCCGGCGCAGGAACTCCTTGAAGGCATTCAGCGTCTCGAGGCTGACATGATGCTCGATGCCCTCGGCATCGACGCGCGCCGTCTCGGCGCTGATGCCCAGGGCGCAGAGGAAATTCTCCACGATCTGATGGCGCTCGCGACTCTTCTCGGCAAGGCTGAGGCCGGCTTCGGTGAGGAAGACGCCGCGATAAGGCCGCTGCTGGATGAGCCCGTCGGTGGCGAGGCGTTTCAGCATCTTGGCGACGGTCGGCTGCGCGACGCCAAGCCTCTGGGCGACATCGACCTGGCGCGCCTCGCCGCGGTCAGCGATCAGATCGGCAATCAGCTCGACATAATCCTCGACCAGTTCGGTGCGCCGGTTGTGGCGCGTCTGGCGGAAGCTCTCGACATGGGTGTCGGCATCGACGAGCGAGCTTTCGGGGATGGCGACCTTCTTCAATTTCATCGGCGGCACTCGAAAATAAACTTCTTAGCCCAGGCTATACGATATTCTGCGACTTAATTCAAAACATAGCCATTGCTATATTAATGCCCTTATGCTCTTATTAAGAGTAGGGGCTAAGAAGGAGCGGATCATATGACGGGCTGGTTGCCATTCGACCTCAAGCGACGTGGTTTCATGGGCGCGGGTCTCCTCGCGGCCAGCGCCGCCGTCATCGGTACTAAAAACGCGCTCGGCCAGGCGGAACAGACAGCGTCACATCAGGGCCACGGGGCCGGAGCGGCCGCGCCCCAGACCTATGGCGCCAGCAATCACATGAACGCGCATGGCGAGATGATCACCATCGGCGATGTCGATTCGGCGCGGAACGGCTTCGACCCGACGGCCATGCTGACCGACTGGGAGCAAGGCGAGGTCTCGATGCTTCCCGACGGGCGCAGGCTGCGCACCTTCCAGGTGACGGCCGAGGACAAGGAGATCGAGATCGCGCCGGGCGTCATGTTCCCGGCCTGGACCTTCAACGGGCGCGTCCCCGGCCCTGCTCTTCGCGCGACCGAGGGCGAGCGGGTGCGCATCGTCTTCAAGAATTTCGGCTCGCATCCGCATTCGATGCATTTCCACGGCTTCCACGCGGCGCGCATGGACGGCATTCCGGGCGCCGGCCTGGTGCCGCCGGGCGGCGAATTCACCTATGAATTCGACGCCAGGCCCTATGGCTGCCACCTCTATCACTGCCATGCGCTGCCGCTGGCGCGCCACATCCACAAGGGCATGTATGGCCTGTTCGTCATCGATCCCGACCCGGCGAAGAATCCCGAAATGGCTGAGGTCGCCAAATCCCGCCTGCTCGGCACGCCGGAAAACGCCCGATGGCAGGAAATGGCGATGATCATGAACGCCTTCGACACGAATTTCGACGGCGAGAACGAGTTCTATGCCTGCAACACCATCGCCCATTGCTATGCCAAGCAGCCGATCAAGGTGGTGCGCAGCCGGCCGGTGCGCATCAATCTCGCCAATGTGACGGAGTTCGACCCGATCAACTCCCTTCACCTGCAGGGCAATTTCTTCGACTAGTACGA
>CAZICN010000066.1:0-17564 GCA_964537655.1 uncultured Aestuariivirga sp.
GTTGCTGCCGGCATCCTGGCTGCTGCAGAACAGCCGCTTGTTCGAGCCGTCGGCTTCGATTCCTTGACGTTGTCGACGATGAGATTGGCGAGCTCGTTGTCGATATAGCTTTCGAGATTACGCCGCAGGATGTTGATGTCGACGCTGCAGGCGCGCATGACGGCAGCGGCATCCTTGTCGTCGGTCAAGGCGAGAAGCAGATGCTCGAGCGTCGCATATTCGTGGCTGCGCTCATTGGCGATGGCGAGCGCGCGGTGGAGAGCTTTCTCTAGGCTGCGGGAGAATGTCGGCACCCTCTGGGCTCCTATTCTTTTTCCATAGTGCATTGTAGCGGATGTTGGTGCTTGCGCGCAAAGTCCATGACTTGCGTCACCTTCGTCTCCGCTATCTCGAACGTGTAGACGCCGCAGATGCCGACCCCTTTCTGGTGGACATGCAGCATGATGCGGGTCGCCTCGTCCCTGCCCTTGTTGAAGAACCGTTCCAGCACGACGATGACGAACTCCATGGGCGTGTAGTCGTCATTCAGCAAAAGGACCTTGTACAGCGACGGCTTCTTCGTCTTGGCCGCCGTCCGGGTGATGACACCCGTCTGTCCATTGTCGTGTTTCGAGTCTCGCTGGCTCATGCGATCGATTATATAGGTTCTGGGGTGAGGAATGGGAGAGGCTAAAGGCGGCGAATTTGGGACACGCCCTGGTTTCCACCGCATGGCTGGCCGCCCGAGCCTTCCCGAGCAGCGCCTTCATCGACTCCGATCGGGGCCAAAAGGCTCGGTTCACGCCAATCTGGCGTATTTTTCAGCAGGGCATCGCCCAAAAAGAAAACCCGGAGACGGACGTCCCCGGGTTCAAAAAGCCTAGACTGAAATCCAGACTTACTTTGTCACTTTCGGCGCAAGGCCGGCAAGCTTCGACTCGAAGGGCTTATAGGCTTCCTTCGCGGTGGCCATGTAGAGCTCACCGAACTTGTTCATCTGGCCGAGGAACGCCTCATAGGCTTCCTTGGCGTAGCCCTGCTGGACTTCGAGAGCCTTGTCGAAGGACTTGGCCGAAGAGGCCTTCTCGAAGGCTTCGGTGCCGCGCTCGAACGACTTGCGCGAGAAATCGACGGCTTCGGCCGTGATCGTCTGCAGGCCCTTGCTGAAGGCCGTCGCGGAAGCGACATAGGCATCGACGCTGTCTTTGCCGAAAGACTGGAAATCCTCGAACGACTTGATCATTGCAGAAACTCCTGGATGGATGGGGGTGAGTACTCAACTCTGATGCAGAGCAATATATGCAGTGCACAATGGAAGTCAAGATTTATTTTGCAGTGCACAATTTCACTTTAGCCACGGAATTTTGCAGTTTTACAAATTGGTAAGTGCGTTTGAGCGAAATAGGCGGCGGGATGGGGACGGCGGGCGGCGCGGACAGGATTAAAAGGCTGGGGTTGGATCGAGCCTGGACATTCATCCGATTTCGGTCGCCCGGTTGCGTTAGAATGGGTAAAGAAAGCGGATTCGCTCCGCATCAGGGGATTCTGAAGATGCTGTCACGGGCCGTCCGCCACTTGATGCTCAGCCTGGCGCTGCTGCTCTTCGTCAGCGTGGGAACCATCGAGGCGGCCTGGGCGAAGGTCCAGTTCTCGGCGCTTGCGGTCGATGCCCGGACGGGCGAGATCCTGTTCTCGAGCGACGCGGATGGCAAGCGCTATCCCGCCTCGCTCACCAAGGTCATGACGCTCTATATCCTGTTCCAGGAGCTCAAGGCCGGGCGCGTCACTCTCGATACCAGATTTTCCGTCTCGCGTTATGCCGCCGCCCGCCCGCCGACCAAGCTCGGCCTGAAGCCCGGCGACACCATCCGCGTCGAGGATGCGATCAAGGCGCTCATCACCTTGTCGGCGAATGATATCGCGGTCGCCATCGGTGAAAATCTCGAAGGCAGCGAGTCGGCCTTCGCCCAGCGGATGACCAAGACGGCGCGCGCGCTCGGCATGTCGCGCACCACCTTCCGCAACGCGTCCGGCCTGCCCGATCCCAAGCAGCTGACGACGGCGCGCGACATGGCGACGCTCAGCCTCAGGGTGCAGCGCGACTTCCCGCAATACTATCCCTATTTCCGCACCAAATCCTTCGTCTATGGCAAGCGCACCATTCGCAGCCACAACCGCCTTCTCGGCCGGTTCGAGGGAACCGACGGCATCAAGACCGGCTATATCAGGTCGTCGGGCTTCAACCTCACCACCTCGGCGAAGCGCGGCGACAAGCGCATCATCGGCGTGGTCATGGGCGGCCGCACGGGCCGGGCCCGCGACAACTACATGATCGCGATGCTCAACAAGGCCTTCCCGAAGTGCGTAGGCGGCACGACGCTCGCTTCCGCGATCGAGGGCACGACGCCCAGGATGGGCGAGATGGAGAAACAGGTCGCCGCCGTGGCTGAAGAGCCGGCCACGAAACCCGCCAAGAAGCGGCGCTCGGGCAAGGTGGCGGACCTGATGCCGGAGCCTGAAGGTGATATCGGCGGCTATGACAATGAGGAACTGGCCGAGCAGGCCGGCAATGCCGCCGAGCTGCCAGGCACGACCTACGCCACCGTAACCGCCGATCAGGCCGATCTCGCCCGGGTTTCGGGTGAAGTCGCCGATCCCGATGTCGCCCCCCAGCAAGTGGCTTCCGTCGCTCCCCTCGAGGCCTCGATGGCGCCGGAGCTCCCCTTCAAGGTCAAGAAGCCGGACGAGACGGAAGGCGGTAAGGTCGTCGTGGCGTCGGTCGAGTCATCCTGGAACATCCAGATCGGCGCCTATCCGACCAAGAAGGCCGCGCAGGACGCCCTCTACAAGGCGCGCAATCTCAATCCCAAGCTCTTTTCCAGCAAGCAGGCCTATACGGTCGAAGTGAAGAAGGGCGAGGAGACGATCTTCCGCGCTCGCATGTCCGGCTTCACGGCCAAGACCGCCAAGAGCGCCTGCAAGAGCCTGTCGCGCAAGGGCGTCGACTGCGCCACGCTCAAGCCGCAGGGCTAGATTTTGGCGATGCGAAGCGTAATCCCAACCTAAAGCAACACGTCTTTGGCCTGGTTGATCTTGGCGGCCAGATAGTCCGAGCCGCCATGGTCGGGATGGAACTCCTTCATCAGGCGGCGATGGGCGGCACGAATGTCGTCCGCCGTTGCCCCTTCCTTCAGTCCCAGAACCGCCAGGGCTTCCGCCCGGCTCATCTTGCCTGAGGGCGCCGAAGCGGAGCCGGGAGCGGCATTCCAGGCCTCGCGCCAGCCGGCCTTGCTGCGATCGAGCCAGGCCTCGAACAAGGCCCGGCTCTGGTCGTTGACTGACGTACACTGGCGATGGAACGCCCGGAGCTCCTCGTCGCCGAGCTGGGACAGCAGGCGGCCCTTGAAGGGTCCCGCCAGCACGCTCCCCTCCATGCGGCCCGAATCGTGGTCGAGCTCCATGGCGAGCAGGCTGGTGGCGACGCGCGAGCGCTGGCCCGCCGACTTCTGGCCCCACGGAAAGCCGCCAGGAAACAGGCCGGATTTGCCGAGCAGGCCGAGCCCCAGGACGAAGAGCGGGATGGCGGCATTGAAGGAACCGCGCAGCGTCAGAAAGCCCGCGACCGCGATGAGCGCCACGCCGCCCGCCTTGCGCATCAAGCCCGCCGCTTGCGTCGCCGGCGTCGCGATGAACTGGCGCAAGAGCCAATAGCCGCCAAGGGCGATGGCGAGCGCGATGATCAGATTTTGCATTTCAGGGCTTTATCATCGCAACTGTTCGAGGAGAAGGCGCGCGGTTCCGCCCTTCTCGCGCGAGTGATCGGCGAGCGCCTGGCGCCCGCCGGCGGCATAGACGGCGACCGCGGCCAGGAGCTCGCGCAACTGCCGGGCGGATGTGGCATCGAGACGGAAATAGGCGCCGCGCGTGAGACGCGCGATTTCGCGATAGGCCTGTTCGGTCACGCCATCGGTGCCTTCCTGGAACATGAAGATCGGCACGTTCAGAAGCCCGATCTCACCCGCCGTCTGGCACAGGCGGTCGACATTCTCTTCCATCGCATCGCCGACATAGACGACAGCGCTGATCTTGCCTTCACTGGCGGCGCGGCGGATGTGGCTGAGAACCTTGCCGATCTGCGTATTGCCGCCCCGGCAGTCTACACCCGTCATCATGCGGGCAAGGGCCGAAGGCTCGCTCGCCCATTTGGAGGCGCGGCATTCATTGAAGCCGCGGAAATAGACGAGCTGGACGTCGAGGCCGCCGATCTTCTCGGTCTCGATGAACATCTCGCTCTGGATCTGCAGGGCGCGGTCCCAGGTCGGCTGCCGGCTCATGGTCGCGTCCATGGCGAAGATCAGGCGGCCACGCTCGCCGGCGCGGCGTTCGACGGGCGGCATGCGGTTCACCTGCTCGAGGAAGGATGAAACATCCTCTTGCGCGGAAGCCGGTGTCTTCATGGTGCCGGTCTTCACCGGCGCGCTGGATTTGACATTCGCCATATCCACCGCCCTCCTCGAGCAAGTCCCGCCAAAGCGACGTTACAGATAGGTAAGCCTAGCACGATTCAAAGGATTATTTTTGCAGGGTCGCCACGGTAGCCTGGGCGGCGGCCTCGCCCGAGCGGATGGCGCCCTCGAACCAGCCGGCGGAAGTCTCGGCAAAATCCGAGGTGGCGAAGGCGAGGCGGCCCTCCCTGCCCCAGACATCCGTATCGCAGATCCAGGCCTCTTCCGCTGGCAGGGCCACCCAGGTGCCGCGGGAAAAGGGATCGCCGATCCAGTCATGCCAATCCCAGGCGATGAGCTCGGCTTCCGGGAAGAACCGCGCCAGTGAGGCTGAGACGTCATTTCGGTCCCGCGGATCGAGCGTGCCGTCGGCCAGAGCGAAGCCGACGATCAGTGTGGCGCCATCCGACGCCTGGCGCTCGGAGAACAGCCAGCGCAGGCCGCCCGGTCCGCCGCTTGCCAGGATTCCGGGCGCGACACCTTTGACCCGCAGCCAGAGTTTCAGCGAGCGCCCGCCATGGCCGATGGCGATGGCGCGGCGCTTTGCATCGGACAGTTCCGGCGTGAAGCGCAGGGCCGCAAGCGCGTTCAGCGGCAGGCAGCATATGACGGCGCGCGCCTTCACTCTTTGTCCGTTCGTGCCAGTGATCGTCACACCATCGGGATCATGGTCCACGGCCTTCACGGGCGAATTCAGACGCAGGTCGGCCTTTGCCAGCGAAATCATGCGTTCGGCCAATATGCCGACGCCCGGCACCAGCGTGTGGCAAAGCGCCGTGATCATGCTCTCGGGCCGGCCATCGCCATAGGCGCAGCTCGACAGGAATTCGGTCGCGGAGATCTTCGTCGGGTCGCCATTGCCGGAAATCGTCCACCAGGCCAGCACATGCGTGCGCGCTTCGGGACTGGCACCGATGCGGTCGAGATATTGGTCGAGCGTCAGCGGTCCCTGCCACGCAAAGGGTTTCCCCGCCTTGTACAGAAGAGCATCGGCTTTGATCGTCGCCTGCGCGCGCTCGAAGGCGGCGCGGGCCGCGTCAGATGCCGGAATGCCGGAGCGCAGCGTCTCACCGTCATGCCAGCGATGCTCGGTGACGGGATGGGTGGGCCGCAAGGTGATGCCGGTTCTGTCGGCATGGTGACGGATGCGGTCGTGCCAGGGCGTGATCCAGCTGCCGCCGAATTCGAGATTGTCCTCGCTGTCCAGGAACCTGCGGGTGAATCCGCGCCCGCCGGTGCGCTCCCGCGCTTCGAGCACGACCGTCGAAAGCCCGTGCCCGGCGCAGAAACAGGCCGCCGCCGCTCCCGCCAGCCCCGCCCCCAGGATGGCGATGTCGGCCGTGATCACTCGTGGCCCCGTTCGCCACTTTCCATGCTCATCAGCGCGGCATTGCCGCCGGAGGCGGTGGTATCGATCGAGACGACGCGCTCGGTGGCGAAGCGATTGAGATAGTGCGGCCCGCCGGCCTTGGGGCCGGTGCCTGACAGGCCCTCGCCGCCGAAGGGCTGCACGCCGACCACGGCGCCGATCTGGTTGCGGTTGACATACATGTTGCCGACCTTGACGCGGGCCCGCACCTCCTCGACCGTCGTCTCGATGCGGGTATGAAGACCAAGTGTAAGACCGAAGCCCGTCGCATTGATGGCACCACAGACGTCGTCCAGGCGATCGCCGGCGAAACGCACGACATGCAGGATCGGCCCGAAGACCTCCCGCTTGAGGGTCGAGATCGCGGGGATCTCATAGGCTGCCGGCGAGACGAAGGTCCCGGCCTTGGTCGAACCCGGCAATTGCATGTCGAGGATGGTCTTGGCCTCCTTCGCCATGCGGGCCTTGTGATCGGTCAGCATCTTTTTCGCATCATCGTCGATCACCGGTCCGACATCGGTTGCGTAGTCGAGCGGATCGCCAATGGTGAGCTCGGCCATCGCTCCTTCCAGCATCGGGATCAGCCGGCTCGCGATATCCTGCTGGACGAACAGGACGCGCGCCGCCGAGCAGCGCTGGCCGGCGCTGTCGAAGGCGGACGCCAGAACATCGCGCACCGCCTGCTCGGGAAGTGCCGAGGAATCGACGATCATGGCGTTCATGCCGCCGGTCTCGGCGATGAGCGGCAGGATGGCGCCGTCGCGGCCGCTGAGCGAGCGGTTGATGATCGAGGCCGTGTCGTTCGAGCCGGTGAAGGCCACACCCGACAAGGCCGGATGGGCGAGAAGGACCTTGCCGATCCGGGCGCCATCGCCCGGCAGGTAGTGCAGGATATCGGGCGGGACACCTGCCTCATGCAGAATCTTCACAGCCTCGAAAGCGACGAGCGGCGTCTGCTCGGCGGGCTTGGCGAGCACCGCATTGCCCGCCGCCAGGGCGGCCGCAACCTGGCCGGTGAAGATCGCCAGCGGAAAGTTCCACGGGCTGATGCAGGCGAAGATACCGCGGCCGTTGAGCGATATCTCGTTGAGTTCTCCCGTCGGCCCGGGCAGCCGTAGCGGCGCTTCGAAGTCCTTGCGGGCGCGCTCGGCATAATAGCGCAGGAAGTCGACAGCCTCGCGCAGGTCGGCCTGCGCATTGTCGAGCGTCTTGCCGGCTTCGCGAATGAGCAGCGCCATGAAGCGCGCCGTATTGGCCTCGTAGAGATCGGCCGCTTTCTCCAGCAAAACTGCGCGCGCTGCACCCCCCAGGCCATTCCAACCCATCGTCGCCTTGGCTGCATCCGCCATCGCCTGGGTGACCGCCTTTTCGTCCGCCTCGGCGACCTCGCCCACTTTGACGGCGCGGTCATGCGGCGAGGTGATCTGGCGTACCGGACCTGTCTTCGCCGCCTTGCCACTGATGAGAGCCGAGGCATTGATCGGTTTCGCCAGCACCTTGTCGATGCCGGTCAGCATCGTCTTGCGCGTTTCGTCATCCCACAGGGCATAACCCGTCGAATTGATGCGCGGCGCGAAGATGTCGCGCGGCACGGGAATGCGCGGATGCGGAATGGAATTGAGGCCCGACACCTGCTCGACCGGATCGGCGATGATCTCGCCGATCGGCGCCTCGTCATCGGCCAGACGGTTGACGAAGGAGGTGTTGGCGCCGTTCTCGAGCAGCCGGCGAACCAGATAGGCCAGAAGGTCCTCGTGGCTGCCGACCGGCGCATAGATGCGGCAGGGCTGGCGCATCCTCGGAATGCGCGCCACTTCCTCATAGAGCGCCTGGCCCATGCCGTGCAGGCGCTGGAACTCGTAGGAGCGGTCATCGCCCGCCATCACCGCGATGGCGGCGAGGGAATGAGCATTGTGGGTGGCGAATTGCGGATAGAAAACATCGCGGCGCGACAGGAGATATTTGGCGCAGGCGAGATAGGAGAGATCGGTCGAGACCTTGCGGGTGAACAGGGAATAGGCTTCGAGGCCCGCTTCCTGGGCGCGCTTCACCTCGGTGTCCCAATAGGCGCCCTTGACCAGGCGCACGGGGAGCTTGCGGCCGGTCTGGCTCGCCAGATCGGCGAGCCACTGCAGCACCGGCCGCGCGCGTTTGCCATAGGCCTGGACGGCGAGGCCGAGCCCGTTCCAGCCCTTGAGCGAGGACTCATGGGCAAGCCTGCCGAAGAGTTCGAGTGACAGGTCGAGCCGGTTGACTTCCTCGGCGTCGATGGTGAGGCCGAGGTCGAGCGCCTTGGCCTTGCGGGCGAGATCGACGACGCGCGGCAGCAGTTCCGCCATGGTGCGCGCTTCCTGCTTCTCCTCATAGCGCGGATGCAGCGCCGACAGTTTTACCGAGATCGACGGCTTGCCGAAGACGCCGTCGGGGCCTGACGGCGCGGCGCGCGCGCCGACCACCGCGAGGGCGTTCTCATAGGCCGTGAGATAGCGTCTCGCGTCTTCGGCGGTGAAGGCGGCCTCGCCCAGCATGTCGAAGGAGAAGCGGTAATTCTGCGCCTCGAGCGGCTTGGCGACATCGAGCGCTTCGTCGATGGTGCGGCCGAGCACGAACTGCTTGCCCATGATGCGCATCGCATGTTTCATCGCGTTGCGGATGAAAGGCTCGCCCGAGCGCGAGACGAGGCGCTTGAGATAGCCGCCGATATCGGTGGTGGTGCCCTGCCCCAGTTGCACGAAGCGGCCGGTGAGCATGAGGCCCCAGGCGGAAGCATTGACGAACAGCGATTCCGACTGGCCGACATGGCGCTCCCACTGCTTGCCGCCGATCTTGTCGGCGATGAGCTTGTCGGCGGTCTCGCCGTCGGGGATGCGCAGCAGCGCTTCCGCGAGGCACATCAGAACGACGCCTTCTTCGGACGAGAGCGAATATTCCTGCATGAAGGCGTCGATGCCGCCCTGCTGGCGCCGCCCTGCCCGCACCGCCGCGACCAGTTGGCGGGCGAGTTCGGCGACCTGGCGCGCCTGCTCCGCCGAAAGGCGGGCCTCGGCGCTCAGCGACTTGACGAGCGTGGTTTCGTCCGCGAAGAGGAGTTTCGAGATTGGGGCGCGGCTGGGAAGTGCTGGAGATGAGGTCATGACGCCGGAAAGGTTTGTGTGGGGGCCACTCGTTAGCATCTCTTTTGCCGCTCCGAAATGCCCCTGAAGATCGTCCGTAACATTTTAGACCTGCGCAAGGAGACCGCCAAATGGCGCTCCGAACGGCTCCAAAGCGCGGTCGTGCCAACCATGGGCGCGCTGCATCAAGGGCATCTCACCCTGGTGCGCGAAGGCCTCGAACATGCCGACCGGGTGGTGGCGACGATCTTCGTCAACCCGAAGCAGTTCGCGGCCCACGAGGATCTGGGACGCTATCCGCGCACCGAGACATCCGATATCGCCCAGCTCGAGGAAGCCGGCGTCCATCTCGTCTTCGCCCCGCCTCAGGACGAAGTCTATCCCCCGGGTTTTGCCACCAGCGTCATCCTCGCAGGACCGGCAAAGGCCGGCCTCGAGGACAAGTTCAGGCCGCAATTCTTCGATGGTGTCGCCACCATTGTCGCCAAACTCTTCACCCAGACGCAGGCCGATTTCGCCATGTTCGGCGAGAAGGACTATCAGCAGCTGATGGTGGTGACACGCATGGCGCGCGATCTCGATCTGCCGATCAGGGTTATCGGCGTGCCGACGGTGCGGGAGGACAGCGGCCTCGCCCTCTCCTCGCGCAATGCCTATCTGAGCAAGGCCGAGCACCATCAGGCGGCCTCCCTCTATCAGACGCTCAGCCAGGCGGCCCAGAAGATCAGGGCGGGCGAGACCCCGAGCCGGGCCACTCAGGCGGCGCGGCGGGCGCTGACGACCCTCGGCTTCCGCGTCGATTACGTGGCGGCGCGCAATGCCGAAACGCTGGCGCTGCCGAAAGAGAAAGACGAACCGCTGAGGCTGCTGGTCGCCGCCTGGCTCGGCACGACCCGGCTGATCGACAACATGGCGGTCTGAAATATTCGCCTGCTTATCCGTGATCGAGTCGTGATCGACTCGGGCGGCAATATTGGCGTAAGGTAAGCTTACGGGGGCGTCGTCCTGTCCGGAAAGGTTCCGGCGTGAAATCGAAGTCCGTTCGGCCGAAACCGGGCAAGAGCCAGGCACCAGAAGACTTTGCGCATCTGGCGCGCGAGTTGTCAGAGGCGCGCCAGCAGCAGGTCGCGACGGCTGAGGTCCTGAAGGCGATCAGCCGTCAGAATTTCGACCTGCAGGCGGTGTTGAACACCGTCGTCGAATCGGCCACCCGCCTGTGCGGCGCCAGCTTCGGGCAGATGTACAGATGGGATGGCACCCATTTGCGATGGGCGGCCGGTTATGCCTTGAGCCCCGAATTTCTGGAAACCCAGCGCGAACGGGTCTACCGGCTGGGCCGGGACTCGCTTTCCGGCCGCACCGCTCTCAACATGCGGGTCACGGTCATCGAGGATGCCTGGGAAGATCCGGAGTATGGCTACAAGGATCACGCGCGGATCGGCAATTTCCGCACGATGCTGGGCGTTCCCCTGCTCCGCTCTGGCGACCTCATCGGTGTTCTGGGGCTCGTCCACGAGCGCGTCGAGCCCTTCAGCGAGCGGCAGATCGAGCTGGTGACGACCTTCGCCGACCAGGCGGTCATCGCCATCGAGAATGCCCGGCTTTTCGAAGACCTTCAAACACGCAACCGCGAACTCACCGAGGCGCTGGAGCAGCAGACGGCGACCGGCGCCATATTGCGCACCATCGCCGGCTCGCCGGCGGATGTCGGGCCGGTTCTCAACGCCGTGGCCGAAAGTGCGGCGAAGCTGTGCAAAGCGAATGACGTGGTGATCCTGCTTGCGGAAGGAAACATGCTCGTCCCGCGCGCGCATTGCGGTCCAATGCCGCTGAATTTCGTGCAGTGGCCGATTGGCCGCGACTGGGCGACAGGGCGCGCCTGCGTCGACCGAAAGCCTGTCCATGTGCATGACATCATGGCGGAAAAGGACGAGTTCCCTGTTGGTCATGCAATGGCTCAGCGCGCCGGCGGACGTACGATCCTCGCCGTGCCACTGCTGCGCGAGGACAAGGCCATCGGTGTGATCTCGATCCGTCGCCGTGAAACGCAGCCCTTCAGCCAGAAGCAGATCGATCTGCTCGTTCTGTTCGCCGACCAGGCGGTGATCGCCATCGAGAACGCCCGGCTCTTTGACGATCTTCAGACGCGCAACCGCGAACTCACCGAGGCGCTGGAGCAGCAGACGGCGACGGGCGCAATCCTTCGCGCTATCGCTGCCTCGCCGACCGACGTGACACCGGTCCTCAACGCGGTCGCGGAAAGCGCCGCGAGACTCTGTGAGGCATATGATGCGGTGATCCTGCTGGCGGATGAAAGCACGCTCGTCCCGCGCGCGCATCACGGTCCAATCCCGCTCGATTTCGTGCAATGGCCGGTTGGTCGCGACTGGGTCACCGGGCGCGCCTATTGCGACCGCAAGCCTTTGCATGTGCACGACCTCTTGGCGGAAGGAGATGAGTACCCTGCCGGGCAAGCCATGGCGGAGCGCCTCGGGCACCGCACCATACTTGCCGTCCCCTTGTTGCGCGAGGACAAGGCCATCGGCGCCATCGCCATACGCCGGCGCGAGATTCGGCCGTTCAGCCAAAAGCAGATCGACCTTCTCGTCCTGTTCGCCGACCAGGCCGCCATTGCCATCGAGAATGCCAGGCTGTTCGAGGAACTCGAGACGCGCAACCGGGAACTCACCGAGGCCATGGAACGCGAGACGGCGACGGCCGAGGTGCTCAAGGCGATCAGTCGCGCTGCCTTCGATCTGCCTTCGGTGCTGCGAACCCTGATTGCATCGGCCGCGCGCCTGTGCGGCGCGGGCTATGGCGGCATCATGCTGCGCGACGGCGACATGCTGCGCGGTGGCGCCATCTTCGCGGGCACGGCCGCGGACGAGGCGGACATGCAGGCCCGCCGGGTGCCGATCGATCGCAGCCGCATTTCCGGCCGGGTGGTGCTTTCCGGCCATGTCGAGCACATTCCTGATATCCTGGCTGATTCCGACTACGACTCACCCTTCCTCATGCGGGTCTCGAACACCCGTGCCCTGATGGGCGTACCCCTGCTGTGGAAAGGCGCCGTCGAGGGCGTCTTCTTCCTGGGCAAGCCGGAGCCCGGCCGCTTCACCGAGCGCCAGAGCGAACTGGTCCAGACTTTCGCCGATCAGGCGGTCATTGCCATAGAGAATGTCCGGCTCCTGGAGGAGGTTCAGGCGCGGACACGCGAGCTGGAGGAGACACTCAATTATCAGACGGCGATCAGCGAAGTTCTCAACGTCATCAGCCGCTCGCCCTCAGATGTGCAGCCGGTGCTCGATGTGATCCTCCAGACCGCGGTGAGGCTTTGCGATGCGGATGGCGGCACCGTCGCGCGCGAAGTCGGGGGACGGTTCTTCCGGTCTGGCCAGGTCGGGTTCTCGCCAGAGTTCATGGAGCTGATGGCGCGCGAACCGGTAGCACTGTCGCGCGGAACCATAACCGGACGGACCCTCGTCGAAGGCAGGGTTGTTCAGATCCTCGATGCCGCGAGCGATCCGGAATACTCGTGGATCGAAGCGCAGAAGCTCGGCCAGCTCCGAACGCTGCTTGGCGTTCCTCTCCTGCGGGGCAAGACCGCAATCGGGGTCATCGCGCTCATTCGCCGAACGGTGCGGCCATTCACCGAAAAGCAGATCGAACTTGTCACCACCTTTGCCGACCAGGCTGTGATCGCCATCGAGAACGCGCGGCTGTTCGAGGAGGTCCAGGCTCGTACGTCTGATCTCGCGCGCTCGGTCGGTGAATTGAAGGCTCTCGGCGAAGTCAGTCAGTCGGTCAATTCGACTCTCGATCTCAAGACCGTCCTCGAGACGATCGTGACGAAGGCGGTGCAACTCTCCAACACCGATGCCGGCGCCATCTATGTCTACAGCAAGCAAGCGGACCGCTTTCGCCTCAAGGCCACCTACGGCATGAGCGCCGCGCTGATCGAGGCGATTTCCAGCCAGGCCATCAGGCTGAATGACCCGGGCATGGGCGATGCGGCGCGGTCCCGCCAGCCAACTCAGACGGAGGACCTCGCCGAGAACCTCCCCACGCCGGTGCACAAAATCGTCCTCGACGCGGGTTTCCGCAGCGTCCTTGTCGTGCCGCTGTTGCGGCCGAACAAAGTCGTGGGCGCCCTGGTCGTCAGGCGCCGGGCGCCTGGGCGGCTGCCGGAGTCGACGGTTCAACTCATGGAAACCTTCGCCGCGCAGTCGGTGCTGGCGATCCAGAACGCCCGACTGTTCAGCGAGATCGAAGAAAAAGGGCATCAGCTTGAGATTGCCAGCCGCCACAAGTCGCAGTTTCTCGCCAATATGAGCCATGAGCTGCGCACTCCCCTCAATTCAGTCCTGGGCTTCACCGAGATGCTGGCCGATGGCCTCTATGGCGAACTGCCCGAGAAAGCGAAGGCGACCTTGGGACGGGTGCAAGCGAACGGCCGCCATCTTCTCGGCCTGATCAACGATGTGCTTGACCTGTCCAAGATCGAGGCCGGCCAACTCACGCTGACCATGGACGACTACGCCGTCGGCCAGATCGTGAGGACGGTCGCCGCCACGACCGAGCCATTGGCGCGGGCGAAGGGCCTCAAGCTTGTGACGACCATTGCCGAGGGCATGCCCATGGGACGCGGGGATGAACGCCGCCTGAACCAGGTGCTGCTCAATCTTGTCGGCAATGCCGTCAAGTTCACCGAACTTGGAACGATCGAGATCGCCGCCCATGCGCTTGGCGGTTTCTTCGAGATCACGGTCAAGGATACAGGACCGGGCATTGCGCACGAACATCAGGCGCGCGTCTTCGAGGAATTTCAGCAGGTCGATGAGAGCAGCACGCGCCAGAAGGGCGGCACCGGCCTTGGTCTGGCGATTTCACGGCGCATCGTGGAAATGCACGGCGGAACCATCGGACTTGAATCGGCGCTGGGCGCCGGATCGACTTTCCGCGTGACCATTCCGGTCATGGCTGAAACGAGAACGGCGGCGGCATGAGCAAACGCATCCTGATGGTCGAGGATACCGAGGACAATCGCCAGATCCTGCGCGATCTTTTCGCCGCCACGGACTATGAGCTCATCGAAGCGACCGACGGCGCCAAGGGGCTCGCTATGGCGCAAATGCACAAGCCTGATCTCATCCTCATGGATATCCAGCTGCCGGTGCTCGATGGATACGAGGTGACCCGGCGCATCAAGGAGAACCCGGACTTGCGCCACATACCGGTGATTGCCGTCACCTCCTACGCCCTGTCGGGCGACGAGGCGAAGGCGCGCGCCGCCGGCTGCGATGCCTATATCGCCAAGCCGTTCAGCCCGCGGCTGCTTCTCGCCAAAGTCCGCGAACTCCTGGGCTAGAGGTCAGCGGCCTTGCGTGATCCTCCCCGCATCCTTGCCGTCGACGACATGCCGGAGAACCTGGAAATCCTTCGCGTTCGCCTAGAGGCAAACGGCTATGAGGTCATGACGGCTGCCGATGGCGAAGAGGGCCTGGAGGCGGCGCGCCGTCTCGCTCCCGATCTGATCCTGCTGGATGTCATGATGCCGAAGCGCGACGGCATCAGCGTCGTACGCGAGCTCAAGGCCGATCCGGCGTTGCGGACGATACCGGTGGTCCTCGTCACGGCGAAGTCTGATACCCGTGACGTCGTCGAGGGGCTGGATGCCGGAGGCGACGACTACCTGACGAAGCCGTTCGAGCATGCAGCTCTCCTCGCCCGCGTGCGTTCGATGCTGCGTCAGAAGATGCTGCACGACAAGGTGCACGAACTCGCCGAGAGCCTCGCTTCATGGAATCGGTCTCTGGAGGAGAAGGTTGCCGCGCAGATCTCGGAGATCGAGCGTGTCAATCGTCTCCGGCGGTTTCTGCCGGAGCAGATCGCCAATCTCGTAGTCGCCTCGAACGACGCGGACGATCCCCTGAAGAGCCACCGGCGCGAGGTAACCGTGGTGTTCTGCGATCTGCGGGGCTTCACGGCCTTCGCCGAGATCGCCGAGCCCGAGGAGGTGATGAAGGTTCTCAATGAATATCATGCCTGCCTTGGTGCCATTGTCGACTGGCATGAAGGCACGCTGGAGCGGTTCATCGGCGATGGATTGCTCGTCGTCTTCAATGATCCGCTGCCGTGCGCCGACCACACCGAGCGCGCCGTGCGCATGGCGATCGTCATGCGCGATGCCGTTGGCGAACTCGCGGTGAGGTGGCAGCGGGAAGGCCATTCGCTGGGCTTTGGGATCGGCATCGCGCGTGGTCACGCGACGATCGGGAAGATCGGCTTCGATCGTCGTTCCGACTACGCCGTCATTGGCAGCGTGCCCAATCTGGCGGCGCGGCTGTGCGAGGAGGCCAAGGCCGGCCAGATACTGGCGAGCCAGCGGGCATTTGTTCCCGTAGAGCCTTATGTCGAGGCCCGCCCGCTCGGCGATCTGCGGCTCAAGGGTTTTCACCACCCGATGGCCGCGTTCGACATCATGAAGTGGCTAGACTGATAGCCTCTTCGCCAGGGCCAATTGGCCCTTGGTCTCGCGACACGGCCCGGCTGAACGACAATGTGACCGTTTGAAACCTCGCCCCACGCAGGGCTCTCCCAAAGTCGTCTTCCCGGCGTAAGCCGGGATCCAATAAATTCTCTCCGTATATGTAACGCCTCCCAGACTGCGCTTATTCAATGGGTCCCGACTTTCGTCGGGATGACGGATTGAGAATGCAGGGAAAATCATGACAGCTTCTTCGCCAGGATCAGCCGGCCTTCGGTCTGGAATCCAAGACCGGCATAGAAAGCCTTCAGATCATGCGCATCCTGCGCGTAGGGAGTCAGCGTGACCTGATAGGCCGCGACTCCGCGTTCCTTCAGGAAGCTCTCTACCGCGAGGACAAGCCGCCGCGATACTCCCTTGCCGCGCCATTCGGGCTGCACATAGAGGTCGCCCATTTCGCCGCCCCAGCCGAACTCGATGCCGAATTCGAGCGAGACGGTGGCGACGCCAACCGCCGCGCCTGAATTTTCGGCAATGAAAAGCCCGCAATTGTCGAGCCCGGCCATGGTCCGCGTGTTCCGCCATATGATCTCATCGGGCGTGTCGAACTGTTCCTCGCGGAAGAAGCGGGTGAGCAGGCTGGCGGCCGTCGTCACATCATCCGATCCGGTGAGGCGACGGACCGTGACCCCGCTCATAGGAGCCCGAGCTCGATCAGCTCCTTGCGCATCTTGGGCGGAATATCCTTGCCGCGGTCACCCTTGGGCAGGTCGCGCGGAGCGTCCTCGTCCTTGAAATAGCGCCACCCCTGGAAGGCGCGGCGCGGCATCGGATAGACCGGGAAGAGCTGGTGCTTGAACTCGATGCGGCAGCGCTCGATGCCGTCCTTGCCGGTGACCGGGACCAGGTCGGCGATCGGGGTGCGGCACAGGACGACGCCCCGGATCACCCAGTAGAGCGAACCGCCGGGGAGGATCTCGTCCTTGCGGCGCGGGAACATCCGGGTCGTATGGCTGAACTCGTCGCGGCCGGCCTTCGAATCCTTGAGCCATTTGTACATGTCGTCGATGTCTTCGCTGCCGACGGAGAGCTTGATGATATGGAGAGGCATGGGTTCCGGGTCGTTCTTTGAAAGCCGCCATATTATGCTACGATCCCGGGATGCGGACAAACGCGGGACCCGAGGTTTTCCGCAAATGATGTGAATAACCGGGAGAAATGACCATGAGCGTCGCCAAAGTCATCGAACTCACCAGCGCCTCCTCGAAAAGCATCGAAGATGCCATCGAACAGGGCGTCAAGCGCGCCGATCAGACGCTCGATCAGGTCGAGGGCGTGTGGGTGCAGGAGATCAAGGCGACCGTCAAGAACGGCAAGATCGCCGAATGGCGGGTCAACATGAAAGTGACCTTCCTGCTCAAGGACTGACCTGCTTTGGTTGAACCAGAATGATTCGATCAAAACGGGAAAGGATCTAGACGGCCTCGATGTCCGGGATGGTCCAGGATTCCGCGAGGGCCGCCTGCTTCCAGGCCTGGAAAGCGGGCGTCGCCATGAGCGCCCCCATATAGTCGCGGCTCTCGGCCGACACCTCGATGTCATATCTGTCGAACCTTGTGACCACGGGTGCGAACATGGCATCGGCGTTGCCGAAGCGGCCGAACAGGAAAGGGCCCTTGCGGCCATGCCTGTGCCGGCAGCCGCGCCACAGCGCATCGATGCGCGTTATGTCGGCCCTGACCTCATCCGTCAGGGAAATCGCCCGGCGCGGCCGGTGCAGATTCATCGGACAGGCGGTCCTGAGGGCGGCGAAGCCGGAATGCATCTCGCTCGCCGCGGCCCGCGCCTCGGCTCGGGCCGCCTTGCCTTCCGGCCACAGCTTCCGGTCGGGAAACACTTCCGCCAGATATTCGAGAATGGCGAGCGATTCCCACACCGTCACTTTTCCATGATGCAGGACCGGGACCTTGGCCGCGGCCGAGTGCTCGGTGATGCGTTTGCGGGTTTCGGGCCGGCGCAATTGAATGGTCGTCTCCTCGAAGGGTATCCGCGCCACGGTCAATGCCATCCACGGCCTCAGCGACCAGGACGAATAGTTCTTGTTGCCGATG
>CAZICN010000067.1:0-10360 GCA_964537655.1 uncultured Aestuariivirga sp.
GTTCCACGGACTTTCGAGGTAATCCGGATCGGATGCTCATCCAAAGGGATAGACCAGGGCATTTACCTCGCGGATCGAGTGGGGTCGGGCGCGGCCGGTCGGATGGCCGATCGATTCCATCTTTGTTCCTGTCAAGTTCTCATGATCTTTAACATGAGTTATAAAAATCAATTATTTACGGAAAAGCTTGCCATGAGAACAAAAAAAGTACATTATGACCACATCGCCGTTGCCCGAGACTCATTTGCACCGGCGGAACCCTTGTGAAATAAGGAGCGCCAGGCGATGGGGCAAACGAATCTTAAGGTTGTCGAGAATACGGGCATGGACAAGAGCAAGGCTCTGGATGCGGCGCTAAGTCAGATCGAACGAGCCTTCGGCAAGGGCTCGATCATGAAACTCGGGACCAGCCAGTCACTCGACATCGAGGCGATTTCGACGGGCTCGCTGGGGCTCGATATCGCGCTCGGCATTGGCGGCCTGCCCAAGGGCCGCGTCATCGAGATCTATGGACCCGAATCCTCCGGCAAAACCACATTGGCGCTGCAGACGGTCGCCGAAGCCCAGAAAAAGGGCGGCATCTGCGCCTTCGTCGATGCCGAACATGCGCTCGATCCTACCTATGCGCGCAAGCTCGGCGTCAATGTCGACGACCTTCTGATCTCGCAACCCGATACTGGCGAGCAGGCGCTCGAGATCGCCGATACGCTGGTGCGCTCCGGCGCCATCGAAGTCCTGGTTATCGATTCCGTCGCGGCGCTGACGCCGCGCGCCGAACTCGAAGGCGAGATGGGCGATTCGCTCCCCGGCCTGCAGGCGCGCCTGATGAGCCAGGCGCTGCGCAAGCTGACCGCATCGATCTCGAAATCGAACTGCATGGTCGTCTTCATCAACCAGATCCGCATGAAGATCGGCGTCATGTTCGGCTCGCCGGAAACCACGACCGGCGGCAATGCGCTCAAATTCTACGCCTCGGTGCGCCTCGACATCCGCCGCATCGGCGCCATCAAGGAGCGCGAGGAGGTGGTCGGCAACCAGACCCGCGTCAAGGTGGTCAAGAACAAGGTGGCGCCACCCTTCAAGCAAGTTGAATTCGACATCATGTATGGCGAAGGCATTTCCAAGACAGGCGAGCTTGTCGATCTCGGCGTCACCGCCGGCATCGTCGAGAAATCCGGCTCCTGGTATTCCCATAATGGCGAGCGCATCGGGCAGGGGCGTGAGAACGCCAAAACCTTCCTCAAGCAGAATGCCGATGTGGCGAATGCCATCGAGCAGGCGATCCGGGCCAATGCCGGGCTGATCGCCGCCAAGATCACCAATAGTTCGGGCGAAGACGCGGCCGAATAATCCTTCCCCCATTCCGGCCTCCCCTCATCCCAGGCCGGTAAAAGGTGTGAGCCTCACACCGATCGGCGTCCTCCTTGCCCCGGGAGGGCGCCTTTTCGGTTTCGAGGCCGGCTTTTTTCGAGGTGCCTTCAGTCCTTGCGGGGGCCATGTGGTTGTGGACAGGGGGGCCACCAATCCTTAAAACAGCGCACCCGATTTCAACCTGGACCCATCACCATGACCGGCCTCGCGCAGATACGCTCCACCTTCCTCGACTTCTTCCGGAAGCAGGGGCATGAGGTCGTGGCCTCTTCGCCGCTGGTGCCGCGCAACGACCCGACCCTGATGTTCGCCAATTCCGGCATGGTGCAGTTCAAGAACGTGTTCACCGGTGCCGAGAAGCGCCCCTACAAGCGTGCCACGACGGCTCAGAAATGCGTGCGCGCCGGCGGCAAGCACAACGACCTCGACAATGTCGGCTATACCGCGCGCCACCACACCTTCTTCGAGATGCTCGGCAACTTCTCCTTCGGCGACTATTTCAAGCCCGATGCGATCGAATGGGCATGGACGCTGGTCACCAAGGATTACGGCCTGCTCAAGGACCGGCTGACCGTCACCGTCTTCTCGGAAGACGACGAGGCCTTCGGCCTGTGGAAGAAGATCGCCGGCCTGCCGGAAAGCCGCATCATCCGCATCCCGACATCCGACAATTTCTGGGCCATGGGCGATACCGGCCCCTGCGGGCCATGCTCTGAGATATTCTTCGACCACGGCGACAAGATTCCAGGCGGCCCTCCGGGCTCCGCGGATGCCGACGGCGACCGGTTCATCGAGATCTGGAACCTCGTCTTCATGCAGTTCGAGCAGGTGAGCAAGGACGAGCGCATCACTCTGCCGAAGCCCTCGATCGACACCGGCATGGGGCTCGAGCGCATCTCGGCGGTGCTGCAGGGCACGCACGACAATTACGAGACCGACCTGTTCCGCTCGCTGATCGCGGCCATCGTGGAAGAGACCAATGTGCCGGCCGAAGGCAAGCACAAGGCATCGAACCGCGTCATCGCCGATCATCTCAGGGCCTCCTCCTTCATGATCGCCGACGGGGTACTGCCGTCCAATGAAGGCCGCGGCTATGTGCTGCGCCGCATCATGCGCCGCGCCATGCGCCATGCCGAGCTCCTCGGCGTCAAGGACCCCCTGATGTGGAAGCTGGTGCCGGCACTGGTGCGCGAGATGGGCGGCGCCTATCCCGAACTCGGCCGCGCCGAGGCATTGATCGAGGAGACGCTCAAGCTCGAGGAGACGCGCTTCCGCAAGACGCTGGAACGCGGCCTGCGCATTCTCGATGAAGAATCCTCATCCCTAGGCCAGGGCCATGTGTTCTCCGGCGAGACGGCCTTCAAGCTCTACGACACCTATGGCTTCCCGCTCGACCTGACGCAGGATGCGCTGAGACCCCGCGGCATCGCCGTCGACGTGAAAACCTTCGACAAGGCGATGGAGAAGCAGCGCGAGGATGCGCGCCAGGCGTGGAAAGGATCGGGCGAGGCCAGGACCGACACGATCTGGTTCGATATCCGCGAGCGCGTCGGGGGATCGGAGTTCCTGGGCTACGACACCGAGCGGGCCGAGGGCGTGATCAGGATGATCGTCGCCGAGGGCAAGGAAGTCTCCGAGCTCAAGCCCGGCGGCAAGGGCGCGATCGTCCTCAACCAGACGCCGTTCTACGGCGAATCAGGCGGCCAGACCGGCGATCACGGCGTCATCCGCACGGCGGCGGGGGCTCTCTTCCGCGTCACTGACACACAGAAGCGGGTCGGCGATCTCATCATCCACCAGGGCGTGGCCGAAAAGGGATCGTTCAAGCCGGGAGATGCCGTCGAGCTCGATGTCGATCATACCCGCCGGTCCGGTAACCGCCAGCACCATTCGGCGACCCATTTGCTGCATGAGGCGCTGCGCGAGACGCTGGGATCGCATGTGGCGCAAAAGGGCTCGCTCGTCGAGCCGGACCGTTTGCGTTTCGATTTCTCGCACAACAAGGCGATGAGCGCCGAGGAGATCGCCGCGGTCGAGGCGATGGCCAATCAGGTCGTGCTGCAGAACGACGAGGTCACGACCCGGCTGATGAGCGTCGATGAGGCGATCGCCGAGGGCGCCATGGCGCTGTTCGGCGAGAAATATGGCGATGAAGTGCGCGTCGTGTCGATGGGCCGGCGCCCGGAGGGCAACAATCGGCGCATCTATTCTCTCGAACTGTGCGGCGGCACGCATGCGCGGCGCACCGGCGATATCGGCCTCATCAAGGTCGTCTCGGAAAGCGCTTCCGCGGCAGGGGTGCGCCGCATCGAGGCGCTCGCCGGCGAAGCGGCCAGACGGTATCTCGAGACGCAGGACAAGCGCGTCCATGCGGCCGCTTCGGTCCTGCGCGTGACGCCCGGCGAAATGGTGCATCGGATCGAGACGCTGATCGATGAGCGCAAGCGGCTTGAGCGCGAGCTCGCCGAGGCCAAGAAGCAGCTGGCGCTCGGCGGCGGCGTGGCCAAGGGGGATGACGGGATATCGGAGGCGGGTGGCGTCAAGCTGATGGCGCGGATCATCAAGGGCATCAACCCGAAGGACATGAAGGGCCTGGTCGATGACGGCAAGGCCAAGCTCGGCTCGGGTGTCGTGGCGCTGGTCGGCCTCAATGACGAAGGCCGCGCCGGGCTCATCGTCGGCGTCACGCCCGACCTGACGCAGCGCTTCAACGCCGTCGACCTGGTGCGCATCGGCTCGGAAGTGCTGGGCGGCAAGGGTGGCGGCGGACGGCCGGACATGGCGCAGGCCGGCGGTCCGGACGCCTCCAAGGCGGAAGCCGCGCTGCAGGCCATCAGGGATGCCGTCGCGGCCTGATCCTTTTCGCTGTATGATGCCTTTGGCCTCGGTCAGGGGACCGCGGCCGAAAGGAATGAGGCATGGCGCAGATCTCGGCCCGCCGCAGGGTGTATGAGATCATCGAGCCTGGCATCAAGCGCGACCGCCCGGCGCTGTGGTTCGAGCGCGCCTCCATCCTGATCATCCTGGCGAGCGTGGCGGGCGCTGTCTCCTCGACCCTTCCCGGGCTCGATCCGGCCACGCGGCGGCTGGTCTATGTGAGCGAACTCGTCTTCGGCCTTTTCTTCCTCGCGGAATACGCCGCCCGCCTGTGGACGGCGAGGGAGCATCCGGTGTTCGGCGGCGACAAGGGGCGCGGGCTTCTCGCCTATATGCTGACGCCCCTGATGCTGCTCGATGCCGCCGGTCTCGCGCCGCTCTTCCTCCTGTTCCTCAGGCCGCAGGCGCTCGGCGCCATTCTCGTCTTCCAGGTGCTGCGCTTCTTCCGCCTTGCCCGCTACTCACCGGCGCTCGCCACGGTCGGCCGGGTGCTGGCGAATGAATGGCGGCCGCTGATGGCGGCTGGCCTCATCGGGCTCGGTCTGCTTCTTGTCGCCGCGACCGGCATGTATCTCATCGAACACGAGATCCAGCCCGAGCGCCTGGGCAGCATTCCGGCCGCGATGTACTGGGCGGTCGTCACCGTCGTCACCGTGGGCTATGGCGATGTGGTCCCGTTCACGCCGCTGGGCAAGCTCTTCACCGGCTTCGTCATGCTGGGCGGGTTGATCTTCTTCGCGTTGCCCGTCGCCATCATCGCCACCGGATTCCTCGCCGAAATCCGCCGGCGCGATTTCATCGTGAATTACGGCATGGTGGCGCGGGTGCCGGCCTTTGCCGGGCTCGACGGGGCAGCGCTTGCGGAACTCGTCAGCCTGCTCAGGGCCCGCAAGTTTCCTCCCAACACGATCATCATCCGCAAAGGCGATGAGGGCGACAGCATGTATTTCATCGCGTCCGGCGAGGTGGAGGTCGTGCTGCCACGCCAATCGGTGAGGCTCGGAGAGGGCGATTTCTTCGGCGAGGTCGCGGTGCTGGGTCGGATCCGGCGCACGGCGACCGTGATCGCGCGCCGGACATCTGAGCTCCTCGTCCTCGATGCCGCCGATGTCGTCAAGTTCATGGAGCAGAACCCACGCGTCGAGGCGGTGCTGCGCGAGGCCATGACGGCGCGGCAAAAAGCTCAGGAAGACGAACTCGCCTGATCGAGCGGCAGCGCCGTCGTCTCCTTGATCTTCTCCATGACGAAGCTCGCCGAGACATCGGTGAGCGAAATGCGGGCGATGAGACGCTTGTAGAGCTGGTCATAGCCGGCAATGTCGTTCACCACCGCCTGAAGCAGATAGTCGGTCTCGCCGGTGGTGCGATAGACGCCGACGATCTCGGGGAATTCGCGCACCGCACGGGAGAATTTCTCGAGCCACTTCTCTTCATGCTGGGCAGTACGGATGGCGATGAAGGCGGTGAGGCCGAGACCGAGCTTGGCGGCATCGAGCAGCGCGACACGGCCCTTGATGACGCCCGTCTCCTCGAGCTGCTTCATCCGGCGCCAGCAGGCGTTGCGCGACAAATGGATGCGCTCGGCCAGCTCATCGACGGTGAGCGAGGCGTCACGCTGCAGCTCGGCGAGGAGGGCTCGGTCGGTCTTGTCCAGCATTTTGGGATAATATCCCAATATTTAAATCATATCTAGTGATAATTGGGACGCCATTCGGCCGATTCTGTGTGAACATGCTCGACATCACCAGCGGAACCGGGGGCACCCATGATCTTCCAGCGCATCTTCCTGCAACACCCTGAACGGGTCGGCGAAAGCTATTTCGAACACATGGTCTTCGCGCTGACCTTCAGCGCCCGGCTGTTCAAGGCTTCGGCCGCAGCCTTCACGCATGCTTTCGTTCCGGCGCTGTGCGAGACGACGGCCTCGCAGGCGATCATGGACATGCATGCGGAAATCGCGGCGAGGCGCGCCCAGATGGCGAAGGCCGAGCCGACGTCGGTCAGCGCCTCGGCGGCCAGGCCTCAGTATCATGGTCAGGGTGCTGCAAGCTCGTGAGCTTCACCATGTCCTCAGGGCTGCGGTAATCCTCTGTCGTCTGGCGCGGCAGACGGCCCAGCCCCTTGAACCAGGACAGTTCCGCCTCGACGCCCGCCTGCTCAATAGGCGGCGCCTTTTCCGGATCATCAAGCGTTCCGATGGCGATCTCATAGGTTGGATCGCCATCTTCCTTCATGTGAAGCGGCGTGCCGCAGGTGGCGCAGAAGCCCCTGGCGACGATGGCGGAGGAGCGGAACTCCGCCGGCCCCCCGCGCGTCCAGACGAGTTGTCCCACCGGCACCGAGACCAGAGCGGCGCCCCAGCTTCCGAAAGCCTTCTGGCACATGCGGCAATGACATATGCCGGCCCGGCCCAAGGCTCCGTCAATGCGATAGCGCACCGCGCCGCATTGGCAGCCACCCGTGAAAACCAGTCCGGCCATGAGTGTCTCCTTTACTGTCGGAGCATCTTTAGTCGAAAGGCCTGCCAGCCCTCGTCAGCAGGCTCCGAACCCGGCTGTAGAATTCAGGCCATCGCCTTCTGCAACGCCTTGTCGACGGCGTCGATGAAGCCCTCGGTCGAGAGCCAGGCCTGATCGGGACCGACGAGAACAGCGAGGTCCTTCGTCATCTTGCCGCTTTCGATCGTCGCCACCGTCACCTTCTCGAGCGTGCCGGCGAACGCCTTGAGCTTCTCGTTGCCGTCGAGCTTGGCGCGGTGCGCCAGCCCGCGGCTCCAGGCGAAGATCGAGGCGGTCGAATTGGTCGATGTCTGCTTGCCCTCCTGATGCAGGCGATAGTGGCGCGTCACCGTGCCATGCGCGGCTTCGGCTTCCACCGTCTTGCCATCCGGCGTCATCAGGACCGAGGTCATGAGGCCGAGCGAGCCGAAGCCCTGCGCCACGGTGTCGGACTGAACGTCGCCATCATAGTTCTTGCAGGCCCAGACATAGCCGCCCGTCCATTTGAGGGCGGAAGCGACCATGTCGTCGATCAGGCGATGCTCGTAGAAGAGCTTGCGCTTCTCGAACTCGGCCTTGAACTCCTTGTCGTAGACTTCCTGGAAGATGTCCTTGAAGCGCCCGTCATAGGCCTTGAGGATGGTGTTCTTGGTCGAGAGATAGACGGGATAATTACGGTTGAGCCCGTAATTGAGCGAGGCGCGGGCGAATTCCCGGATCGACTCGTCGAGATTGTACATCGCCATGGCGACTCCCGATCCCGGCGATGAGAACACTTCATGCTCGATCACCTTGCCGTCCTCGCCGACGAACTTGATCGAGAGCTTGCCTTTGCCGGGGAAGCGGAAGTCGGTGGCACGGTACTGATCGCCGAAGGCATGGCGGCCGACGATGATCGGCTGGGTCCAGCCCGGCACCAGGCGCGGCACGTTGGAGCAGATGATCGGCTCGCGGAAAATGACGCCGCCCAGGATGTTGCGGATCGTGCCGTTGGGCGACTTCCACATCTGCTGGAGCTTGAATTCCTTCACGCGCGCCTCATCGGGCGTGATGGTGGCGCACTTGACGCCGACGCCATGCTTCTTGATGGCGTTGGCGGCGTCGATGGTGACCTGGTCCCTGGTCTTGTCGCGGTTCTCGACGGAGAGGTCGTAATATTCGAGCGGAATGTCGAGATAAGGATGGATCAGCTTCGTCTTGATGAGATCCCAGATGATGCGCGTCATCTCATCGCCATCCAGCTCGACCACCGGATTTGCGACCTTTATTTTTGCCATTGAACCAGCCTCACAGTGCGTTTTGGAGAAAGCGTGCCTATAGCAAGCACATGAGGGTTGGGCAAACGCTCAGATCACACAAAGCCGGCACGATCAGGCATGGGCGGCGCTGCGCATGATCCAGGCGAGGAAGGCGGTCTGGGCAGGCGTGAGCGGCCGTCCCGCGGCATGGGTCAGGAAGTGTCCGGCCGAGGACTGGAGCTCGAGATGCGAGAGCGTGACCAGCGACTTCCGCCTGAGGGCGGGGTCGACGAGCGGGCGCGAGCCGAGAAGGATGCCGGTGCCGGCCTCGGCAGCGCTCAGCGCCGCGATGAAGCTGTCGAAGCGGTAGCGCGCGGCGCCCTTCGGCGGCAGGCCCGCCAGGGCGAACCAGTCGGGCCACATTTCGCGCGCGCCGTGCACGGCCAGCAGGGGCAGTCGATCCCAGATGTCGGATCGTCGCCTGGCGCGTGGTCCAAGCGCCAGCGGGGCCACGACCGGCGCCAGCCTTTCCGTCGTCAGGCGGTAGGCGGTGCGGCCGGGCCAGTCGCCCAGCCCGAAGCGGATGTCGAAGACGGCGGCGGACGCTTCATAGGCATCGGGCGTGTGCATCGTGGCGATGTCGATGCTCAAGGTCTCGCTGCCGCGCTCCATCTCGGCGAGACGCGGGGCGAGCCACAGGGCGGCGAAGGAGATCGGCGAGAGGATCGTCAGGGTCTCGCGCGCGCGGCGGCCGAACAGCTCGCGGGTGCTGCGCGACAGGCTGGCGAAGGCGGACTGGATATGCGGAAGATAGGCCGAGCCCTCGGGCGTCAGCGTGACGCCGCGCTGACGGCGCTGAAACAGGGCCTTGCCAAGCCGCGCCTCGAGCGCCCGTATCTGCTGGCTGACCGCGGCCTGGGTGAGGCCGAGCTCCTGCGCGGCCAGCGTGAAGCTCGAATGCCGGGCGGATGCCTCGAAGGCTTTCAGCCAGACGAGCGGCGGCAGGATGTCTGCATGGTTTGTCATAATTAAATTTTAGCCAATGGCCATAATTCCATTGTTTGAATTTTGGCAAGAAACGACTGAAGATGCAAGGAGGCCAACCCGCAACGGAACCCGCCATGCCCTTAGCCCACGCACGGATCATCGATGACGGTGCCGCCGTCGAGCTTGCCTGGACGTCGAAACAGAAAGCCCGTTTTCACGCCCTGTGGCTGCGCGACAATGCCCCCGACGGCGCGACGCGCAGCAGCGCCAACGGGCAGCGGCTGATCACCATCCTCGATATCCCGGCCGAAACCAGATTGTCGGCGGCGGAGGTGTCTGGCTCCGGCGATCTCACCGTCACTTTCGCGCCGGAAGGCAAGTCGGTGTCCTATCCCGCGGGCTGGCTCGCCGATCATGTCTATGATCTCGCGCCGGATCGCGAGCCGGGCTGGGTAGGGCCCGGGATCGAGACCTGGGACGGCGGGCTTGAGGCGAAGACGCCGTCGATCACGCATGAGCGCGGCAAGACCGATCGCACCGAGTTCGGCCGCTGGCTCGCCGCCATCCGACGGTACGGCTTCGGCGTCATGACCGGCATCCCGAGGACCAGCGGGGCTCTCATCGATGTTGCGCGGATGTTCGGTTTCGTGCGCGAGACCAATTACGGCCTGTGGTTCGAGGTGCGCGCCGAGGTCAGTCCCAACAATCTCGCTTATACAAATCTCGGGCTGCAGGCCCATACCGACAATCCCTATCGCGACCCGGTGCCGACACTCCAGCTCCTGTCCTGCCTCGAAAACACGGTCGATGGCGGCGACTCGGTCGTTGTCGACGGCTTCCGCGCCGCGCGGCGGCTGCGCGACGAGGACCGCCGGGGCTTCGATCTGCTGGCCCGTCATTGCGCCCGCTTCGAATATGCGGGCTCGGCCGGCGTGAAACTTACCGCCAAGCGGCCGATGATCGAGCTCGGGCCGGATGGCGAGCTGATCGCCATCCGCTTCAACAACCGTTCGGCGGCCGCCTTCACCGACATCCCGTTCGCGGACATGCAGGGATACTATGCCGCCTATCGGCGCTTCGCCGGGATCATCGAGGACCCGGCCATGGAAGTGACCTTCAAGCTCAAGCCGGGCGAACTCTTCATTGTCGACAACACCCGCGTGCTGCATGCGCGCAAGGCGTTCTCGAGCTCCGGCACCCGCTGGCTCCAGGGCTGCTATGCCGACAAGGATGGGCTGCTGTCGACGCTCGCCGCGATCGAGCAAGGCGGGAAGGAGGCGGCGTGATGAGCGAGCTTTCCCTCGACCGCTCCACCATCGTCGCCTTCATCGCCGACATCTTCGAGCGGCGAGGGGCCGAATCCTATCTGGGCGAGCCCGTGACCATGTC
>CAZICN010000067.1:10370-17178 GCA_964537655.1 uncultured Aestuariivirga sp.
ATATGCTGCAGGGTGCCGTCCTCGCCGAGCGGGACGGGGCCAGCGACGAACTCGTCGCCGCGGCCCTTCTGCATGACATCGGCCACTATACCAGCGAGTTCGGGCCTTATTCGCCCGACGACACCGAAGACAACCATCATGACGAAGCGGGCGCCCGGGTGCTCGAACACTTTTTTCCGCCGGTGATTACCGAATGCGTGCGCCTGCATGTGGCGGCGAAGCGCTACCTCTGCGCGACCGAGCCGTCCTATTACGGTAAGCTCAGTCCGGCGTCGCGCCATACACTCGAACTGCAGGGCGGCCCGATGAATGAGGCCGAGGTATCGGCGTTCCGGCGCAATCCGTTCCATACCGAGGCGGTGCGGGTCAGGCTGTGGGACGAGGGCGGCAAGGACCCCTCGATGACGACGCCATCCTTCCGGCACTACGTGCCGGTGCTGCAACGGGTCGTCGACCGGCATATGAAGGGGCAGGTTGAAGCTTGAGTGAGCTCTGCGGCGAAAGAGCTTCCCGCTACAGCCAGTTGCCCATGAGAATGAAGGCCGACCAGTAGTATGGATGCTGGAAGCCGGGCTCGTCCAGAAGCGTGTTGGCAGCCGGCACCTCGATGACTTCGTTGGCCGAGCGCGAGGCCGTCACCAGGGTCGAGGGTTTGGTCTCGCCCCTGAGCATGGCGATCTGTGCGTTGCGCAGCGCCGTCGCCTTGTCGAGACCCGCGGTAAGGAAGCCTTTGTAGAAATCGGACATCAGCAGCGACGTCGAGCTGTCGGCGATCGGCCACAAGGTTGCCAGCACGGCCGAGGCGCCGCGCTTCTGCACCACGGAAGCGAAGCTCTCGATCTCGGCGCCGGTCTGGTCGACGCCGCCCGCCGTCTCGCAGGCCGAAAGGGTGAGGAGATCGAGATCGGTCAGCCGGAAGCGCTCATCCTTGCGGAACTCGTCGAGCGAGAGGCGGCGACCGTCGCCGAGAAGCAGCACCGAATTGCCGGCGTCACCCGGAACCAGGCGGAAGTGGCTGGCGACATGCAGGTAGAGCGGCTTCGCCTCGAGAGCCTCGCCCAGCGATTGACTGTTGAAGCTCTCATCCGCCTTGGGCATGCCGCCGAGATAGCCCTTGGTATCGGCGCCGTCGAAAATCGTCTCGAGCTCTTCGGCGACGCCGGGCAGGGCGGCAAAGCCGTCATGCGGCTTGGTGACGCCGAAGCCCGCCGCCTTGTTGCGTTGGCGCGGCAGGGCCTCGTAACGCGTGTTGGCCGCGGTCGTCGACAAAGCCAGCGCATAGTCTTCGATCAGATAGCGCTCGCCGTCATAGAGGGCCGCCAGCGGCACATAGCGCAGAACGCCGCTCAGATTGAACATGAGCACTTCGGCCTGTGACGCCTTGATCTGGGCTTCGACCGGTCGCACCAATATGTCGTAGAGGCGCTGGAGATGAATGCGCGCCTCGGGGTCGCGGCTGGCTGTGGCGCTCCAGGCGCGGAAGACCAGGAGGGCGACGTCCTTGCGGGCGATTGCAACCGGTTCGTGGATGCCGGTTCGGCTGGTGGTCAGAAAGATATGGAGGGTGTTGTCGAGGCTCGCGATCTGGATCTCGACCGCGCGACCGTTCATCGTCTTGAGGCGCTCCTGCGTCGCGTCGACGAGGTCGAGGTCAAGCCGTCCGACCTCGCGCTCGATGTCGCGGCTGGCGTTCTCCACCTCGCCCAGCAGAGCCTCGATGTCGCTCTGCTGCTGGCGGAACTGGGTGGCGAGCGACTGCTCCAGTGTGAGGACAATATGCTCCTCTTCCGGAGTCAGGCCGCTGTCGGCTTTCCTCTTCTTGAGCGACTCCAGTTCGCGTGCGGCGCTGATCGGAGCATCCACCAGCTCCAGGATCTTGCCGGAGAGATCGGACTCGGTCGGCGTCAACGCGGCGCGCCCCTCGACGCTCGCCGCCTCCTTGCTGTCTCGGCGGACGAAATCGAACAGTTCCTGCTGCTTGATGAGGTCGAGCACCTGCTGGGCCTCCGGCAGACGCTCGGCGCCGATCAGCATGTTGGCGAGATATTCGTAGAGTTCGCGGTAGCGCCCGGCGAGCGCCCGGGTCAGCTCTTCCGGGAGATTTCGGTTCTGCGAACGGATCTCCTGGTTGATGTTCACCGCCATCTTGGCGAAGGCGATGGCCGCCGGCAGGTTGCCCTGCTGCTTGAGAACCAGCGACAGCGCCCAGTAGCTCTGGCGCAGGTCTTCCGGATCGGCCTGCTTGTTGATGTTGCGGATGCGCAAGGCGCGAAAACCATAACGCAGCGCCTCGCTGTTGAGGCCGATGCGGGCGCTCGAGCCGGACAGGTCGGAATATACATCGGCGATACGCCGGTGATTGGGGCCGAATATGCTCTGGTAGATTTCGGCCGCCTTGAACAGCGGCGCGCGCGCCTCGGCATAATTCCCGGTCTCGCGATAGAGGCCGCCGAGACGATGATAGGCGGAGGCGACACGGTCATGTGTTGCGCCATAGAGGGCGGAATAGTGTTCGATCGAGAGAGTCTGGATCGCAACTGCCTGGTCGAGGCAGCCGACGCGCACGAAGGCGACGCTCGTATCGTCGAGCACTTCGGGGACGCGGCGCTCCGTCCGCGCTCCGCCGGCGAGATAGATGCGCAAGGCGCCGCCCAGATCGGTAAGTGCGGCCCCGGCCTTGCCCATGCTGCGATTGACGGTACCGGCGAAATGAAGGGCAAGCGCCGTCGTGCGGTGCGTGGCGCCAAGCCTCTCGCGGCTCAGCGTGATCGCCTGGCCGGCCAGCGCCAACGCGGTTTCACGGTTGCCAAGGCGGGCATGGATGCTCGCGGTGTCGATAAGAAGCTCGGCCAGGCGGCTCGTCTCTTTCGCGGGATTGGCCTCATAGATGGCGCGCGCCGTCCGGAACGCCGCCAGAGCCGGCTCATACTGCGTCATGTTGAGATCGATCTTGCCGATATTGTGCAAGGCGAGCGCCACTTTGGGGTGGTTGGGCCCAAAGGCGCCCGCGAAGGTCTTCCGCGCGGCGCCATACATGGCCAGCGCGCTCAGTCGGTCGCCCTTGTTGGTCAGGGTCTGGCTCAGCTCCATCTGGATCTCGCCGAGTTCGGCGCGCCGGTCGGATTTCGCTGCCTCATAGATAGCGGCCGCGGCTTTCAGCGCTTCGACGGCTTTTTCATACTGGGCGGCGTCGCGGTATTCGCGCGCCAGCAGACGATAGGCCGCGGCGGCGCGATTGCTTCTGTCGCCATGCTTGCGGATGGCGTCGTCGAGCCGCTTGCGCGCGGTGCCGATCCTGGTTTCTTTCTGCGCCGCGATCTTCGAGGCATCGGGCGAGGCGGTCTCTGCCGGGGGCGCCGGAGCAGGCGGCATGGCTTTTTTCGCGCCGCCGGCGGCGTCATCATAGATACGCTCGGCATCAGCGCAGCTCAGCTTCTCTGCCGCAATCTCGGCCTTGGGCTCGGAGGCATCGGGAGCTTGCGCCTCCGCCGGCGCCGAGACCAGCACCGCCGCCAGCACAAAGACAACCTTGATCACGAAACGCATTAACGAGAGTCCGGCAATTCGTCTGTGCGGAGGACCCTATTGAACCTCACCGGCTGACGCAAGGTCTGGTGGTCTCCGCTTTTGACAGGTTGGGCCTGAAGCGCGCATCGTGGTCTGCAATGAATGGTTCCGATTCCTCCAGCGCAGCCTCTCCTCCATCGCCGCCGCAGAACTCCGCCTTTCGCCATCGCGGATTTCTGTTCTATTGGGTAGGTCGCCTGATGGTGAACTTCGCGACGCAGATCATTTCCGTCGCGGTGGGCTGGCAGGTCTATGACCTCACCCGCAATCCCTTCGATCTCGGCATCGTCGGCCTCGTGCAGTTCCTGCCCGCGTTGCTCCTGGTGCTGGTCACAGGCGCCGTCGCCGACCGCTACAATCGCCGCGCCATCGTCTCCTTGTGCTGCGGCCTCGAAGCTCTTGTCTGCGGCGGATTGCTCATCTTCACACTCTATGGCGGGCGCGAGGTCTGGATGATCTTCGCGCTCCTCGCCATGTTCGGCGTGGCGCGCGCCTTCATGGGACCGGCCTCGCAGTCGCTGCTGCCCAACCTAGTTCCGCAATCGGATTTGGGCAACGCCATCGCGTGGAACTCATCGTCCTGGCAGATCGCCACCATCACCGGCCCCGTGGCGGGTGGTCTGCTGTACGGCGTGCATGAATATGCCGCCTATGGCACGGCGCTCATCCTTCTCGCCGGTGGCGCGCTCCTCTATGGCATGATCCCCAAGCCGGTACAGCGCATTTCTGAGCAGGCGAAGAGCCTCGAAGTCCTGTTCGCCGGGTTCCGCTATGTCTGGTCGGAGAAGATCGTGCTCGGCGCCATCTCGCTCGACCTGTTTGCCGTCCTCCTCGGCGGCGCTATGGCGCTCCTGCCGGTCTATGCCCGCGATATCCTCGATGCCGGACCCTGGGGGCTGGGCCTCCTGCGCGCGGCGCCGGGCGTCGGGGCACTCCTCGTCGCCGGCTGGCTCGCCCGCAACACCATCCGCGATCATGCCGGGCTCATCATGTTCATCTTCGTCGCGGGATTCGGGATATTCACCAGCATCTTCGGCGCGTCGACCCTGATCTGGCTCTCGGTGATCGCCCTGGCGCTGGCGGGTGCGTGCGACATGATCAGCGTCTATGTACGCGAGACGCTTATCCAGTTGTGGACGCCCGATGAGGTGCGCGGCCGCGTCAATGCGGTGAACATGGTGTTCATTGGCGCCTCGAACGAGCTCGGTGAGTTCCGCGCCGGCATTTCAGCCGCCCTGATCGGCGCGGTGCCGGCGGTCGTCATCGGCGGCGTCGGCACGATCGCGGTGGCGCTCCTGTGGGCGGTGTGGTTCCCGGAGCTGCGCAAGGTGCGCCGGCTCGACCATTCAAGATAACAGAAGGCCACAGTGACAAAGTCGCGCGCGACAGTTATGGTGTTGCGGCGAAGCAGTGCTTGCCCCAGCTTGTTCGGAACAGTCTAATATCTGAAGGCTTGCGCAATGGATGGTTTCGACCCGATCTTGCTGGCGCGCTGGCAGTTCGCCTTTACGGTCAGCTTTCACATTGTCTTTCCCGCCTTCTCGATAGGGCTGGCCAGCTATCTGGCGGTGCTGGAGGCCCTTTGGCTCGCGACCGGCCGCAATACCTATCTGGCGCTGTTCAATTACTGGAAGAAGATATTCGCCGTCACCTTCGCCATGGGCGTCGTGTCCGGGCTGGTGATGAGCTATCAGTTCGGCACGAACTGGAGCGTGTTCTCCGACAAGGCCGGACCTATCATCGGACCGTTGATGGGCTATGAGGTGCTGACCGCCTTCTTCCTGGAGGCAGGCTTCCTGGGCGTCATGTTGTTCGGCCTCAACAAGGTCGGGCGCGGGCTGCATTTCGTCGCGACGCTGATGGTCGCCATCGGGACCTTCATCTCGGCCTTCTGGATCCTGTCGGCCAACAGCTGGATGCAGACGCCGGCCGGCTACACGATCACCGCGTCCGGCCAGTTCGCGCCAGCCGACTGGTGGGCCATCGTCTTCAACCCGTCCTTTCCCTATCGCCTGGTGCATATGGTGATCGCGGCCTATCTCACCACGGCGCTCGTCGTCGGCGCGGTCGGCGCCTGGCATCTCCTGCGCGACCGCCTCAACGAGCATGCGCGGGTGATGTTCTCGATGGCGATGTGGATGCTGGCGCTGGTGGCGCCCATACAGATACTCGCCGGCGATATGCACGGTCTCAACACGCTCGAGCATCAGCCGGCCAAGATCGCCGCCATGGAAGGACATTTCGAGACCCGGGCGGGAGCGCCGCTCATTCTCTTCGGCTGGCCGGACATGGAGGCCGAGAAGACGCTCTATGAAATCGCCATCCCGCGGCTCGGCAGCTTCATCCTCACTCATGACTGGAACGGCGTGGTGCGCGGCCTCAAGGATTGGCCCAAGGAAGACAGGCCTAACGCGCTCATCGTCTTCTGGTCGTTCCGCATCATGGTGGGCCTGGGCTTCCTGATGTTCGGCCTTGGCCTGTGGTCGCTGTGGGGGCGCCTGCGCAAGACGCTCTATGAAAGCCGGGCGCTGCATGGGGCTTCCCTGCTGATGGGGCCGATGGGCTTCGTCGCGGTGCTCGCCGGCTGGGTGACGACCGAGGCTGGTCGGCAGCCCTATACGGTCTATGGCCTGCTGCGCACCGCCGATTCCGCAGCACCGGTGGCGGCGCAGGCCGTGGCGGCCTCGCTCATCGCCTTCGTCGTCGTCTATTTCGCCGTCTTCGGAGCAGGGGTGTTCTATCTCCTGCGGCTGATGGCGAAGCCGCCGCACCAGGACGAACCCGATAATCCGAGCGATGCGCATCTGCGCTCGGCCGGCATCGTGCCGGCGCCGGCGCTCGAGTCGGTCGGTGAACTGCAACACCATGTGGAGGGTCGCCGATGATGTTCGACCTCGCTTTCATCTGGGCGGCGATCATCGCCTTCGCGGTCCTCGCCTATGTGGTGATGGACGGCTTCGATCTCGGTATCGGCATCCTGTTCCCGTTCTACAAATCCAAGGCCGAGCGCGACCGGATGATGAATTCTGTGGCGCCGGTGTGGGACGGCAATGAAACCTGGCTGGTGCTGGGCGGCGGCGGCCTGTTCGCGGTATTCCCGCTCGCCTATTCGGTTATCATGCCGGCACTCTATGCGCCGATCGTGATCATGCTCCTGGCGCTCGTCTTCCGTGGCGTCGCCTTCGAGTTCCGCTGGCGGACCGAGCGCGGCAAGTTCCTGTGGGACTGGGCCTTCGCGGCG
>CAZICN010000068.1:0-16905 GCA_964537655.1 uncultured Aestuariivirga sp.
AGGCGATCGTCGGCGGACGCGACTATGAGAACAGCCAGTTCAACCGTGCCACCGACGCTATGCGCCAGCCGGGATCGTCCTTCAAACCGTTCGTCTACCTGGCAGCACTCCTCAACGGCTACACTCCGGAATCGATGGTTGTCGACGGGCCGGTCTCGGTCGGTGGCTGGGCGCCGCGCAACTATACGAACAAGTATGGCGGACGCGTCACCCTCACCACCGCCCTGGCGAAATCCTACAATTCGGTTCCGGTCCGGCTTTCGGTAGACTTCGGACGACCGGCGATCATCGAGGTGGCGCACAAGGTCGGCCTCAAGGCCGAACTCGAGACGTGGCCGCCCATGGTGCTCGGCACCAGCGCCATGACGCTGTTCGACATCACCACCGCCTATGGCACATTCGCCACGGGCGGTATCGTGCCAAAACCCTATACGGTGCTCGAAATCAGAAGACCCAATGGCGATGTCGTCTACAGCCGCGCCAAGGAGCCGAAGGAAGAGCCCGTCCAGGCGGTGCCGGAAGAAAAGATAGCCCAGCTCAACTACATGATGAATGCCGTGGTCGAAAGCGGCACCGGCCGGCGCGCTTTCCTCGGCTTCACGCCGCAGGCCGGCAAGACCGGCACCAACCAGAGCTATCGCGACGCCTGGTTCATCGGCTACACCGCCCGCTATGTGACCGGCGTGTGGTTCGGCAATGACGACTTCACCCCGATGAAAAATGTGACCGGCGGTCTTCTGCCGGCCGCCGCCTGGAAGGATGTCATGCTGTGGGCCGAGCAGCCGCAGGTCGGCGCAGCACTGCCCGGTGTTCCCCTGGAACAGCGGTATATCCAGTATGCCATGGAGAATCCGGCGCCGCCTCTGGAGGATATTCCGGACATGAGCGCCGACGACGTCATCGCCGATGCTAGCGCTGAAACCCCGGATGGCCGGGCGACGGTCATCAAGCCGGGTTCGGGCGATACCGCTTCGGCCAGCGCGCTCTCCGATCCGAGCGTACAGGTGACGAAGCCACCGAAGCGCAAGAAGACCGCGCCGGCACCGACTGAGGAAGATGTCGCGATCGTGCGGCCGCGCGAATCCGACGATCCGGTTGTCAATGTCCTGAAGGACATGTTCGGCATCTTCAGCGACGACGAGGATAGCGGGAAGGCCAAGCGGAAGAAGAAAAAGAAGGATGCGACACTGGTGCTCCCGGACACCAATACCAAGAAGAAGCGCAAGTCGAATGACAACAACCTCCTGCGCAAGATATTCGACTGACGGAACCCAACGGATGACAGCCGGATCACCACGCGCATGAGGCTCGGCCCCCTGATCAAGGCCGGCGGCATCCTGTTCTTCGGCGTCGTGTTCGGCGTGGTCACCGCGCAATGGTCGGTCGACAAAATGGCAACGGCGATGACGGCCGGCAACGGCCCGTGGAAATCCTGGTTCTCCGGCACGGCATCGATCCGCGATCCCTATGTCAACGCCCACTATCTGATGAGTGGACGCCTGCCGCCGGCGCTTGGCCAGGAACTGCTGTTCGAGGCGATCACTGACGATGACGGCGCTGCCCTCGACGCAGACTGCGACTATGTCCTTCAGGGAACGCGCTTCAGGGCGCGCTGGTGGGTGCTGGGGCTTACGGATGAAGAAACCAACCAGCCGGCGATGGTTACCTTCACTTCGCCGCAGTTCATCGGCGAACCCGACGGCACCCTCAGGATCACGATCTCGCGCAACCCCAAGGCCGGCAACTGGATCAATCCCGGCGATCTTTCGCGCTTTACCCTGGTGCTAAAGCTCCGGCCGGGTTCCGGCCTCAATGCCGGCGCGTCGGTGGTGACGTTGCCGCGCATCAAGCGTGAGGCCTGCTCATGAGGGCCTGGCTGTTCTGGACCGCCGTCGCGCTGGTAGTCGGGGCCGTCGCGCATCTGAGTTATGTCCTGATCGCACCCACTTTCGCCATGCAGCAGCTGATGGGCGGATCCGCCGAGGATGCCCAGGTGAACCGCTTCGTTCCGCTCGACGCGGCCGAGCAGATGCGCCTGCTCGGCGAAGGCGAAAACGACTCGGTCTCCGGCAAATGCATCTTCGACATCAGCCAGGGTGAGTTGTCGGTAGCCGCGGAAATGCCGGATGCTTTCTGGTCGCTCACTCTCTATTCCGAAAAGGGCGCCGATCTCTATACAATCAACGATCGCCAGGCCGGCATCGACAAGTTCAAGCTGACGGTAAAACGTGCACCAGGCATCATGGAGCTGCTGAGCGGCGATCAGTCCGAAACCGCCCGGGCGCTGAGCGACGGCTGGTCGGTCGAGATTCCAGAGCCGAGGGGCGTCGCCGTGTTCTGGATGGCCCTCGACTATCCCGAGCAGCGCAAGCTCTTCACCGACATCCTGTCACGCTCAACCTGCACCCTGACACCATCGTCCATTGCACCTTGATCGCGATTGACGCCGTGCTCGGCGCACGTTCTAACTCTTCGCAGCAGGCGCGATCCGGCGAATGGGGAGAACGATGACTGACAAGCCATTGGTCATGATCACGGGCGCCGGCTCAGGTATCGGCAAGGCGACGGCGCTGGCTTTCGGCCAATCGGGCTATCCGCTCGTCCTGCTTGGACGGCGGGCCGAGCCGTTGCGGGCGCTCAGACTGGCGAATGCCGTCTGCATCGCCGCTGATGTGCGCGACCGTGACGCCGTGATCGCCGCCATTGCCGAAGCCGAGGCAATGCACGGGCCGGTCGACTGTCTCGTCAACAATGCCGGCATCGCCCGTCTCGCCAAGGTGGAGGACCAGGATCCGGCCGAGTGGCGCGACCTGATCGACATCAATTGCACAGGGGTGCTCAACTGCATGCATGCGGTGATGCCGGCGATGAAGGCTCGCCGGCACGGCACCATCATCAACATCTCCTCGATCGCCGGGCGCAAGTCCTATCCGAGCCACGATGTCTATTGCGGCACCAAGTTCTTCGTTCACGCCGTGAGCGAGGGGGCGCGGCGCAACATGGCCCCCTATGATGTGAGGGTGATCGTGGTGTCGCCGGGCCTCACCGAATCCGAGATCGACAAGACCATGCTGAACGAGGCGGCGCGGGAATTCTGGAGCAAGGGCAGGGACGCGGTCGGCGCGATCGCGGCTGAAGATGTCGCCAACACGATCCTGTTCGCCTACCAGATGCCGCAGAATGTCATCCTGCAGGAACTGACCATCACACCGACACGGCAGGAATATTGAAAGGCCGCTAATCGCGGCGGTCGATCTCGAGCGCCTGCATGCGTGACGGGCGTCCACGCCGGCGCGGCGGCGGCAGCCGGTCGGCCAGGCTGAAATCATATCGCTCGATCCGGACGCCCGGAAAGATCACGATTTCCGCCGGCCCCGCATGCGCATGGTCCTGCCTCAGTTGCAGGCGGTCGCGCGGAAAAGTCAGTATCGTCCCCATCACCCTCACCCTTGAGCTGGAGCGCTTCACTCAACGCTCGGCGCGCGATCCGGCTTGCGGCATTAACACTCCGGTGTGGTTAATAAAGAGCTAAGCAATCCTAAGGCTAGCGCGACAATCACATGTCAGCCAGCCGGAAGAACCTCGAGCCCGGCGGTTCCGGTTCGATCCTCGATCTCCACCACCCAGATATCGGGATCGAATTTCGCCAGCTTTGCGACGAAGGGCGCCACCGCCAAAGCCTCGGTCACCGCCGGCGTGACTTCTATCCACAGCCGCTCGCCCGCCTCGTCGATCGCCGAGCCTGGCGGCGGCCCGAGGAGCTTTACCGTGCCGTCGAGATGATTGATGACGACATAGATCGCACCCGCCTCGGCTGCTCCCTTGCGCAGGACGGCGCCGAACAAGCCCTGGACGAAGTTCCGGCGCAGGAAGGCATGGACCCAGATCTCGGATTTGAGCCGCATCCCGGGCAGTTGGATCAATTGGCGCGGGTGGCGTCGCGCGAACTCATTTTTTCCAGCTCGGCGATCAGCGTGGCGCTGATATCGCCGGTCGGTGCAATGCCACGATCGCGCTCGAATTTGAGAATGGCATTGCGCGTCTGCTGGCCGAGTTCACCATTGATGACACCAGGCTCATAGCCGAGCTCGGCAAGCCCCACCTGCACGCGGGTCACGGTATCGACAGCCTTGGGTGGCGCCAAGGCCCGTGGTGCCGGCGAACTGGGCGTCACTTCCGTCATATTCACGGCATCGGTGATCTGGCGCGTATAGCGGATATGCTCGATGAGCTCGGGCGTGGCCGAGCCCGTTTCATCCAGGCCGTTGGCGCGTTGATAGGCAATAATAGCCAGCTTGGTGCGCCGGCCGGAAACGCCATCGACCTGGCCGCTATAGAGCCCGGATGCGGCGAGTTCGCGCTGAACGCTTTCCACCGTCACATCATAGCGCAAGGTCACGGTGCCGGCCTGATCCTCATTGGCCGCATCGACGGTCACGCGCGTCGAACCGGTGATCGGATCGGTCTCGGAGACGGCCGGATCTCCCGCCATGCCGGATTGCGGCGCCGATTGCGTCAACGTGTTGTAGACGATGGCGACGGACAGGACGGCCACCGCCAGCCCGACGATGATGGTCGAGACGCCAAAACGCGGAGCGTCTTCCTCTTCATAATCACTCATGCAACGCCGGACCCAACTCGCAGCTGAACATTCACCGGCTCAAGCGCCGGCCCCGCTTTGTCCCCGCATCTTGCATCGCGGATGCTTAATATCGGGTTGTTGCGGTCGTTCCGTGGGTAAGGCGTCATGATTTCCAGATGGTTAACAAAACACTTAAATTTTGCCGAAACTTAGACTCGAATTGACTCGCCATCCTTCAGCCGGGCGAAAGTCGGCGGCGCTATTCCTGCGCAAGGAAGGGGAAAAGACATGCGTGTGTTTCGGACATTCTTCTTACTTGCCGCCGCGGCTTATCTCATGCCGTCGCCGCCCGAAGGGCGCATGGGACTTTCGGCTCAGACGGGAGAGGATCCGCCTGCGACCGAATTTCTGAGCGCCGCCGTCTCGACGGTCGCCGATATGCGGGATTTCTGCACCCGCCAGGCGTCGGTCTGCGATACAGCGCACTATCTCGCCGTGAAGCTCGAAGGCAAAGCGAAATACAGCGTCGAGCTCCTCTACCAGTGGGCCAATGAGTCGAATGGCGGCACACTGCCCTCGCAGGCCCTCGACGGCGAAGCAACGGCCGTCCGCAACCTGGCTTCCACCTCCGGCGAAATACAGAGCAACGGTCAGAATACCCTGCAGCTCGAGGACCTCATTCCCGAATGGCGGGCTCCCGGCGCCGCCCGTCAAAGCTGACAGATCACGATCACCCCGGCTTTCCAGCCACCCAGCCAGGGGTTAGCCGCCTCCGGTCCGCATGACCCTGCCGCTTATGGCAGGATTTCCGGCTCGCTTGAGATTGCCCCGCCAAACGCCTATCTGAAGCGGGAGCAAAGGCGAGCGTTCATGGCGGAATCCATTGCAGCCCTGAAGGAAGATTTCTCCCTCATCGACGAGTGGGAGGACCGCTATCGCTATGTCATCGAGCTCGGCCGCGCCTTGCCGCCGCTCGATGAAGCCGAGCGCACGCCCCGCAACAAGGTGCAGGGCTGCGCCAGCCAGGTGTGGATCGCCTCGCATCGGGAAAGCAATGGTCACGAGTCGCGCCTCAGCTTCACCGGCGACAGCGACGCGCTCATCGTCAAGGGCCTGATCGCCATCATTTTCCGGCTGTTCTCCGGCAAACCGGCGTCCGAGATCCTTGCGACCGACGCCGGCGCCCTTCTCGACGAGTTGGGCCTCAGAGAACATCTGACGCCCCAGCGCTCGAATGGCGTCGCCTCCATGGTGGCGCGGATCAAATCGGACGCCAAATCGGCTCTCCAGGGCGCCAGGGCCTAATCGAACGGACTGTCGCAGAAACGCGTCCTGCCGCCGTAGGTCACATAGGCGTTCGACCGGACGGCATAGGAGCGATAGCGCTTGAGGCACCAGCGCACATGCTCGCTGCGCGCTTCCGGGACGTCGTCGTCGAATAGCCCGGTCTTCGCCCTGCCATCCGTCAGCGACCGCGTAGTGTCGATGGGCGACCCCACATCGAAGGGCTCGGCTTTGACGCCCGGCTTGTAACGCTCCTGGTTGCGCTGATTGTAGATGTCATTCCAGGAGGGATGGCCGCGCCTGATGACATCGCCGCTGCCGGGGCTCGGGCCGAATAATCGCTCCTTGGCGTCACAAGGGCCATAGAGGCAGCGGTCGCCGGCAGACGCCTCGCCGGCGACGACGAGCGCACCGAGCAAGGTTCCCAGAATCGCAATCCACAGACGCATAGGCCCACTTCAACCTCATGATCGGCCGGCCAAAATCTCGCCGGCCATCTTGTCGTTATTTAGCAGGCGCCACAGCGGATTTCAGCTTTCCCGGATCACGATCCGTTCAGATCCGAGTGGTTGCGCTCTAGCTTCGGCGTCAGCGCGCCGCGGCGAGTTTCTCTTCGATCGTCTCGAAGACTTCCGATCCCGGCAGGAAGGCGTCGTAGCACAGGATCATGCCGACCCGGTCGCCGCCATGGGTCAAGGGCAGCTTGAGCCAGAACTGCACGAGGTGCTCCTTCTGGGTGCGCGGTCCCCTGACGACGCCCTGCGCCGGCTTGCCCTCTTCGGCGATGCGGTGATAGGCGGCAAGCCAGTAGTCGCGCTTGTCACCCCAGTCGAGCTCATCGAGATAGAGCCCGGTCGTCTCGCAGTCATGCACATCGCGCAGCCTGGTCCCGGCGAGGCGGACGCGATAGCGCTCGCCCGGCATCTCAACTTCGATCAAGCTGATATTGGGCAGGAGGCGCGGTATGTGAGCCGGGCTGATGTCGCCCTTGTCAGGCATTGGACGACCGGCTGCCTTGAGGAGCCAGTATTCATAGAGCTGGCGGTGTTCCGGGATGATCAACTGCGCCTTGAAGGCCGCATTTCCCTGTCCCTTCGCCATGTCCCCGTATCCGTCACTCCGAATCGCCAGCCCCGGCACCCTTCCGCCCTTATGAATCCGGGTCGGGCGCGCCGCAAGAGTCCAAATGCGGAACTCGATCTAAAAGTGCCCTGCAGCGGAAGGCCTGCCTTCACAGGCCTGTTCTCCGGGAGGACCGGAGCTTCTCGTCAGCGGCGCTCGGCGCGGTTCTGTCCAAGCCCGATCTTCTTGGCGAGACTGGACCGCGCCTCGGCATAGTTCGGCGCCACCATCGGATAATCGAGCGGCAGCCCCCATTTCTCGCGATACTGCTCGGGCGAGAGGTCGTAATGGGTGCGCAGATGGCGCTTCAGCGACTTGAACTTCTTCCCGTCCTCGAGGCAGATGATGAAGTCGGGGGTGATCGACTTGCGTATCGGCACGGCCGGCTTCAATTCGACCGCCTCCGCCGGCTTCCCTTCGGCCGCGCCGTGTGTCGCGGTGGCGAGAGACTGGTAGATGTTCGCGATGAGCTTGGGCAGATCGGCCTGAGCGACGGTATTATTGCCTACATAGGCCGCGACGATATCGGCCGTCAGTTCGACAAGATTGCCTTTTTCCTGCATCTGTTGCTGTTGCCCCCGGTTAAGGACGCGTTTTTATTTCATCAATCGCAAATTGAATCAATAGACCGAGAGACGAAGTTTTTCACACCGACCGGACAGTCAATTGCCGAGCGGCGCAAAAAAGGCCCGGTTCTGCACGGAAATTGCGCTCCAGTCCGCAAACCGATCACCCATCCGGGTACGGAGCGATCACTGCGCCGTGAATGAGTTTCACGCCGCCGCGGTACGGGCATAGGGCCCCGTGCGCTGCGCCGCCCAGTCCCAGTAGGTGAGCAGCACGCGCGCCTTGTTGAAGGACAGTGTCTCGAAGATGGCCTTCAACGCCTCGGCGTCGGTGCGCTTGTCGACGATGCCGGCGAACTGCGCCCGGGTCAGCCCGGCCGCCTTCAGCGCCACCGTCAGTGCCTCGCCACCGGCGTCGTCGGCGATCCGAGCACCGGTCTCCTCGCTCACCTGGGTGAGCTTGGCATAGATTTCCCCCGCCTCTTCCGGGGCTGCCTCCTCAAGCCTGGAGAGCAGCGAGAGATCGGCATATTTCTGCTCGGTGCTCTCCGACCCCATGTTCATGCTGAGGATCTTGGTGATGGTCTCGGAATCGGTCAGGAAGCGCGACAACACATAGCGGCGCAGCTCCGAGGGCAGGCGCCAGAAGAGCTGGAAGGCGATCGGCGAGGGCGTGTCCTGACGCGTCACCAAGGGCGCCTGGAGCGCGGGATGAGCCGCGGCGAAGCGGGTCAGCCGCCACATCGATTCGATCGAGAAGGTCGCTCCCTGATTGCGGATGAGGTTGAGCAACGTATCGACATGGTTCGACTGGATAAGCGCTTCCGACAGAGCCGGGGAAATGACGCGACGGCGCGCCATCAGCTTCAGCTTGGCCGGATGGTTGGCGCTGGCGACAGCGATGAGATCGCTGTCGTTCACCGTCATGGCATTCTCCAGCAGAGGCCCCGACACCTCGATTCGCGGGTCATTGATGAGGCGGCGGACGAGCATCTCGGAAGGCGCCTCCATCAGACAGACCCGATTGGCGAGATGGCGCAGACTCTTGAGCGACATGCGCGGGATAAGGCGCAGCAGCGTATCATTGGCGAGTGCGCGTTCCTGCGGCAGCGAGCCCGAGGTCGGGATCGCCATGATGTCGAGCAACGCATGCGCCCGCTCGCCCGCTTCGGCGTCTTCGGCTTGAGGCTTTTCCAGCACCCGGCGCTCGACGAAATCGGGTTCCGACGCCCGCACGTGAACAGAGGCAGTAGATTGTTCCACCAGAGGCGTAACAATCCGATTCCGCTCGGGCTCCGCATCCTCTCCGGCTTCTGCCGGCATTTCACCATCAGCGTCCGCCTCGGGGCTGGGCTCGGCAGCTGCTTCCAGGATCATTTCCACGCCAGGCGCTCCCGAAGCGGCCTCGGGCGGTGGCGCGGTCATTTCAGCCGCTTGAAACTCGAATATAGAACCAGCTTCAGGCGTGGCCTCGTCGGGCTGAACCACTCCGAATGACGCCCTGTCCGACTGAGGCGGTTCCAGAACAGGCGCAGCTTCAACTGGAAGCGCCTCGATACTTTCTGAAATCGTTTCGACGGGGGGCGCCGGCCCGGGCGGGATGGTGCCGGCCAGAGCTATATCGGGAAGCGGAAGGACAGCGGCCTGGCGATTGCCGCCGCTCAATTTCAGCTTGAGCGCGCGGAACGAGTCCGCCGTAATCACACGGCGCTCGGGCAGTCCGTTTTCAGGCTGCACGCTCGACATGCCAGGCCCTGGTCTCCTTGTCAGATAGGTCATTTAAGACGGCCAAGCCTCTAAATCTGCTTAAACCCTTGGAAAAAGCGATCCGGAAACTATTTGCCAATGATGTTATGATTAACCAATGGTTACCGAACGCCCGGCAACGTCCGGTTTGCGGCGGTAGATTGTGCCGTCTATTGTCCCCGGGAACATTCCCCCAGAGGCTATCCGACCGTGAGCAGCGCACCCAAAGTGATCAAGACCGAGGCCGAATGGCGCCAGGAGCTGACGCATGAGCAATATCGCGTCACCCGCGAGCACGGCACCGAGCGCCCGTTCTCGCATCCCTATAACAACGAGAAACGCCGGGGCATGTATGCCTGCGTGAGCTGCGGCAGGCCGCTCTTCGCGTCCGACACGAAATATGAATCGGGCAGCGGCTGGCCGAGCTTCTATGCGCCCGTCGCCAAGGATGCCGTCAGCGAGCATCACGATGCGACGCATGGCATGCGCCGCGTCGAAGTACGCTGCGCCAGCTGCGAAGCCCATCTCGGCCATGTGTTCAATGACGGTCCCAAACCCACTGGCCTGCGCTATTGCATGAACGGCACGGCGCTCAAGCTCGACCCCGAAAAGACGTAGCATGACCAAACATGAAATGATCGATCCGCCGCGCGCGGAGAAGCGCCAACATGCCGACACACATCACGAAGTGACGCGGCTTGACGACTATGCCTGGCTCAAAGCGGACAACTGGCAGACGGTGATGCAGGACCCTTCCGTCCTGCCCCAGGACATCCGTCGCTATCTCGAGGCCGAGAATGCCTATACCGAGCGCCAGATGGCCGGCACGAAGGAGCTGCAGGAACGCCTCTTCACCGAGATGAAAGGCCGCATCAAGGAAGACGATTCGAGCGTGCCGGCACCCGACGGCCTCTACGCCTATTATTCGAGTTTCATCACCGGCGCCGAGCATCCGCGCTATTGCCGCAAGGCGCGCGATCTTTCAGGGCCTGAGCAAATCCTCATCGACGGCACGGTCGAGGCCGGATCGAAGCCGTTCTTCGACTTCGGCGGCTTCTCCATCTCTCCCGATCACCGCCTGCTCGCCTGGTCGTCCGACGACAAGGGCTCGGAATTCTTCCGCCTCCGTGTCCGCGACCTCGCTACCGGGCAGGATCTCGCCGATGCGGTCGAGAACACCGCTGGCGGCGCAAGCTGGGCCGCCGACGGCAGGAGCTTCCTCTACACGCTTCAAGACGAGCACCATCGTCCGCTCAAGATCTTCCGCCATGTGCTGAGCACCGATGCCGGCACTGATGCGCTGGTCTATGAAGAGAAGGACACAGGCTTCTTCTCGGGCGTCGGCAAGACGCAGTCCGACCGTTTCTTCGTCATCGACACGCATGACCATGAGACATCGGAGGCCTGGCTGATCGAAACGGCGACACCGCAAGCCGCTCCCCGCCTCATCGCGGCCCGCCAGAAGGGCGTCGAATATGACGTGGAGCATTGGGAAGACCAGCTCGTCATCCGCACCAATGCCGATGGCGCCGAAGACTTCAAGATCGTCGTGGCGCCCGTCAGTGACCCGGGCCGCGACAACTGGCGCGATCTCATCGCCTATCGCCCCGGCTGCCTTGTGCTCGGCATCATTGCGCTCAAATCCTGGCTGGTCCGGCTCGAGCGCGAGAACGGCCTGCCGCGCATCGTGGTGCGCGACATGAAGACCGGGGCCGAACATGAGATCGCCTTCCCCGAAGAGGCCTATTCGCTGGGCTTCGGCCAGATGCTCGAATATGACACCGACATCCTGCGCTTCAGCTATTCGTCGATGACGACGCCGGCCGAGATCTATGACTATGACATGCGCAACCGCACGCGGGTGATGCGGAAGCGCCAGGAAGTGCCTTCCGGCCATGATCCCCGCAACTATGTCACGCGCCGCATCCAGGCTCCCGCGCATGACGGCGAGACCGTGCCGGTGACGTTGCTCTACCGCAAGGATACGCCGCTCGACGGCTCAGCGCCCCTGTGGCTCTATGGCTATGGCTCCTATGGCATCACCATCCCGGCGAGCTTCAACACCAACATCCTGTCGCTCGCGGATCGCGGCTTCATCTACGCCATCGCCCATATCCGCGGCGGGCAGGACAAGGGCTATCGCTGGTACACTGAAGGCAAGCGCGAGAAGAAGCAGAACACCTTCCGCGATTTCATCTCGGCGGCGCGTCATCTGATCGATGCGGGCTTCACGCGCCAAAACGAGATCGTGGCGCAGGGCGGCTCCGCCGGCGGCATGCTGATGGGAGCAGTCGCCAACATGGCGCCGGAACTGTTCAAGGCGATCATCGCCGAAGTTCCCTTCGTCGACGTGCTCACCACCATGCTCGATGACACGCTGCCCCTGACGCCGCCCGAATGGACGGAATGGGGCAATCCGATCGCCAGCCGGGAATCCTACGATGTCATCGCCGCCTATTCGCCCTATGACAATGTGGCGGCAAAAGCCTATCCGAACATCCTGGCGGTGGGTGGGCTTACCGATCCGCGGGTCACCTACTGGGAGCCGGCCAAATGGGTGGCGCGGCTGCGCGACCGCAAGAGCGACCAGAATCTGCTCCTGCTCAAGACCCAGATGGAGGCCGGCCATGGTGGTGCCCCCGGCCGCTTCGATCGGCTGAAGGAAGTGGCGCTCGTCTATGCCTTCGGCCTGCTGATGACGGGGAAAGCCGCCTAGATCACGAGGCGGCACGCAGGGCACCAGTATCTGCCGCAAGCCGCGCCAGGAAGCGCCGGCACCAGGAAGCTGCACTGTCCTGCTCGATCCTGCGGATCAGGCTCAGCCAGCGGGCGCGGCGTTCCTCCTGCGGCATCATGAGGCCCTGATGGATCGCCTCGGCGACGGCGCTCGTGTCGAAGGGATTGACGATCAAGGCAGCATCGAGGTTCGCCGCAGCTCCGGCGAAGCGCGACAGGACCAGCACGCCCGGGTCCTCCTCGTCCTGAGCGGCGACATATTCCATCGCCACCAGGTTCATGCCGTCACGCAACGGGGTCACGAGCCCGATCGATGCCATGCGGAAGAAGCCGGCGAGAAGCCGGCGCGACAGGCCATGGGTCATGTAGCGCAGTGGCACCCAGTCGAATTCGGCATATTTGCCGTTGATCTTGCCGGTGAGCCGGTCAAGGCTCCGCTTCAGCTCGCGATATTCGCTCACATCCTCGCGCGAGCGCGGGGCAATCTGCAAGAAACTGACCTTCTCGCGATAGTCCGCATGAGTCTCGAGCAGCTCCGAATAAGCCTCGAAGCGCTGCGGCAGTCCCTTGGAATAGTCGAGCCGGTCGGCGCCGATGATGAGCCGGCGTCCGACAAGGCTGTCCTTCAGCCGATGCGACTCGGCCGTCATGCGCGATGTCGTCGCCATTCGGGCAAAGGCATGACCGTCGATGCCGACCGGGATGGCGAGCGAGGCCGAGAGCGCATGGGCGCGGCCAGAATCTTTGAGCAGCTTGCGGGCGCAGCCCTGGAAATTGTCACGGTCTTCATGGGTCTGGAAGCCCGTCACATCATAGGCGGCCAGATCGGCGATCAGGTCGCGGGCCGGCGGCAGGATGTCGAAGACCGAAAACGGCGGAAACGGAATATGCAGAAAGAATCCGATCTTCTGCCGGCAGCCCTGCTCGCGCAGGGCGCGGCCGAGCGGGATCAAATGATAGTCGTGCACCCATACAATGTCGTCCGGCCGCAACAGCGGCATGAGGGCCGCGGCAAACTTTGCGTTGGTGCCTCGATAGCCCTGATAATCCCCGCGCGAGAAGGCGACGAGACCGGTGCGATAATGCAGGAGCGGCCACAGGCTGCGATTGGCGAAGCCGGCATAGTAGCTGAGATAGTCTTTCTCGCTCAGATCGATGGTGGCGAAAGTCGTGGCACCCCGGGTCGTCATCGCGGGCTTCATGGGCGCCGCCGCGGTGCGCCGGCCCGACCAGCCGAACCACAGCACCTCGCCTTTCAGCGCCTCCTCGAGCACGACCGCAAGACCACCCGCCTGCTGCTCGCGCTTCCTGGCCGGCACGGGCACGCGATTGGAAACGATCACGAGACGCGCCATAGGCCCTCCTCCCAGGTGCGGCTTAATTTGCGGGCGCAATGGATGATGCCCACCATGGAATAGGTCTGTGGAAAATTGCCCCACAGCTCGCCGGTCTGCGGCACCGCGTCCTCGGACAGGATGCCGACATGGTTGCGCAAAGCGAGGACGCGTTCGAACAGCGCCAGCGCCTCATCGCGCCGGCCGCAATTGGCAAGCGCCTCGATGTACCAGAAGGTGCAGACGAGAAAGGCGGTCTCGGGCTTGCCGAAATCATCCTCCTCGGCATAACGCATCATCAGCCCATCGACGAGCAGATGCTTCTCAATCGCCGCCAACGTCGCCTGGAAGCGCGGGTCGTCATATCCGATGATGCCGATCTCCGGCATCAGCAGCAGGGCCGCGTCGAGCTCGCTGCCGCCGAGGCTGCCGCTGAAATAACCGCCGGCGCCGTTCCAGGCCCCGTCGAGGATGCGCTGCTTGAGCTCCGCGGCCGCTTCATACCACTCATTGCCGTCATCGATCTCTTCGATACGATGGGCGATACGCCCCAGCCTTTCGAGCGCCGCCCAGCACATCACGGCTGAGAAGGTGTGAGCGCGGGTGCGGCCACGATATTCCCAGATGCCGGCATCGGCTTCGAGCGACGTCGACCTGGCCATCATGCCGATCGGCTTCAGCTGATGATAGAGGGCCCGGTCGCCCGGTCGCGGCAGGCGCATGTCCCAGAACATCTGCGAGGCGGCAAGGATGACCGAACCATAGATGTCGTTCTGGCGCTGGTTCGACGCGCCATTGCCGACACGCACCGGCCCCATGCCGCGAAAGCCCCTGAGCGCTGTCGCCTCATACTCCTCGAGCGGCGAGCCGGGCACGATCGGATAGAGCGGCGCCAGGAACTGCACGTTGGACGAGATCACCGAATTGATGAGATAGGTGATGAAATTCTCCATCGTCGTGGTGGCGCCGAGCCGGTTCAGCGACATCACGGTGAAATAGGCATCGCGCGGCCAGCAATAGCGGTAGTCCCAGTTGCGGCCGCTGCCGGCGGCTTCCGGGATGGACGTGGTGAGCGCGGCAAGGATCGCTCCCGTATCCTCGAAGCTGCACAGCTTGAGCGTGATGGCCGAGCGGATAACCGGTTCCTGCCAGTCGAACGGCACCGCGAGATCGCGCACCCAGTCGTTCCAATAGCCCGTCGTCTCCTCGAGATAATCGCGGGCGATGCGGTCGACACGCGACGGCAGCGGCTCGTCGGCGCCCAGAACGATATGCACCGGCCGGTCGAGCAGGAAGAAGGCCTCGTCGCGCAAATAGGCGACCGGCATGTCGGTGGTCAGCCTGATGGTGGTGGAGCCGCCCGAATATCTCAGATAGTTGCTGCCCAGCGAGACGGTCGGCGTCGTTGCTCCATAGTCGAAGGTCGGGCGGGCGCGGATCTTCACATGACAGCGTCCGTCGACCGGCTCGATGCGGCGCATGATGATGGGCGGCCGGAACAGCTCACCCTGCAGCTTGTAGCGCGGCGCCCAGTCCAGCACGCGGATCGTGCCGCCTTCGCCGACCAGAATTGTCTCGAGAATGGCAGTGTTGCGCAAATAGCTTTGCCGCGCCGTCTTCTGGTCGCGCAAAACGATATCCATGAAGCCCGCCTTGGGTTCGGCGCCGTTCACCAGGGCGTTGAACAAGGGATCGCCATCGAGCCTCGGGAAGCAGAACCACACATGGCGCGCCTCGGCATCGATGAGACTCGCAACCGCGCAATTGCCGATCACCCCCAGGTCCATCTGCTTCATGCGGCGGCATCTCCCTGCGTCTTGAGTTCACGGGTGAGCCAGGCCCGGACCTGTTCGGGCTCGCCGCCGAAGGCACTATCCACACGGAGGGCGATGCCGCCCATGGCCCTGACCGCCATGAAGCCATCCTCGTCGGTCACATCGTCACCGGCAAAGATCGGCACGCGGCGGCGATAGGGTTCCTGCGACATGAGGGCGGTGATCGCCTTGCCCTTCGAGATGGTCACGAGCTTGAGCTCGAAGGCCATCTTGGCGGACATGATCTCGAAGCTGCCGGCGGCCTCGGCCGCGAGAACGCTCAAGAGGTTGAACGCCTCGTGCTCGGCCTCGGGCGCGCGACGGTAATGCAGGGCGACGCTGTAGGCCTTGCGCTCGACCTCCGCCCGCGGGTGATCGCGGATGAACCGCTCGAGCCGCTCATTCCAGCTCTCAGGCCAGGCCGCCGGCGATGCGACGGCCGGCTCTCCGCGCCGCTTCACGACGGCACCATGCTCGGCGATGAAGTCGAGATCGGCCGGGGCCAGATAGGACACGAGGTCGGCGAGCGGGCGGCCGCTCACAATGGCGACGGCGGCTCCCAGGAATATCTGCAGGCGCATGAGAAGGGCCGGCAGGTCCTCGGGTATCTGAATGACGGAAGGCCTTTCCGCCAAGTCGACAAGCGTGCCGTCAAAATCGAGAAACAGCCCATGACGAAGCGTCAGCCGCGGCGGCTGTTGTGCGTCTTCGGACGGTTGTCCGGATGGGGATTGGGTCACCATTGCGGGAAATTTGACATTTTGGGGCGATTGGCGTTGTTACGTGCTCGGTGACAACTCCGGAAGCGATGAAAAGTTCCAATGACCCAAGCTGCCCGCAAAGCTCATGGCCCGACCCCACACGCCGAATTCAACTGGGAAGATCCGCTCGATCTGGAAAGCCAGCTGAGCGAAGACGAACGGATGATCCGCGACACGGCGCGTGCCTTCTGCGCCGACAAGCTGGCGCCGCGCGTGCTGAAAGCCTTCCGTGAGGAACGCTTCGACCGCGAGATCATGAATGAGCTCGGCGAGGTCGGCCTGCTCGGCATGATGAATTCCGAGGCCTATGGCGGCTCGGGCCTCGGCTATGTCGCCTATGGCCTGGTGGCGCGCGAAGTGGAGCGCGTCGATTCGGGCTACCGCTCAGCGATGAGCGTGCAGAATTCGCTGGTCATGCATCCGATCGAAGCCTATGGCTCGGAAGCCCAACGCAAAAAATACCTGCCGAAGCTCGCGACTGGCGAATGGGTCGGCTGTTTCGGCCTGACCGAGCCCGATGCCGGTTCCGATCCCGGCGGCATGAAGACCAGGGCCAAGCGCGTCAATGGCGGCTTCGTTCTCAATGGCACGAAGATGTGGATCACCAATTCGCCGATCGCCGATGTCGCGGTGGTGTGGGCGAAGCTCGAGGACGAAGGCATCCACGGCTTCCTGGTCGAGCGCGGCACGAAAGGTTTCTCGACGCCGAAGATCGAAGGCAAGGTATCGCTGCGCGCTTCCGTCACCGGCGAGATCGTGCTCGACAATGTCGAAATTCCCGAAGAGAACATCTTCCCCAATGCGCGCGGCCTGTCGGGTCCGTTCGGCTGCCTCAACAAGGCGCGCTACGGCATCGCCTGGGGCGCCATGGGTGCGGCGGAAGACTGCTGGCACCGGGCGCGTCAGTACACGCTCGACCGCAAGCAATTCGGCCGGCCGCTTGCCGCCAATCAGCTGGTG
>CAZICN010000069.1:0-16833 GCA_964537655.1 uncultured Aestuariivirga sp.
CCCGCAACAAACCCAAGGAGACGCATACTGACAAACCCACACTCACCTGCGGGCGTCGAGAATGAAGGGGACTGGTTAAGACTCTCTTTCGGGTGGCGCCCCGAGGACGACACCGCCGCGCGCGAATCCGGACAACAGACGGCGCATCACCTGGGCGCTGCGCCGTGTCACCGGATGGCGCCACTGCGGAGCGATTTCGATGAGCGGCGTCAGCCAGAAATCCCGTTCCGGGATTCCGGGATGAGGAAGCTTCAGCTGGCCGTGCCGCACCAGCCCATGGTAATCGAGGAGATCCAGGTCGAGAGTCCGCGGCCCCCAGCGCAGCCGGCGCCGCCGCCCGGCGCGACGCTCCATGTCATGCAGATGCAGCATCAGCGCTTCGGGCGGCATCGCGGTTGCGATCTCCGCCGCGGCATTGACGAAGGTCGGCTGGTTGATCTTGCCGAAGGGCGTCGTCTCGACCAGCCGCGAGGCGATGACCAGGCGCGTGCCATTGCCGTCGAGTTCGCGCAGGGCGCGCAGGACCGTCTCGCGGGGCGAGCCCCAGGGGCCTTCCACATTGCTGCCAAGGCCGATTAAGATCATAATTGACCTTGAGCCCGCGCTCGTGAGCCATTATCAAGGCTCTGTTTCAAATAGGAGATTTCAATCATGAATTTTTACCAGGATGAACGCGTAGCGCTTTTTATCGACGGCGCCAATCTTTACGCAACAGCAAAGTCGCTGGGCTTCGACATAGACTACCGGCGGCTCCTGGGGTTCTTCCGCAAGCGCTCGCGGTTGATCCGGGCGATCTACTACACCGCCCTCATGGAGGATGCCGAGTACTCGCCGATCCGCCCCCTGATCGACTGGCTGGACTATAATGGCTACCGCGTGGTGACCAAGCCCGCCAAGGAATTCACCGACTCGCTCGGACGCCGCAAGGTCAAGGGTAACATGGACATCGAGCTCGCCATCGATGTCATGCAGCTCGCCGACAATCTCGACCATGTCGTCCTGTTCTCCGGTGACGGCGATTTCCGTTCGCTGATCCAGGCGGTGCAGGCGAAGGGTCGGCGCACCAGTGTGGTCTCGACTCTCACCACCCGGCCGCCGATGGTGGCGGATGAATTGCGCCGCCAGGCCGACCAGTTCATCGACCTCGCCGATCTGCGCGAGGAGATCGGACGCGAGCCGAGTGAGCGCCAGGAGAGGGTGCGCGAGCGCCCGGCGGCGGCGCAATCCGCCTCGTCCTTCGAGGATTTCGCCGACATTTGAGACGATTGTGATCCCCTCGCCCAATTGCCCGCTCTGCCCGCGGCTCGTCTCCTTCCGCGAGCGCCAGCGCGCGGACCACGCCGACTGGTTCAATTCTCCGGTGCCGTCCTTTGGCGCCGGCACCGCCCGCCTGTTGATCGTCGGGCTGGCGCCGGGCTTGCGCGGCGCCAACCGCACCGGGCGCCCCTTCACCGGCGACTATGCCGGCGATCTTCTCTATGCGACGCTTTTGCGCTTCGGCTTTGCGCAAGGCGCCTATCGGGCCGACCCGCAGGATGGCCTCGCACTCATCGACTGCATGATCACCAACGGGGTGCGCTGCGTTCCACCCGAGAACAAGCCCCTGCCCCTCGAGATCAAGACCTGCAACAGCTTCCTCAAGGATCAGATCGCCGGCCTGCCGCGTTTGTCCGCGATCGTGGCGCTTGGCCGGATCGCCCATGACGCGACGCTCACCGCCCTGGGCGAGAGGAAATCACGCCATGCCTTCGGTCATGGCGCCCAGCACAGGATCGGCGCGCTCACGCTCTTCGACAGCTACCACTGCTCGCGCTATAACACCAATACGGGCGTGCTGACACCTGAGATGTTCGAAGCGGTCTTCGCCAGGGTGCGCGCAGTGCTCGCCTGATTACCGCACGACGGAAATGGAGTGGAACATGGCGACATTCAATCCCTTCAACTGGCTTATGGTGCTGGCCGTCCTTGCCGCGATCATCATTCCATTCTGGAGGATCCTGCCGCGGGCCGGCATTCCAGCACCGGTCGCGCTCGTCTCGATCATTCCGCTGGGAGCGATTGTCCTTCTGTGGATCATGGCGTTCAAACGTTGGCCAGAGGACAGGTAGCTCGCCTGCCGACGTGGAAGTTCGTCAGCCGCGCTCGCGCAGAAGCCGGGCCTTCTCGCGGTTCCACGAGCGTTCCTTGATGGTGTCGCGCTTGTCGTGAAGCTTCTTGCCCTTGGCCAGCGCGATGCCGACCTTCGCCCGCCCGCGCGCATTCATGTAGACGCGCAGCGGCACGATGGTGAGGCCTTCGCGCAATACGCCGCCCGACAGCTTGTCGATCTCGCGCGCATGCAGCAGCAATTTGCGCGGCCGCTTGGTTTCGTGATTGAACCGGTTGGCTTCGCGATATTCCGGGATATAGGCGTTGACGAGGAAGAGCTCGCCGTCATTCACCGCGGCGTAGGATTCGGCGATGTTCGCCTTGCCGGCGCGCAACGATTTGACCTCCGAACCCTTGAGCTCGATGCCGGCCTCATAGGTGTCGATGATCTCATAGTCAAAGCGGGCGCGGCGGTTGTCGGCGACAACCTTTATGCCGTCCTCTTTGCGCGAGGACTTTGTTCCACCGCTCTTCGACGACATGGCACCCTCAGTTCAGAAGGCCGGCATGAACCATCGCGGCGCGCACTTGCTTCTTGCAGGCTTCCGACGGTTCGACCAGCGGCAGCCTGATATCGGCCTGGCAATGACCGAGAAGGCTGACAGCGTATTTGATCGGGGCCGGCGAGGTTTCGACGAAGAGCGCCGTATGCAGCGGCATCAGCCTATCCTGCAGCTTGAGCGCGGTACGGTAGTCGCCGGCGAGCGTCGCGTTCTGGAACTCGGCGCAGAGTCTTGGCGCCACATTCGCCGTCACCGAAATGCACCCCACGCCACCATGCGCATTGAAGCCGAGCGCGGTGCCGTCCTCGCCCGACAGCTGGATGAAGTCCTCGCCCGAAATTTCGCGCTGGCGCGACGGGCGCGTGAGATCGGCGCTCGCATCCTTGGTGCCGATGATGTTGGCGTGGTCCTTGGCAAGACGCGCCAGCGTCTCGACCGAGATGTTCGCCACCGTGCGGCCCGGCACGTTGTAGACGAGGATCGGCATGTCGACCGCCCTGGCGATGGCGCTGAAATGCGCGTAGATCCCGTCCTGCGTCGGCTTGTTGTAATAGGGGACGACGATCAGCGCGGCGTCGGCTTTCGCCTTCTTCGCGTGCAGCGTGTATTCGATCGCCTCTTCGGTGTTGTTCGAACCAGTACCGGCAATGACCGGAACGCGGCCGGCCGCCACTTCGACGGCGAGTTCGATCACGCGCTTGTGTTCATCCGGAGTAACGGTCGGCGATTCGCCGGTGGTGCCGACGGGAACCAGCCCATGGCTTCCTTCCTTGATCTGCCAATTGACGATTTTCCGGAACGCCTCGTCATCGACGCGTCCGTTCTTCATCGGCGTTATCAAGGCAGGAATAGAACCCTTGAGCTTCACGTTCTCGTCTCCGGTAATAACTTGGCAACCATGCGCTGGCTAGAGTCCGGGCGGTTCCGCTCAGCGTGGTGATGTGCGGCACCTTAGACGCTCGCCCAAAGACCGGCAAGCACAGGAAAACGGCCAATTTTCCGGCCACAGGACGGTCGTAATTGGTTTATAGGGATTTCGGGCCGACAGGCCGACTGGCAGGGACATATCGATGATTCGGGGTTTTTCCGCGCGTTTTCTGTTTATTGCATTGATCGGATCGACGGCGCTCGCCGCCACGGTGCCGATGAGCGTGCCCGTCCTTGCCGCCCCTGATGTCAGCCGGGCCGCGGTCAATGCCGCCGAGGCCGCGTTCAACGGCAAGTATCAGGATGCCGGCACCTATGCCGAGCAGTCGGGTGATCCCGCCGCGGTCAAGCTGGTCGAGCTCATCTATCTGCGCGACAACTGGAAGGAAGCGGGCTACAGCCGCATCATGGCGTTCCTGGACGCCGCACCCCGCTGGCCGATGTCCGAGACGCTGCTCAAGCGCGCCGAACAGAACCTCTATATCGGCAGGGCCTCGACGCAGACGGTGCTCACTCATTTCGAGAAGCGCAAGCCGGTGACGCCGGAGGGCACGCTGGCGCTCGCCCGCGCCCAGCTCGCGACCGGCAATGCCGATGCCGCCCGCCGCGCTGTCAGGCGGGTCTGGCTCAATGAAACCCTCGATGCGGCCATGGAGAAGCAGATCACGGGCGAATTCGGCTCGTTGATCTCGACCGACGACCGCAAGGCGCGCATGTGGCGGCTGGTCTACAAGCAGGAGACGAATGCGGCGATCCGCGCGTCCAAGTCGCTCTCCGGCGACTTTCAGGCAGCGGCGAAGGTCGCCCAGGCGCTGATCCGAGGCGCCGGCGGCGCCGAGAAGCAATACCAGTCGCTGTCCGGCGCGATGAAGCAGCAGCTCGGCATGCGCTATGCGCTGGCGCGCTACTACCGCAAGGCCGACAAGGAGACGAAGGCAGCCCAGATCCTGCTCGACATCCCGACCGATCACGCGGTCATTGGCGATGGCGAGGCCTGGTGGGTCGAGCGCCGTCTGGTCGCGCGCATGCTGCTCGACCCGCGCAAGCCCGGCACGGCCAAAACCGCCTATCAGCTGGCCCGCGCGCATGGCTTCAGCGAAGGCGAGTTCTTCGCGGAAGGCGAATTCCTCGCCGGCTGGGTGGCGCTGCGCTTCCTCAAGGACGAGAAGGCGGCGCTGAAGCATTTCACACGGCTGCAGGCGGGAGTCACTTCGCGCACCGACATGGCGCGCGCGACCTACTGGATCGGCCGCAGCTTTGCCGCCATGGGCGACAAGGCCAATGCCAAGGCGGCCTATCGTGACGCGGCCCAGGTTCCGACCGTCTTTTACGGCCAGCTGGCGCGCGAGGAACTCGGCATTGCCAGCCAGCCCATTTCGATCACCGGCGGACAGCCTTCAGCGGCGGCCCAGGCGCGCGTCGACAATGATGACGTGATGCGCGCCTTCCAGATGGTGGCGCAGGCCGGCCGCACCCGCGAGCTCAACATGTTCCTTTGGGCGCTGTCGAGCCGCTTCAAGTCGGCGGACGAAATGAGCGCGGTTGCGCGCAACATGTCGACAGCCGGCGGCCCCGCGATTGCCGTGCGGCTCGCCAAGCTCGCCGGACAGAAGGGCGTCGATATCGATTATTGGGGCTATCCGACCAAGGCGATGCCCGAGTGGCGCCAGATCGGCCCGCCGGTCGAGCGTGCCCTCGTCTATGGCCTGTCGCGGCAGGAAAGCGAATTCGATCCCAAGGCCGGCAGCCGCGTCGGGGCGCAGGGCCTGATGCAGTTGATGCCGGGCACGGCGAAGCTGGTGGCCAAGCAATATGGCCTTTCCTATGCGCCGGCAAAGCTCACCGGCGATCCGGCCTACAACGTCAAGCTGGGTGCTGCGCATCTGGGCGACCTCATCGAGGAGTTCGGCGGCTCCTACGTCCTGACTCTCGCCGCCTACAATGCAGGCCCGCGCCGATCGCGCGAATGGGTCGAGGCGCATGGCGACCCGCGCTCCGGCCATGTCGATCCGATCGACTGGGTCGAGATGATTCCGTTCACCGAAACGCGCAACTACGTGCAGAAGGTGATGCAGAACGTGCATGTCTATCGCTCGCGCATCGCGCCCAAGTCGATGCATGCGATGACGGCGGATCTGCGTCGGGGTGCGCCGGGCGCCATCACGCTTGCGAATTCGACCGAGCCGGGATCCGCCGATTGCTCGGGCAGCAACATCGCCGAACTGATCACCGGTTGCGACTGATTGTCGGCCTCCTATCGCGACGTCCATTTCACTTCGGCCGACGGGCTCGCGCTCTACGGGCGCGACTATCCGGCGGCGAACAGTTCGACGCCCCTCCTCTGCCTGTGCGGGCTGACGCGCAATGTGCGTGATTTCGAACCGCTGGCGCAGTGGCTCGGCGGCGAGCGCCGTCTCGTCACCATGGATTACCGCGGACGCGGACGCTCGCAATATGCCGCTGACCCAAAGTCCTACCGGCCCGATGTGGAACTCCTCGATGCGCTGCGCTTTCTTGACGAACTCGGAATAGAGCAAACGAGCATCATCGGAACATCTCGCGGCGGCATCGTCGCCATGCTGATGGCGGCGCAATTCCCGCAGCGGCTCAAGAGCGTGCTGTTGAACGATATCGGGCCCGGCATCGAGAAAGCGGCGCTGCTGCGCATAGGGAGCTATCTCGGGCGACCGGTCGCGTTCGGCACCTGGAATGAAGCGGTTGCCGGGCTCAAGGCAAACAATCCCGGCTTCGAGGCCCTGAGCGAAGACGAATGGCTGAACCTCGCCCGGCGCGTCTTTGCCGAGAAAGCCGGGTGGATCACCCAGAACTATGATCTGCGCCTCGCCGAGACCTTCCCGAACGCCGAGGAGATCGAGCGACAAGGCGCTCCCGATCTGTGGCCGCTCTTCGACGCGCTGCTGCCCTTTCCGGTGACGGTGCTGCGCGCCGAACATTCCGACCTCCTGAGCGCCGCCAGCGTCGACGAGATGCGCAAGCGTCATCCGCGCCTTGCCGCCTATACGATCAGGGACCGCGGCCATGTGCCGTTCCTCGACGAGCCCGAGTCCAGATCGGCCATCAGGGACTGGCTGCGATCCTAGCGTGGGATGCTGATTGCGCGGTCAGGTCTTGCGCGTGCGCGATCCCGACTCCGTCTCGCCCTTCTTGTTTCGCAATCCGCCGGTGCCGTAGAGCCTGCGAAACTCCTCATCATTTCCGTCGGCGAGGAGTCTCGCCTGCTCCGTCCATTCCTCGCGCAGGATGCGGCCATTGAACTTGAGGTGGTCGTCGACCCAGGCGATCTCATCGGATGTCCAGGCGGCAATCTGGTCGAAATGGAAGAAACCCAATCCATGCAACGTCTTCTCGTTCTTCGGCCCGACACCACTGATGCGCTGGAGATTGTCGGCCTTGCCACCCCGCGCCGCCGCAATGCCTTTCGGACGCGCCGGCTTGCCGGTGAGCGGCAGCGCCTCCGCCACAGCAGACTTCGTTTCCGCCTTCGCGGCGACCGCAGGCGCCGTGGTCTCCATCGCGGCATTGGCCGGCGGAGCCTCGGCTACCTCCTTCGGCTTTTCTTCGAAGGAAGACTCGCTGCCGAACAGTTTGCGCAGCAGGCAACCGATGATGCAGCCGATGAAGAAAGCGAGAAGTATCCAGAGAATGAGTTCGAGAACGAGATGTGACATGACTATCGCCTCGCTTCCCTCGAGCAGGTCATCCAGCCGACGATCACGCCCAGCCCCAGCGCGACCAGCAGCCAGGGCCAGTTCTCCCTGGCCAGGAAGATCGTGTCGTTAAAATTCCAGAAATCGACCATGCACAGGCCCTTTCCTATCTTACGATCTTGATCTCGATGCGCCGGTTGAGCGCGCGCCCGGCCTCGGTGTCGTTGCCGGAGGCCGGCTCGATCTCGCCATAGCCGACGGCCGAGAGCCGGTCGCGGGCAATGCCGAATTCCACCAGCTTGCGGGCAACCGCGACGGCTCGACGCTCGCTCAGCGCCTGATTGTAGGAATCCGAGCCGACATTGTCGGTGTGGCCGCCGATCTCGAGCCTGTCCGTCGGGCAGGCAGACGCCATGGCCGCCAGTTCCTGGATGATAATTGAGGCGGCCGGGGTTACCGCCGACTTGTCGCTCTCGAACTGGATCGGACGCGCCAGCAGTGTCTTGGCGAGGTCGGTCTCGCAATTCACGGCCGTCGGCGGCGTCGGCGTCGGCCCGGATGTCTCCTTGACCTGTATCTCGAAACGCGTCTGATCCGATGAAGAGCGGTCATGGATATCGGTGGCAACGGCGCTCACATCATAGCTGCCGGGGACAAGCTTGCCCGCGAGTGTCAGCGACCAGTTGCCGGCGGTGTCGGACGCCAGGTCTGGATTCTTGCCGAGTCTGGCCGTCCTGCCGTTCAAGGTCACGGTGAGATCGACCGCGTCGCCGGCGGGCCATGTGCCCGAAACCGCGCCCGGGCTTTCCGATCCCGAATAAAGCTTGACGGTCGGCGCCGCAGGGCCTGCCGCATCGACCACGAGTTCGTTCGTCGTCGTATCCTTCACGACATTGCCCGCACCATCCCCCGCCTCGGCGACGACATCATATATTCCATCCTTCAAAGGCAAGGACAGCTTGAGGCTCCACTGGCCGGATGCCGATGCCAGCTCCGCGTCGGTACCGAGAACAAAGCTGTAGTCGGCCACCGCGACCTTGAGCGACTTGGCCACGTCTTCGGCCCAGGTTCCGGTGATGGTGGGCCTTGCCGACATCGTGTCCTGCACCGTGACCGTGGGCGGCGGCACATTGGCCGGCGGCGGAGTCGGCGGCGGCTCGCCGGCGATCACCAGCTCATCCTTGCTGCCATCGGCCGACACATTGCCGAAGGCATCGACCGCTTCGACAATCACGTCATAGGTGCCGGGCGCGAGCTTGGCTGCGGGCGTGAGCGACCAGGTCTCGCCATCGGCCGTCAGGGCGGCCTCGGTGCCCAGTGTGTAGCTCTGGCCGGCCAGGGTCACCCGGAGGACCTTGGTATCGCGCGGTGCATAGGTTCCGGTCACCGGAAGCGCGGTGGCGGGGTTGACGACTGGTGCCGCAGGGCCCGTGGCATCGACTTCGATCTCGGCCACGGTCTGGTCCCTGACAGCCCTGCCGGCAGGGTCGGTCACCGTCACGACGGCATCGTAGATACCGTCCTTGAGTGGCGAGGTGACGTCGAGCCGCCAGTTGCCGAGGCCGTCCGAGGTGAGATTGGCGCCCTTGCCGAGTTCATAGGTCGTGCCGCCGATGGCCACCTGAAGAATGTTGTTCCGCTCCTCGGCCCAGGTGCCCGAAATCAACGGGGTTGAGTCATTGCCGGAATATCTGGCGACGGTCGGCGCTGCCGGCGCGCCGGATATGGTGAGTGCGCCCGGCACGTCGAGCCTTGTGCTGTTGCCGGCAAGATCGATCGCCTCGACCGTCAGATCATAGATGCCTTCGGCGAGTTGTGTTCCAAGCGCCAGCGTCCACTGGCCCGCGGCCGATGTCAGCTCGGGATCGGTGCCCAGCGTATAGGCCTTGCCGGCGAGGCCGACCTTCAGCGTGGACGCATCACCCTCGGGCCAGCCGCCCGACAGGCTTTGCGGCGATTCCTGCGACGAGACAGGCGAAAAAACCGGCAGTGGCGGAGCGACCGTGTCGATGGTGACCTTGCCGGGTTCGGCCGTCCTGGCCGTGGCTCCGGCGCCATCATCGACCTCGACGGAGATGTCATAGGCCCCATCCTTCAGCGGCTCGGTCGGGACGAAGCTCCAATTGCCGGCGCCGTCCGATTTGAGCTCGGGATCCTTGCCCAGCACAAAGCTGCGATCGGGAAGGATGACCGAGAGCGTCCTGGCGAAAATCTCCGGCCAGGTGCCCTTGATCTCGGGGCGGGCATTGTTGGTCACGACCGAGGTGATGGTGGGCGGTGCCAGAACGACCTTGGCCGCGCTCGCATCGACGCGGCGCACACCTTCCGTTCCGGCGACGGCCTTGACGGCCTCATCGATGGCGATGCGGCCCGGTGCATTGCCTTCCAGCAGTGCGTCGCGGCCATCAAAGCTGACCTTGGCCCAATCGGACTTGGCCGCCGCGAGGCTGGCGCCTGCCTTTTCGGCAAGCTGGCGCTCGATGCCCTCGCTGTTCAGCCACCAGGCAGCCAGGAACGGCAAACCCGCCAGAAGTGCCCAAGGCAGCCATTTGCGCGGATTGCATCTCATTGCCCTACCCCTTGTCTCGAGCGGCGCCTCGGCACTCCCCCTGTGTCCGGACTGTTCTTTGCCCATGAAATCAATGGGCTTTGCGATTCTTGGCCCGCTCGTCCTGCAGGAATTTATGGCACTGGCGGCCGCTCAAAACAACGAGATTTCCCAAAATGCCCTGGAGGAACCTCGCGGCTCGGAGAACGCCCCCATATGTGGCAAACTTGCCGCATGTTTTTGTTCTTGCTCCAGGTGCCTTGTTCCGGACGCAAGGCGCTGTTAGATGGCTGGGAGAGGCTGGAATTCCGTCGAGGCGAGACTTTTCGTTGTCCACTACCGTTCCCAAACTGAGTGCGGCGCTGTCATTACTGATTCTCCTGGCGGCCTGCAGCGGCCAGCAGCCCACCCTGGAAGACAGGGTGATCAATGTCGAATCGGACGCTATTCCTACATCGGCGACACCCTCGACCGACATGTCGGGTCTGCTGAGACAGACCAGCCCCAGTTACGTGACGATCACCATCGCCGAAGCACGACGCAAGGGAAAACCAGGCGACGGCGATGCCGGCCAGGCAGTGACATCCGGCAGCGGCTTCATCGTCGATGATGCAGGTCATGTGCTGACCGCGGGCCATGTCGCCGTCAAGTCGGGCTATACCGTGACGGCCCGGGGCTCGGATGGCCGGCTCTATTCCGGCAAGGTCATCGCCATCAGACCCAACAATGACATGGCCCTGGTCGCCGTGAAGGGCCTGACCGGCAAGCCTGTCGAACCAGCTTCCAGTCCCTGCATGCCGCGGGGCGCCGCTGTCTTTTCGCTGGGCAAGCCGCATGCCCAGGGCGATACGGCGCGCCTGGGCCAGGTCGAATCCATGAGTTTCGGCCGCGCCGTCAGCTATAACGGCTTTGGCTATCCCGACGCCATGGTGCTCAGGATGAACACCAAGAAGGGCGAGTCCGGCGGCCCGGTGTTCAACGGGTCGGGTGAGTTGACCGGCATGGTCGTCAGCACCCTTTCGGACGGCAACGGACGGCCGCTCAATCTCGCCCATGCGGTGCCGAGCTCCAGCCTCGCCGATTTCCTGTGCTCGCAGGTGCAATGCTCGGCGCGCTGGCAAGCACTTGCCGGCCAGTCGACGCAAAGCTGCCGCGCCAGCTAGCGCGGGATGCGAAAAAGTGGATACCGGTTTTTCGCGAGAATCCCGCGCTAACCTAAAGGAATCGATCACGTTTATGAGTTTGGATCGTAGCGATCCAAACTCATCGTGATCTAGTCGTTTCAGGGGATCAGGATCGTCGTTCCGGTCGTGGCGCGACTCTCGAGGTCGCGATGGGCCTGGGCCGCATCCGCCAGCGCATAACGCTGATTGACCGGAATCCTGACCTTGCCGCTCTTCACGATATCGATAAGCTCGCGCGAGGCCGCCGCCAGCTCCTTGTCATCGGCCATATAGGTCAGCACCGTCGGCCGCGTCACATAGAGCGATCCTCTCGCCGCCAGAAGGCCAAGATCGAAGGACGTCACCGGACCCGACGCATTGCCGAAAACCACCAGGAGGCCCCGGGGCCTCAGGCAATCCAGTGACGTCATGAACGTCGCCTGGCCAACGCCGTCATAGACGACGGGTAGCCCTGCTCCGCCGGTGATCTCCTTGACCCGCGCCACGACATTCTCGCTGCGATAGTTGATGACGTGAGCGCAGCCATGCGCCTTGGCGACGGCGATCTTCTCGTCCGAGCCCACCGTGCCGATTACCCTGACGCCAAGCGCTTTCGCCCATTGCGTGAAAATCACGCCGACGCCGCCGGCGGCGGCATGAAACAGGATGGTCTCGCCGCGTTTCACCTTGTAGACCGAACGCAGCAGGGCGCGCACCGTCAAACCCTTCAGCATCATGCCGGCGGCGGTTTCGTCACTGATGGCCTTGGGGAGCTTGACCACGCGGCTGGCCGGAACATTGCGGTGCAGCGCATAGGCGCCGCGCGGGCCGACGCCATAGGCGGCGCGGTCGCCGGCCTTGAGCCCCTTGACGCCCTCGCCCACGGCCTCGACCACGCCGGCAGCCTCCATGCCGAGGCCGGCGGGCATGGGCAGCGCGTAGAGGCCCGAGCGATGGTAGGTATCGATGTAGTTCAGACCGATGGCAGTGTGGCGCAGCCGGATCTCGCCCTTGCCGGGCGGCGGGATATCGGCATCCGCCAGACGCATGACCTCGGGTCCTCCGGCCTCGGCGATCTCGATGGCTTTCGTCCTCACTTCTTCACCTCTGTATCTTCGGTTGGCGGAATGGCGCAATTTTCCGGTTCGACATTTCCGCAAGCTGCCCTAAAAGGCAATCGACGAAAGCCGTGACACCCTCTATTCCAGCCAAGTGGCGCAATATGTCAATTCCTTCAATGGCCTCCCCCCCGGCAGACGACAGAAATTTCGACGCCGAGATGGAATATACATTCGGCTTTTTCCCCTTCCTCAAGGCGGACATTCTGATGCTCACCTGTCTGCTGCAAGGCATCCGTCCTCCTGGAGGAATGGCCCCCGGGGAGGCCTCTCCCCAGCCCCTGACCTATTGCGAACTGGGGTGTGGTCAGGGCGTCACCCTGAATGTCCTCGCCGCCGGCGATGAGACGGGGCGTTACTTCGGCATCGACTACAATCCGGTCCAGATCAAGAATGCCCGTTCGCTGGCCGAGAATGCCGGGATCAGGAATGTCGAGTTCATCGAGGAGAGTTTTTCAAATCTGCAACAGCACGATCTTCCCGATTTCGACATCGTCGTGCTGCATGGTATCTATTCGTGGATATCACCCAAGCTGCGCCAGGATATCGTCGACTTCCTGGCCCGCAAGCTGAAGCGCGGGGGGATCTGCTTCGTATCCTACAATTGCACAATCGGCAGGGGATCGGACCTTGCCTTCCGGGAGCTGCTTCAGGCGACGCTCAGGCGTGAAGAAAAGCCGTCGCCTGAAGCGATCTCCAGGAGCCTCACCCTCGTCCAGGCGCTCGCCGACAAAGGCGCCCGCTATTTTTCCTCGAATGCCGGCACCCTCGAAAACCTGAAGGACGCGGCCAGGCGCAGCCCGACTTATGTTTTTCACGAGTACTTCAATCCCCACTGGACCCCCTTCTTCCATCATGAGGTAGCCGCCGAAATGGCCGGGGCCGCACTCACTTATGCCGCCTCCACCAATATCGCCTGGAACAATCGCGACCTCTCCGTTCCAAGCAACCTGAATGCGGTTTTCGACAGCTTCACATCGTCAGGCGACCAGGAGTTGCTGAAGGGAGTCTGGACGAACCAGCCTTTCCGGCGAGACATCTATGTCAAGGGTGAAGCCGAGCCCCTGACATCCGGCGAGCAGGTAGCCGCCCTCGAGGCACTTTACTTCGGTCTGGCAAAGGACCGCAGCGCCTGCCCGCTGAAAGTCAGCGTGCCGGCCGGCGTCGCCACCTTGCCGGACAAACCCTTCTCCCCCCTCCTCGATGCTCTGCAGAAATCGCCTGTATCAGGCAAGGACCTGAGACGGCTTCTGCCCGACGGAGCCGTGGGCGACCGAGATTTCGTCAGAGCGATGATCGTCCTGTTCGGCGTCGAATATGTCGAGCTGAGGACGCCGCCCGAGGCCATGGAAGCCGTGAAGCGCAGCTTCGAGCGCCTGAACACCGGTGTCGGGCGATGTGTCGACAGAGCGCAGGACATGTTCCTGGTTGCGACGCCCCATAACCGCCTTGCCATAAAGATGAACGCCATCAACTACTTTCTCTATCGCGCGCACCGCACTGGACCGGACAATCGTGTCAGCAAGGCCTACAGGCTGCTCAAGGAAGGCGGACGGTCGGTGCAGAACAAGGGCCAGGATGTCAAAGACCGGAAGATGGCGGAAAGCATCCTGGCGGAACATGAACGCAACTTCGTCTCGACAATCCTGCCCAGGCTCACAAGACAATGACGACACTTGCCCACAAGACCATCCAGCGCATCGAGGCGCCGCCCATCGCCGAGGCGATGAGCTGGATCAGCACCAGCCCGAGCAACCGGATGCTCATCAATCTCTGCCAGGCGGTGCCGAGTTATCCGCCGGCCGATGCCTTGGCCGAGGAAGTGGGCCGGCTGGCGAGGCTTCCAGGCACCAGCCTTTATTCCGACATTCTCGGCATTCCGGCCTTGCGGCAGGAACTGGCCGCCAGCCTGTCGAAGGACTACGGGGCCGGCATCTCCGAGCAGAACATCGCCATCACCGCCGGATGCAATCAGGCTTTTGCCGCGACCATGATGGCGCTCGCCGAAGCCGGCGACAATGTCATCCTGCCCGTGCCCTATTACTTCAACCATCATATGTGGCTGGAGATGCTCGGCATCAGACCGCGTTATTTCCAGGCCATCAGGGACGGCGACACGACCCCGCGCGCCCTCGACGCGGCGTCGCTCATCGACGAACGCACGCGCGCGATCGTCCTGTGCAGCCCCAACAACCCGACCGGAGCCATCTATCCGGCCCAGACGATCGCCGACTTCCACAGCCTGGCGTCTCAGCACGGCATTGCGCTCGTCGTCGATGAAACCTACAAGGATTTCCGCATCGATCCCGCGCCGCCGCATGAACTGTTCCGTCGCCCGAACTGGGGCGATCATTTCATCCAGCTGTACAGCTTCTCCAAGGTCTTCGCCCTCACCGGCTATCGTGTCGGCTCGGTGACGGCGAGTCCCGCTTTCCTCGCCGAACTCGAAAAGATCCTCGATTGCGTCGCCATCTGCGCGCCCACCATCTCGCAAGGTGCGGCCCTGTTCGGGCTGACATCGCTTGCCGAATGGAAACAGGCCAAGCTCGTCATGGCGCAGGAAAAGGCGATCGCGTTGCGCAAGGCGTTCACACATCCCGACCTCGACTACCAGTTGCTGAGCGCCGGGGCCTTCTTCGCCTATATTCGCCATCCTTTTTCCGAGGACGGCAAGACCGTGGCCAAGAGACTGGCCCAGAAGCATGACCTCCTCGCTTTGCCGGGCAGCATGTTCGGGCCTGGCCAGGACCAGTATCTGCGGCTTGCTTTCGCCAATGTCGGAGCCGACCTCATGAACGACGTCGTGGTGCGGTTGCTCGAGAGCCAGGACGGCAAGTGAAGAAGACAGGCGACCCAGCGGAGCGCGGCTAAAATGAAGATCGGCTTCAACCTTCTGCTGTGGACCGGGCATGTCACCGAACGGCATTACCCGTTGTTGCACGGCATAAAGAGGGCGGGCTACGACGGTGTCGAGGTTCCCATTTTCGAGGGCACTCCTGAACACTATGCGCGGCTCGGCGAGGCGCTCGACCGGATGGGCCTCGAGCGCACCGTCGTCACCATCATGCCGTCGCTCGACAAGGATCCCCTGAGCGGCGACGCCCGGACGCGCAAGGCCGCCGCCGATCACGCCAAATGGTTCATCGACTGCAGCGCGGCGCTTGGTGCCGCGGTCATTGGTGGTCCCATTCATTCCGTCCATGGCCATTTCAGCGGTGCAGGCCCCACCGCGCGCGAGCGCAAGCGCGGCATCGATTTTCACCGGCGGATCGGCGATCACGCGGCGAAGAAGGAAATCCGCCTGGCGCTCGAGGCGCTCAACCGCTTCGAATGCTATTTCCTGACGACGATGCAGGGACTGGCCGATTATCTCGACGAGGTCGATCACCCGGCGGTCGCCGGCATGTATGACACGTTCCACGCCAATATCGAGGAAGCCGATCCGATCAAGGCAATCCGGACAATACGCCGCCACATGATCCATGTGCATATTTCGGAGAATGACCGGGGTATTCCCGGCAAAGGCCATGTCGACTGGCCCTCTACCTATCGTGCGCTCAAGACGGCGAGATATGACGGCTGGCTCACCATCGAGGCCTTCGGCCGGTCGCTGCCGGCGCTCGCCGCAGCGACCCGGGTATGGCGCGATTTCTTCCCGAGTCCGGAAAGCGTCTATCGTCAAGGCATCAGGAACATCCGCAAGGGATGGGCCGCGGCGCGCTAGTGTCCCTAATCCGAAGTTCGCATCATATTGCTGCGTTCAGAAATTCCCTCAAATCTTGACCGCCGTGCTGGAGGGAATTTCTGAACCACCACACTAACCTGCTGGCGGGCTTTAGCGCACATAGCTTGCGCCATTGATGTCGAAGGTGGCTCCCGTCATGTGACGAACCCTGTCGGAGCACAGGAAGGCCACGAGCGCGCCGCACTCCTCGGGGCTCGCCATGGCGCCCAGCGGAATCTCCGAGACGATGCGTTTCACATCCGCCTCCGTGGCCCCGACATAGGCCATCTCGGTGTCGGTGAAGCCTGGAGCAATCGAAAAGGCCAGGATATTCTCGCGGGCATAACCGCGCGCGATGGTCTTGGTCAGCGCCACCAGCGCGCCCTTCGAGGCGGCATAGGACCAGTGGTCCGGGGCATCACCGCGATGCGCCGCACGGCTCGCCACATTGATGATCTTGCCGCCGCCATGCGCCCGGAAATGCCCGATCGCGAGCTTGCAGAGTTCGGCCGGCGCGGTGAGGTTGACCTGCATGACATGCGCCCATGACCGCTGCCACTCTTCGATCGGCGCGTCGATCGACGCGGGCTCGAAGATGCCGGCATTGTTGACGAGCGCGTCGACGCGGGGCACCGCGGCCATGGCGGCACGCCACAGGCCGTTGGCCGCGCCGCCGTCACCGAGATCGGCCTGCACGAGTTTGCACGCTCCTGCGTCAAGCGAATTCCTGATGGTTTCCGCGGTCTCCTTGCTCTTGCCGTAATGGAGCAGAACCGTAGCACCCGCAGCCGCGACGGCACGCACAATGGCGGCCCCGATGCCGCGCGATCCGCCCGTCACCAAGATCGTCTTTCCGGAAAGATCGCCCATCAGGTCCTGCCTGTTGCATGAAACCCGGCCATTCTGTCAGCCCTCGACGCCTTCGCGCAAGCCATGCCGGCGATGCTCTGTTTGGCTCGAACCAGAAGGGCGGCAGGTGAAAACGAACCCAGCTTGCCGACGGATCCCCCGGGGCGCTCAGGGACGAATTCACG
>CAZICN010000070.1:0-7201 GCA_964537655.1 uncultured Aestuariivirga sp.
TAGTTTTCGATGGGATGGCATTGAAGCATTGGGGGATTGATGCGCAAGGATCACGGGTTACCGCGTGGCACCGTCCAGCGATTGACGCTCGCGAGCAGGGTCCTCGAGGGCAATCTGCTGGGCGACCCGGCCGAACGCCTGATCGATGTCTATGTGCCGCACGGCACGAGCGGACAAGGATTGCCGCTGCTCGTTGACCTCGTCGGTTTCACCGCCGGGGGACCTGCCCATACCAACTGGAAGAATTTTGGCGAGAATCTTCCCGAGCGTCTTGACCGTCTGATTGGCGCGGGCGCCATGCCGCCTTGCGTCGTGGCACTCCCCGACTGCTTCACCCGACTCGGCGGCAACCAGTACATCAATTCGGCCGCGATGGGCCGCTGGGACGACTTCCTGCTCATCGAAGCCGTGCCGTTCGTCGAGGCGAAGTTCAACTGTGGCGGAACGGGACGGCGCGGCTGCTTCGGCAAGAGTTCAGGCGGCTATGGTGCGATGGTCCAGGCGATGCTGCATCCCGATTTCTGGAGCGCGGCTGCCTCGCATTCTGGTGATGTCGGGTTCGAGCTCCTGTTCATCCCGGATTTTCCCAAGGTGCTGCGCGCGCTGGCGACGGCTGACAATTCCATCCAGAAATGGCTTGAAAGGTTCTTTGCCGCCCCCAAGGTCAAGGACGCGGATGTGCATATATTAATGGTCCTCGCGATGGCGGCGACCTATGACCCGGAGCCTCAGGCCTATATGGGCGTGCGGCTTCCGGTAACGGCCGATACCTGCGAGCTCATCCCCGAGCGCTGGGCCAACTTCGTCAAATGGGATCCCCTGACCCTGGTTGAAAGGCTCGGCGAAGGGCTGAAGCAGCTCAAAGCGCTTTACATCGATTGCGGCGACATCGATCAGTACAACCTCGTCTATGGGGCGCGGCGCATGCACAGGCGCCTGACGGCCATGGGCGTGCCGCATGTCTATGAGGAGTTCGCTGACGACCACACCGCCGTCGACTACCGGATGGATGTGAGCCTGCCGATCCTGGCCAAGGCGCTTTCGGAGTAGGGTCGTTTTCGGGTGGCCCGGAGGCGCGGATGAACTAGTCTGTCCGGCATGAGCACCGTGATCCTGACCGACCATGTCGAGACGCCCATTGGCCCAATGTTGCTGATGGTCGAAGGCGACCTGATGATCGGGCTCGAATTCGACGATCAGCCCGAGCGTTACATGAAAGATCTGCGGCGGCGATTCCCGGACATGGAGTTGTGCGAGAGGGTCAATCCTTGCGGCTTCTCGGATCATCTGCGCGCCTACTATCAGGGCGAACTCGACGCCGTCGACGGGCTGCCGGCGCAAGGCGGCGGCACGCCTTTCCAGGAACGGGTCTGGGCGGAGCTCAGGCGCATTCCGGTAGGCACGGTGATTTCCTATGGTGAGCTTGCCACGCGTCTCGGCGACAAGAACGCCATGCGTGCCGTCGGCCTCGCCAATGGCCGCAATCCCATTTCGGTCGTGGTGCCGTGCCATCGGGTGATCGGGGCTGACGGCACCTTGACCGGCTATGGCGGGGGCCTGCCGCGCAAGACCTGGCTCCTCAATCACGAGGGCGTTCCCGTTCGCAATGGACGGGTCGACAGGCAAACCGATCTTTTTGAGGCCTGAAGCACCGATGGCGTGAATCGGGTGGTTTTCCGCGACTGGTTGGCCACAATCGCATCATGATCAAGGAGACCCCGATGTCCGCCATTTCGTTTTTAGCCATGCCGACTGAAGAAGCCCGCGCCTTCCAGGCGGGGACGCCGGACGCCAATGGACAGAACCCCGAGCGTCATGTCTCGGACGGCGACGGCGTGCCCTGCCGTCATTGCCAGCGCGACGTGGCCAAGGGCGAAGCCTATCTCATCTTGAACTACCGGCCCTTCGCCGAACTGCAGCCTTATGCCGAGACGGGCCCGATCTTCCTGCATGCCGAGCCCTGCGAGCACTACGCCGAGACCACGACCGCGCCGGAGATGTTCTTCAAGAATGGCAGGCGCTACCTGATCAAAGGGTACTACGGCAACGACCGCATCGCCTATGGCACCGGCCGGATCGTCGAGCCCGGGGACATGGCCGCGGCGGCGAACAAGATCCTGGAGCGGCCGGACATCGCCTATGTCCATGTCCGCTCGGCGCTGAACAACTGCTATCAGTTGCGCATCGAACGCGCTTAGCTCATTTTTCCGACGACCAGTCTTCTTCGACAAGGCGCCTAAGCCGTTCGAGACCGGGGATCTTCAGGGCCCGGCCTTCCTTGATGATGATGCCCTCACTTTCGAGCCAGGCGAATTCACGCGTCACGGCTTCGCGATGCGTGCTGATGCGGCTGGCGATCTCGGCATGGGTAGGGGCCGGCGACAGGGTGGCCAGTTCCTTGGCAGTGGCCGCTTTTTCAGCCATTCGCAGCAACTCGACTCTGAGCCGCTGGCGCACCGCCATGGTGCTGAATTCGAAAACCCGGGTCGTCAGGATCCTGACTTGTCCTGTCAGGTGTTTCAGGACGGCCATGGCGAATTGCGGCTGGGTGGCGATCGCGGCGAGGAATTGCGGCCGCCGCATCACCGCGGCGATGCAAGGCTCTATGCATTCGACGCTGGCCGAGCGCGGCTGCCCATCGATGGCCGCAAGCTCGCCGAAAATCGTGCCTGACGCCAGATCTCGGAAACTGACGCGCTGCCCGTCCGTCGAATAGATGCTGACCCGCGCCAGACCTTGGAGGAGAAACATGACGTCGAAGGTTTCGTCGGTATGGCCTATGATCAGTTCCTGCGCGGCATATTCGCGGATCGTGCAATGCGGGGCGATGCCGGCAAATGCCTCCTCATCCAGAGTGCGGAAGAAGGCGATCGATTTCAGTGCGTCCGAAGAATGCTTGGCCATGCGACGATCGAGAAAAATCCATTCAATAGCGAGAGGACGGAGATAAGAGCACCAAAGCCCGCGGTGCAGCAACAAGGATTTGTGATCAGCGCGCCTCCCGCAATCGACAGCCTCTGACGGGCATGTTAGGAGGGACTGCGTATCCGCTGCCAGGATGCACCGGAGAGAGGGAAATGCTTAACGTCATGTCGCACTCGGCAATGAGGCCCGGGCGGATTGTTGCCCGCGCGAGGTGCGGTCGCAGCAGCCGGTATCGGCTCTGATGCATTCCCGCTGGCGTCAATTCCTTTCGGTAGCGCCGGCGTCTTCCGGAGATAAGACGGCCAGCGAATCCGCGCCGGCGCGATCGCTCAAACATCCCGACCTGACCTGGCATGATCAGCTGGTCATGCTTCTCCATGTCGCGGCCGAAATCGAACATGGACTCATGGTGCAATATCTCTATGCGGCCTATTCGCTGGGTGGTCCGGACGTCACCGGCCCTGAGCGTCGTGCCCTGGTAAAGACCTGGCAGACCCACCTGATTACAGTCGCCAAGGAGGAGATGGGTCATCTCCTGACCGTCCAGAACATCCTGTGTCTTCTTGGCGCCCCGATCAATCTCGGGCGCGAGGACTATCCGTGGGACGTTCCGTTCTACCCCTTCGCCTTCAGCCTGGAGAAGCTGTCGCGCTCGTCCCTGGCCTGCTATGTGCACGCCGAGATGCCGCCGCATGTCGTTGCCATGCTGGAGAAGCGGCCACATCTGTCGAAGAGCCTGAGGCACTTCATCGACAAGGATAAGACCGAGATCGACCGCCTCGTGAGGGAACGCGCGGCGGGCAAGCCCGTTCATTTCGTGGCGACGGTCTATGACGACATCATCGACATTCTCGGCAACGAGGATCTGATCCCCGATGCGGCTTTCCACGAGGATAGCTATGGCCTGCAGGCCTCATGGGACGATTGGGGGCGCGGCTATCATCCCGCGCCCCGCCTGCTCGATGCCGAAGGAAATCTCCTGCAGGAGCCGGCCGACCGGCGCCGCGCCAATGTCATCATCATGCGCGCCGCGACGCGCACCCAGGCCCTGGCCGCGCTCAAGGCGATCAGCGGCCAGGGCGAGGCGGTGCATTTCGGCGCCGATCACAAGGATGAATCCTCGCATTTCGAACGGTTCCTGCACATCTTCCAGGAATTCCCCAAGAGTGGCGAATGGGTGCCGACGCACAAGACACCGACCAACCCGACGACGCGAAAGTCCGACAAGGGCGGCACGACTTATATTGCCGGGAAACAGGCGAGGGCTTGGGCAGTGCTTTCCAATTATCGCTACCGGATGCTGCTGACCAGTCTCGCTCACAGTTTCCGTCTGTCACGCGAGGTGCGGGCAGGCGAACCCAATCTGCGCGGCGTGGTCATGCACCGCGTCTTCGGCGAGATGTACAATCTCAAGACGATCGCCGGCATCCTCGTCGGGCTCGAGTCGGGTTCGCCCTTCGAGATGCCGTATTCGCTGACATTGCCGGACGACGGTGTCGAAATATGGCGTCTGCACCGAGAGCTTCTGGTGGGCTCACTCGAGGTTGCCGAAACCCTGGCTTCCTTGGTCAGCGGAGAGGGCAGGGACTATCTGAAGGCGTTGGATGAACTCGACCGCAGGGCGCTCGCCTGGATTGACAGCGTGATCGGTAGTCCTAGCATTGCCGCAAGGGGGCGTGTGTGACGCGTGACAAGAACATGATCCGCGAGCTGCGCATCCTGCCGCCCTTCGCCATTGGCCGCCTCGGTTCGGCGGACGATCCGCTCGACAACTACACGATCGATACCGATCCCGAGAAGCCTCTGGATTTCCGACCCATCCGGCCGGCGAAAACCCTGATGGTCGATGAAGAGACGGGTGAAATCCGTGAAAGCCGGGTTCCCGACGCCATGCGATTCAAGCAGGGTGAGAAGATACGCCCGGTGGCGCCGTTTCTCGAAGTCTTTGCTTTGACCGGCGACGGTGAGCTTGTCCCCCTGACCACCGAAATGCTGAAGCGCAACGACCTGTCGCGAAAGGCTATTTCCTGGCGCGTCACCGTCGCCAATCGCAAGATCGTCAGGCGGACGGGCAAGAAGGCTGATCTCGTCGCGGCCGACACGGGCTGGTTCTCGAACCATGCCGCGCAGAAGCTCAAGGGCCACTGCAAGAACTTCATCGATGGCGATCACTTCGTCGATTTCGGCAGGGTACGCTATATCCGGCCGAACACGGACTTCCCCGAGATAAGGCTGCGCTTCACGCCGGCTGCCGGCCTGATTTATGGCCCCAATATCGAGGATAAAGAGACGGCCAAGGTCATTCCGCACAAGCGCGCGATTTATGACCACAAGAAAGGCAAGTGGTACCATTTCGAATCGGATGGCAAGAACGAGACGGTTCCGCCGTCGCTGTTCGCCATCGTGCCCCCGGCTCCATCCTGGCTCCATGACAACAAGGCGGTCAGCCGCGGTTACTTCGATGACGCCTGCGACGGCTTCGTCGAAGTGAAGTTGACGCTCGCCGATGGAAGGGAACTGACCGCCAGGGCGCGTATCTGTGCCGCGCCGCCGGCGGTGGTACCGGATTCGCTCTTCGTGCGCAGTCTCGCCGACGACTTGGAACAGGTTATTCACGGTCCCGCCGTCGCCGAAGAGGAGCCGCCGGAGGTCACGCGCGACCGCGCCGCGGACATCGTGCGGCGGGCTTTCGAGACGGTGCGGTTCCTGAATGTCGCCGTGATGAACGGCAACAACTTCAAGGGCCGCTCGGCATTGTCGCTCGATTCGATGCCCGAGGAGGAAGCCGCCGACACCGAGCGCGCCATTCGCCCGGTGATGACGCCTGAGGGCGCGGACACGCTGGCAATCCTCGCTCTGCATCAGCAGGTCTATGCCGCCTTGCGCGGCGGCGCCGCCCCCTGGTTCCTGAGATTGCTGCGCCGGCCCGACGAGGTCTCCGATTTCACCGATCATGGCCGCCGTAAGATGCCGGCATTGATGTGCGGCGCCGACAACAGCTATCTGGCGCTCACCCACCGTCAGATCGACACCATCCGCAAGGCGGTGACGGACTCGTTCGCTGGACCTTCGCCGCGGTCGCAGGCGCCAGCGAGCCTCACGCCGCGCAACCTCTCGGCCCAGATTCACTATGAGGCGGCAGGAAACCCGATCAGCTCGCGCGTCGTCACCTCGGTCGCCAATTGCTGCCCCGGCCTCGAAGTGGATTTCCGTGCGGTCTGGCGGCGTATGTTCAAGGGGCTCGAACTGCGCGAATACGACAATCTGATCGTCGACGCCGATCCGGACTATGCCGAGCTCAAGGGCTGCCGTCTGCTGGGCATCAGCCTCCCCGCCGACGGAAAGGAGCAGTCGACCTTCATTCCAACGACGAACCATATCAAGGGTCCGGCCTCGTCCGACCTCGACGGCGCCGTCATCCTGACGACGAATGAGAATCCCTTTGGCCTGGCGCCTCTCGAATGGTCGAACGCGCTGGCCCATGTGCTGAGCGGCTACCAGGGGCGCAAGGTCGAGTGCCATATCACCAGGGAGAAGGCCGAAACATACGTGCCGCTGATCGAAGAGCCGAAGAACTACAAGACCTACAAATTCAAGGTACGGCATTTCTTCGAGGCCGATACGGCCGTCATTTCCGAGGCGCTGGCGGAGGCGGGTGAACTCACGCAGGGACTGTGCTCGCCCTGGCAGAACGACTACCGCGAATGCTCTTGCTATTACTGGGCCTCCGCGCGTCCCGATTTCGTGAACGTGGCACCCGGACCCAATGGCCTGAGCGGCGGCGACAACTGGCTGCAGAAAACGCGCACCGGCCAATATGTGCCGGACGACTATGTGGATTCGCGCCTGGTCTTCTATGACGATTTGTTCACCGGCTGGGAAAAGTGGTTGCGCTTCCAGGTGGGCGGACGAGATGTGCCTGTGGCGGAGGAGGGTGAGACGTGAGCGGCGCGCTCGACTACATGAACGCCGCCTCGCCGCGGCTGCCGCACGCGCATCTGCTGCGGACGGATATGGGCCGGCACCTTTTCATCGCCGATGGCAGCCGATTGTTCGACGTCGATGCGGATCTCTTCGCCGAGTTCGATGCGATCCTCGGCAAGGGTAGTCATGACGAGATCGACACCCTGCTGCGACGCATCGGCCTGACGAATGCGCCCATGATCGACGACGTGCCGCTTTCACCGCCGCCGGTGCATGCGCTGTCGCTCGCGGTAGCGCAGAAATGCAATCTCGGCTGCACCTATTGCTATGCCCAGCAGGGCGAGTTCGGCGG
>CAZICN010000070.1:7301-11267 GCA_964537655.1 uncultured Aestuariivirga sp.
TATCCCTTCGCCAACATGCTGAATGCGATGCGCGAGATCGGACGCGGCACCCACCGGCCCTATCCGTGCGGGGCAGGTGCGGGCTATCTCGGCGTCTCCGCCGACGGCGATTTCGCCGCCTGCCACCGCTTCGTCGATGATGGCGCGGGCGCCATGGGATCGCTCGACCGGGGAGTGGATATCGGCCGGCAGACCGCCTGGCTGGCGCAGCGCCATGTGCACCGGCAGGAGCCGTGCAGCGGCTGCTGGGCACGCTACCTCTGTGGCGGCGGCTGCCATCATGAAGTGATCAAGCGTGGCCGCCCGGCCTGCGACTACATTCGCGGCTGGCTGCATTATTGCCTGGAAGCCTATTTGCGCCTCGGGCCGGCCGCGCAGCTATCAGTGACGGGGTAGTCGCATGGCCTCGGTCTGCGTCATGGGCGGCGGTCCGGCGGGAAGCACCTTCGCGGCCCGCATGGCGCAGCTGGGTCATGATGTCGATCTGATCGAGAGCGCCGTGTTCCCGCGCGCACATCTGGGCGAGTCGCTGAGCCCCGGCGTACTGCCCTTGCTGGCGACGACGGGTGCCGACACGATGGTGATGCAGGCCAGCTTCCGGCCGATCCGCCAGGTCATGGTGAGCTGGGAAGGGGCACCGCGTCTGCGCGAAGACCGGCACGAGCAGGGCTTGCTCGTCGACCGCGGCCGCTTCGACAAGGCGCTACTCGACCGGGCCCGCGCCCTCGGTGTTCGCGTTCTGCAACCGGCGCGCATCATCGACCGCCAGGTTCGCGACGGCGCCTGGACGGTCACCGTCGAGACCGGCGGCGAGGTCCATGCGCTCAGCGTCGATTTCCTGGTCGATGCCAGAGGCCGCGCCGCCGCGGGTGGCTGGCGCAAGCGTGCGACTGGCCCGTCGACCCTGGCGCTTTATGCCTATTGGCAGGGAGATGCGTTGCCGCATCAACCCACGATCGAGGCCGGGCCCGACGCTTGGTATTGGGGCGTGCCATTGCCAGACGGCACCTATAACAGTCTGGCCTTTGTCGACGCGCGGCAGTTCCAGGCATCCGGCGACGGTCCGCTCGTCGAGCGCTTTCTGCGCCTCCTTGCACGGTCAAGCCTCGGGGCTGGCCTTGACGGCGCGCAGATGACCGGACCGGTTCGTGCCATCGATGCCACTCCCCATGTCGCGGAGACCGCCGTCACCCGGGCTGGCATGGCCATTGGCGAAACGGCCCTGGCGATCGACCCTATCTCGTCGAGCGGTGTGCAGAAGGCGCTCCAGTCGGCGCTCGCCGGCGCGATTGTCGCCAATACACTCTTGCGCTTGCCATCATCGGCCAGCACCGCGATGGCGTTCTACGGGAACACGCTGCGCGAGGCCTCGGTCCGACATAGCCAGTGGGCCGCCAGCCACTATGCGACGGCCGCCGCCCTTCGACCGTCCGTGTTCTGGCGGGTACGCGCGCGGAGCTCGGCGCCCGACACGACCCGTGCGGCACTGCCGCAGCCCGATGCCGAGGCGTTGTCGACCTGGCGCGTCGAAGTCTCGCGCGAGCTTGCCATCGAGAATCTACCCTGCATCGAGGGTGACCTGGTTGTTCTGAAACCGGCCCTGCGCCATCCCGAGCTTGCCGCACCGGTGGCCTATCTCGGCGATCACGCTCTCGTCCCGCTCATCAGGAGCGTACGGCCCGGCGCGACGCCTCTCGAGATCGCCGAGGCCTGGTCGGCCGGCATGCCGCTCAAGACGGCGCTGTCGATCGCGGTCTGGCTGCTCAATGCCGGCATCCTGGTCGAGTGTCGCCGGCTCAAGCGTGCGGGTTAGGTCATGACGTCGATCTCGGAATGGCTCACCGATCACGGCTTCACGCAGCATCAGCAGGTCTTTGCCGAAAACGATGTCGATTTTACCACTCTGCTTCTCCTGACGGACGACAATCTGAAGGAACTCGGCCTGCCTTTCGGCGCGCGCAAGCGGCTCCTCAACGCGCTCGAAAGGGAGAAGGCGGCGAAGCCTCTGCAGCCGTCCGAGGAGCGCCGCCAGCTGACCGTGCTCTTCTGCGATATGGTGGGCTTCACCATGCTCGCCCAGCGCGTCGATCCCGAGGTGCTCAAGGACATTGTGCGGGGCTATGAGGATATTTGCGCCGCCTGTCTATCTCGCTATGACGGCTATCTGTTCCAGCGTCTCGGCGATGGCGTCGTCGCCTTCTTCGGATTCCCTCGCGCCCACGAGCGCGAGGCTGAGCGCGCCATTCGCGCGGGGCTCGATATCCTCGATGCCATGACACGGTTCAAGGCTCCCGATGGCACGGCACTCGGTGTCCGCATCGGCATCGCCACCGGTATTGTCGTGGTTTCGGCCGACGGCAAGACCGCGGTCAGCGAGACGATGAATTTGGCCGCCCGCCTGCAGTCGGTGGCGCAACCGGGCAGCATGGTGGTGAGTTCCAAGGTCCGCAAGCTGGCAGGCGCAGCCTTCGACTATGAGGATCAGGGCTCGCAGACCTTGAAGGGCATCACGCAGCCGATTCATATCTATCGGATCCGCGGCCTCAGCACGCCGGCGGAGCGAGCGGCGGTAGCGGCCGAGGGGCAGGGTGCGCCGCTGATCGGCCGTGTCGACGAAATGGACAGCCTGCTCAGGCAGTGGCGCCATGTCCAGGACGCTCATGAGGGTGCGACCGTCAACCTGTGCGGTGAGCCGGGAATCGGCAAGAGCCGCGTCGCCAATGCCTTGTGCACGCGGCTCGAGCGCGAGAATGTCCAGATCCTGCGCTTCCAGTGCTCGCCGTTCCATCTCAACAGCGCCTTCTATCCGATCAGGGCCCATCTCGACGCCGTTCTGCAGATCAGCCACGATATCCCGGCGGACGTGAAGCTCGATCGGCTGGAGGGGATGATCGCCGGCCGCTATGGCCTGCCGCGAGAGGATGTCCGCTTCATCGCCGCGATGATGGCGATCCCGTTCCAGGAGCGTTACGGCCCGCTCGACATTTCGCCGCGTCTCGCCAAGCTGGAGACCGTCCGTGTCATGGAAGACATGGTGAAAGCGGCGGCGAGCCTGCGCTGGACGCTCTTGCTGTTCGAGGACATGCACTGGGCCGATCCGACCACGCTCGAGACGCTCGAGCGGCTGATAAGCAAGCTTGCCGGGATCCCCTTGCTGATCGTGACCACGCACCGGCCGGAATTCGAGCCGCGCTGGTCCCATAACGACAATGTCACGATCGTCAATCTCGCCAAGCTGAATATCTCCCAAAGCAGTGAGATGATCGCACGGCTTGCCGATGGCAAATCGCTGCCGACGGAACTCGTCGGACAGATCATCGCCAAGACCGACGGCGTGCCGCTCTTCGTCGAGGAGCTGACGCGAACCATTCTCGAATCGGGCGAGTTGGTCGAGGCCGGAGACCGCTATGTTTATGCCGGCGCAACCTTGAGCATCGCGATCCCCGAAACCCTCCGCGATTCCCTGACGGCGCGTCTCGACCGCCTGACCAAGGCGAGGGCTGTGGCGCAGATCGGCTCGGTGGTCGGTCGCAGCTTCAGCTATGAGCTCATCGCCGCGCTCGACCAGATGGATGAGGTGGCGCTCAGCGAGGGGCTGGCCGAGCTGACAGCCTCGGGCCTTGCTTCCTGCGATAGCGAAGGATCGCGAGGCGCCCGCTACACCTTCAAGCATGCGCTGGTCCAGGAAGCCGCCTATGACTCGCTGTTGAAGAGCCAGCGCAAGCCTCTGCACGCCCGCATCGCTCAGATGCTGGAGGCGCACAATCCGGAGATCCGTGACCGCGAGCCGGAATTGCTGGCGCATCATTATACCGCCGCCGGCGACCATGCGGCGGGAATCCCGCTCTGGCTGCGCGCCGGCGAGGTGGCGATGCAGCGTTTCGCCGTTCCCGAGGCCGTGAGCCATCTCCGCAACGGCATGGCGCTGCTCGACGGCCTGTCCCCGGGGCCGGAGCGCGACGTTCT
>CAZICN010000070.1:11367-16711 GCA_964537655.1 uncultured Aestuariivirga sp.
CTTACCAATACCGACCCCTTGACCGGCGAGAGCATTTATCGCGCCCAGTATCTGTGGATCATGGGATATCCCGACCAGGCAGTGGCGGCGAGCGATGCCCGGGACGATCATGCGCGCCGCCGCAACCATCCTTTCGACCTCGCTTTTGCGCTCACTTTGGGCGCCCAAGCCTTCGACTTCCTCAGCGAACCGGAAGAATTGTTGCGCCGCGCCGAGGAAGCGGAGACGGTGGGGCGCCGCTATGGCGTGTCGTTGTTCTTCGAGGTGATGGCGGAGATCAGCCGCGGTGTCGCCTGGCAGCGCGCCGGGCGCCATGCCGAGGGTGCCGCCCGTCTGGACCGAGCAATAGCCCGGCTGGCGGCGACCGGCCACCGCATCTGGATCGGATATTTGCAGGCGCTGCAGGCTGAAGCCTTGGCGATGACGGGCGACGGCGGGACCGCCTCTGCCCTTCTCGACGCCAGCATCGCGCGCATCGAGGCGGGCGAGGAGCGATGCCACTATGCCGAGGTTCTGCGCATCAAGGGATGGCTGCTGGCGCGGCAGGGCGAGACGGCCGAGGCCGAGGCGCGGCTGCGTTCGGCGATCAGCGTTGCCCGCGAGCAGGGGGCGAAATCGTGGGAGCTGCGCGCCACCGCGACCCTTGCCCGTCTGCTGGCCGAGCGTGGCGGCCGCGCCGAGGCGCTGGATATGCTCGCCCCGGTCTATGACTGGTTCACCGAAGGCTTTGCGACCCGCGACCTCAGGGGGGCAAAGGCATTGCTGGACGAGCTTCGAGGTTGAAGGAACCAATGACGAGGAGGACAGCGTGAGCAGCGATAAGCACAAGGCCGACGAGGCTGAGATCCGCAAGCTCGACGAGGCGTGGGGCAAGGCCGCCTCGGCGAAGAAACTCGACAAGGTCGTCGACTTCTACGCCGATGACGGCTCGCTGGTCTGGCCGGGCGCTCCGGCGGCCCATGGCACCAAACAGATCCGCGCCAGCTGGAAGACCATGCTGAAGACCACGCCCGGCCTGCATCTTCGCTTCATTCCGGAGCGTATCGTGGTTTCCGACGACGGCACGCTGGCATCGGATTTCGGCATTGTCGAATTCGGCCATGACACGAATGAATGGGTGCATGTCCAGGAGACGGCCAAATATGTCGTGGTGTGGAAGAAGGTGAAGGGCAGCTGGAAGGTTCTCTATGACAGCTACAACCTGAACACCGACTCCTGAGCCGCGAAAGAGCCCCCATCCCAGGCGTCGGGACTGGAATGGGGGCAGGCGCCTCTGGAGGAAGACCAGAGGTTCAGGGAGACATCAGTTCTCGCCGTCCTGGCTGGCCGGCAGCTCGACCGCGAGGACGGCGAGCGCCACGGCGACGACGAAGGCAAAGACCATGAAGAGGGCGAGCGTGACGAAGCCCGCCGCTTCATAGGTCGACATCGCCAGATGCGCGCCGGGCCAGATCAATCCGGCCGCGAGAATGGCGATGAAGTAGAACGCGAGCTCCCTGAGAGAGGGCGTTAAGAGCTCGCGTCCCGCACCCAATGCTTCGAAAAGCACGAGGGATAGGAACAGGACGGCGGCAGTGGTGATGCCGTCGGGTTGGAACTCGAAGATCACATGGGCTGCCGCCGTGGCCGCGCCGCCGAGGACAAAGGCCGCGAGAATACGCGTGCGATGACGCTGGAGGCGGCGCGGCAGTTTGAACGGCATGTGGCGGAACAGCATCTGTGACTCCCGGATCACGATGGTTGGTCTGTCTCTTGCGTTACAGCGGGTCCTGGTGCCGCGACGGGGTCAGTACCAGCGTGGCGATGACATGAGGATTCTGGTCCTCGACCTTCGCGGGGGGCTTGCCGAGCTTGATGATGTCGACGCCGATATCGTCCAGCAATTTGGGCTCCATCGCGCGCAGGAACTCGACGGCGTCTTCCTCGGCGAGGCGGGCCCGGCGAGCTTCCCATTTGGCATTGAACCAGGCGGCGAGCCTACCCAGGGGTGTGAGGCCGGAGAGGCGGCTACTGGTGACACGTCCAACAGAGGTGTTCATGTGTGCTCTCCTTAGCAGTGTGACGGCTCTTGTCTGGCCGGCTTCGATCTGATGGGGAGAGCCTAGAAGGAGGGGCGGCGGACGTCTGTGCGTAAACTCACAACGCCGGAAGATCGGCCGCTTTCGGGGCCGATTTACTAGCGCGGGATGCGAAAAAGTGGATACCGGTTTTTCGCAAGAATCCCGCGCTAACTACAAAGAATCGATCACGTTTATGAGTTTGGATCGTAACGATCCAAACTCATCGTGATCTTGTCTTTATACGGTTTTAGCCGTCTTCCGGTTGCGCAGGACATGTTCATGCCCGGCATCGTAGAGCGCCGAATCGCGGAAGTCGTGACTGGTGAGAACAGGCCCCACGATCACCAGGGCCGTGCGGGTCAGCTTGGCGGCGCGCACCTTCTTCGCGATGGTGGCGAGCGTGCCCTGAATGATCTGTTCATCGGGCCAACTCACGCGATAGCCGACGACCACCGGACAATCGGATCCGTAATGCGGTGTCAGGGCCCGCTCCACATAGCCGAGATTGCGCACCGAGAGATGGATGACGAGGGTCGCCTTCGAGCGCCCGAGTTCTTCCAAGGTTTCCATCTCAGGCATCGGCGAAGCCTGCATCGCGGTTCGCGTCAGGATGATCGTCTGCGCGACCTCGGGCAGCGTAAACTCGGTCTTGAGCGCGGCAGCGGTCGCGGCGAAGGCCGGCACGCCCGGCGTCACGTCATAGGGAATGCCGAGCCGGTCGAGACGGCGCATCTGCTCGGCGATGGCGCCGTAGATCGAAGGATCGCCGGAATGGACGCGCGCCACATCCTTGCCCGCTTCATGCGCCGCCTCGATCTCGGCGATGATCTCGTCGAGATGAAGGGGAGCGGTATCGATGACACGGGCGCCGGCCGGTGCCGCCTTGACGATCTCTTCCGGCACCAGCGATCCGGCATAGAGGCAGACGGGACAATTCTGAATGAGCCGCAGGCCTCTCAGCGTGATGAGATCGGGGGCGCCTGGTCCGGCGCCGATGAAATGAACGGTCATGCGCGTTTCCTGCTTCTCTTCCTGGCATAGCCGCGCGGCGTATAGGCATAGACGCGCCCATCGCCACGCCGCAGGGTTCTGGATTGCGAGGAGCCGACCATCACCAGGGTCAGCATGTCGACCACCCGTGGGTCGAAATCCTCGAGAGCGACGATGCGCACTTGCTCCTCGGGCCGGCCGAGATTGCTGGCGATGATGACCGGTGTGTCCCGAGGCCGATGCGGTTTCAGGATCGCGATCGCGCGGTCCAGCTGATCGCGGCGTTTGAGGGAGCGCGGATTGTAGAAGGCCGTGACGAAATCGCCCCGGGCCGCCGCGGCGAGCCGGCTCTCGATGACTTCCCAGGGCGTGAGGAGATCGGACAGCGAGATGCAGCAGAAATCATGCCCGATCATGGCGCCGGCGCGTGCCGCGGCGGCCTGGAAGGCGGAGATACCGGGCAGGACCTCGACGGCGACGCGCTCCGGCTCGATGTCGAGGACCTCATAGACGAGGGCCGCCATGGCATAGATGCCCGGATCGCCGGAGCAGATAAGGGCGACCTGGCGGCCTTCCCGCGCCAGGGCAATGGCATGGCGCACACGTTCCTCCTCGGCGCCGAGCGGGAAGCGGTGCTCCGCCTGGGTGGTCCTGAGATCGACGGCGAGATCGAGATAAAGACCGTAGCCGACCCAGTCGCTGGCGCGCCGCAGCGCCTCGGTTGCGGCCGGGCTGCGCGAGGCGAGATCACCCGGCCCAAGGCCCACCAGCGAGATCCTGCCGCGTCTGCGGCCCGGCAAGGTAATAATTGGCGCCGGCGCCAGGGCCACCGCACAGGTCGCGCGCTGCGACTTGGTCTTGGCCACGATCAGCTTGGATTGCAGGCCGGCAGCCGCAAGCGCCGCCCCTTCGGCCACGCCCGGACAGCCGACTTCCTGCATCACCACGGGTGAGGGTGTCATGAGCCGCGGCGCCTCGTCATTGAGCTCCCGGGCCGTGAACACGCGCAACGGCAGGCCGAGATGACGGGCCAGTGCCTCGATGGCCGCTTCGTCTTCCTTGAGATCGATCGAGGCCACCGCCGCCAGCGAGGCTTTGGCCAGACGATGCCGGGCCAGGGTGTCTTCGACGAGGGCGATCAGCTCTTCCGCCGCGACGCCGCGCTCGCCGCCGACGCCAAGGGTCAGCACCCGCGGGTGATAGACGAGATGCGACGAGGAGCCGGCAAGCTCTTCGTGAGTGGCGGTAATCGTGAGTGAGGCCTCAGCCGATCGTGGCAGGTCGAGCCAGGGTAGGCTGCCGTCATGCCTGACGAGTTCGCCCGCCAGAATCCGGACCGCGAACTTCTTCATGTCCTGAGGATTGGCGAGCACCCAGCCCTCTGGCGGATCATCCAGGGCGGCGCCGAAGCGCAGATCACTGGCGGTAGTGACGGCGGCATGGCCGCCAGTGAGGGCGGCGACCCTGCGCGCCAGGTCATTGCCGCCATGATGGCCGCCGAGAAGCGGCACCACCGAGCTGCCGTCCTCGGCCAAAGCGAGGACCGGCGGTTCCTGTTGCTTGTCTTCGAGGAGGGGAGCGAGGGCGCGGATGGCGATGCCGGCGGCACAGAGCGCGATAATGGGCCGGCCTTCGCGAAACAGATCCTGCAGCGCTACCGTGGCCTTGTCATAGCCATGATCGGCTCCCTTCGTTGAACGAGGCCCGTGGATCTCGCCGCCGAACACATCCTTGAGCTTGTGCGCCAAGGGCAGGGCGGACGCACCCAGAATGAAGATGGCGGGTGTTTTCATCATGCCTCGCCGCCCTTGTGGACGAGGATGGTCGAGAAATAGGGTCGTTCACCCTCCGGCACGTCGGCGAGCGGTGTGATCTTCTCATCGTCGCGCGTCGCCTTTTCAATGATGATGGCACGGTCGGTGAGGTCGAGCTCCTTCAGCACGGAACGGATCTTCTCGAAATGCTGGCCGACCTTCATGATGGCGACGGCGTCGGATTGGGCGATCTCCTGCTTGAGGCGCGAGGCGTCGAGCGTGCCGGGCAGGACCTTCAATATGTCGTCGCGCGCAGCAAGCGGCCGGCTGATAGCTGCCGCACAGGCGGTGATCGACGTGATGCCGGGCACGATCTCGATGAGATAGTTCGGGGCGAGGCGGGCGAGGAGATAGGCGAGCGGCACGCCGAGGAGCAGCGCGATCGCCAGCGTGAGCGTGCTTGTAATCAGCGAAAGCCGCAGCGCATGGAGTACGACATCGTCCGTCAGCCGATTGACTACGTTCTCGTCTCGCATCGCC
>CAZICN010000071.1:0-16663 GCA_964537655.1 uncultured Aestuariivirga sp.
GATGTGCGCGAGGTAATCGCCCGCATCGTCGACGGCTCGGGCTTCGACGAGTTCAAGGCGCTGTACGGGACGACGCTGGTCACCGGCTTCGCCCGCATCTGGGGCTATCCGGTGGGCATCGTCGCCAACAACGGCATCCTGTTCTCGGAAAGCGCGCAGAAGGGCGCCCATTTCATCGAGATCTGCTGCCAGCAGCGCATCCCGCTGCTGTTCCTGCAGAACATCACCGGCTTCATGGTCGGGCGCAAATATGAGAATGAAGGCATCGCCAAGCATGGCGCCAAGCTCGTCACCGCGGTCGCGACCGCGCAAGTGCCCAAGATCACGGTGATCATCGGCGGCAGCTTCGGCGCCGGCAATTACGGCATGTGCGGCAGAGCCTATTCGCCGCGTTTCCTGTGGATGTGGCCCAATGCGCGCATCTCGGTGATGGGCGGCGAGCAGGCGGCCAATGTGCTCGCCACCGTCAAACGAGACGGCCTCGTTCTCAAGGGCGAGCAGTGGAGCCCCGAGGACGAGGAGGCGTTCAAGGCGCCGATCCGCGAGCAGTATGAGCATCAGGGCCATCCCTATTTCGCCTCGGCGCGGCTGTGGGATGACGGCGTCATCGATCCGGCCGAGACGCGCCGCGTCGTCGGCTTGAGCCTCTCGGCGGCACTCAATGCGCCTATTCCCGAAACCCGCTTCGGCATATTCAGGATGTGAGGGGATGGTACTCATGTTTGCAGCCATTGCCGAAACACCCTCGCTGAAGCGGGGAGAGGGTTGTGAGGCACAATGCTGAAGTCGCTGCTCATCGCCAATCGCGGCGAGATAGCCTGCCGGGTCATCAGGACGGCGAGGCGCATGGGACTGCGCACCGTCGCCGTCTATTCCGACGCGGATGCGCAGGCGCTTCATGTCGCGGAGGCCGACGAGGCGGTGCGCATCGGGGGACCCCTGGCGCGCGACAGCTATCTCAATGCCGAAGCCATCATCGACGCGGCGAAGAGGACCGGCGCCGAGGCCATACATCCGGGCTATGGCTTCCTCTCCGAGAACGCCGCCTTCGCGCAGGCCTGTGCGGAGGCGAAGATCGTGTTTGTCGGGCCGCCGCCCGCCGCCATCCGCGCCATGGGCGGCAAGAGCGAGGCCAAGGCGCTGATGGCGAAAGCCCGGGTGCCGCTGGTGCCGGGCTATCACGGCGCGGACCAGGATCCGAAAGTCCTCGAAAAGGCCGCCGACGAGATCGGTTATCCGCTGCTCATCAAGGCATCGGCCGGCGGCGGCGGCAAGGGCATGAAGGTCGCGGCCGGCAAGGCCGAATTCCGCGACCAGCTCGCCTCCGCCCAGCGCGAGGCGAGATCATCCTTCGGCGACGACCGGGTGCTGATCGAGAAATACCTCACCCGGCCGCGCCATGTGGAGATACAGGTCTTCGCCGACAGCCACGGCAACTGCGTCTATCTGTTCGAGCGCGACTGCTCGATCCAGCGCCGCCACCAGAAGGTCATCGAGGAGGCGCCCGCCCCCGGCATGACGGCGTCCTTGCGCAAGCGCATGGGAGAAGCGGCCGTCACCGCCGCCAAATCCATCGGTTATGTCGGTGCCGGCACGGTCGAATTCCTGCTCGACGAGGACGGCTCCTTCTATTTCATGGAGATGAACACGCGCATCCAGGTCGAACATCCGGTGACCGAGTTCATCACCGGCCTCGATCTCGTCGAATGGCAGCTGCGCGTCGCGTCGGGCGAGAAGCTGCCGCGCGGCCAGGACCAGCTTGCGATCAATGGCCATGCCTTCGAGGTCCGGCTCTATGCCGAGGATCCCGATCGCGATTTCCTGCCGCAGACCGGGCGCATCACGCATCTGAGCTTTCCGCCCGAGAACGGCCATGTCCGCGTCGATACCGGCATCACCCAGGGCAAGGAGATCAGCACCTATTACGATCCGATGATCGCCAAGCTGATCGTCTGGGACCGCGACCGCGCTTCGGCGCTGGCGCAGTTGCGCCGCGCCCTGGCCGCGACCGAGATCGGCGGGCTTATCACCAACACGGCCTTCCTGTCGAAGCTCGCGCAGAACAAGGCCTTCGCCAGGGCCGATCTCGATACCGGCTTCATCGGGCGCCATGAGAAGGAGTTGCTGCCGAGCGTTCCGCCGGCCCCGGACGACGTCCTGATGCTGGCGGCGACCGGCCTCCTGCTGCGCGCCCGGTCCGATCAATCGGACGATCCGTGGTCAAGGGCGGATGGCTGGCGCCACTATGGCGGCGGGCATGATCATCTCACCCTCATCGATGTGAGCGGCGGCCAGGCGGCGCACAGGATCAGCTTCGACTATGCCGGGGACGGCTTCGTCTTCCATCAGAAGAAGTCCGCTGTCGCGGTGAGCGCCTCGCTGTCGGCGGCCGGCCGGCTCGTCGCCGACCTTGGAGGCCGGCGCGTGGCGGCCGGCTTCGCGCAGGCGGGCGACGACGTCACGCTCTTCCTCGAGGGCATCAGCTATCGCCTGAGACGCGCGCCGATCGCCATGGGCGAGGAGGATGGCGAAGCGGCGGCGCTCAGGATCGTGGCGCCGATGCCCGGCCGCATCATCGCCGTCCATGTCTCGGCCGGCCAGACCGTGGAGAAGGGTGTTCCCCTCATCGTGCTCGAGGCGATGAAGATGGAGCACACGCTGAAGGCCGGCCATGCCGGCAAGATCGACCATGTGGGCTGCAAGCCGGGCGACCAGATCCGCGAAGGCCAGGAGCTTCTGCGCTTCGCCGCGCCCTGATCAGCCCTCGTGGCAGGCGGCGCAGCGGTCGACCGGCCCGCTCTTGCGTCCCGCCTGGATCTCGCGCCGGTGGCAGTCGCCGCAGAAGGCATGGAAGAGCCGGTCGACGCGCATTTTCTCCGAGGTCGTCAGCTTCTTGTGGCAGCTGATGCAGTTCTCCGTGCCGGTCCGGTCGGTGAAATTGTGATGGCAGGTGGTGCAGACGAAGTTCGTGTGGTCGGCATGCGCGAAGCGCGCGTGATCGACGGGCGACGACCGCAGGCTCGAAAGCCGCATCTTCGCCAGAGGCCCGGCCACGAGACCGGCAAGGCCCGACAGGACCAGCGGAATGGCGATGAGAGGGAGAAGGCGCCTTTCCCGCGTGAGCGCCGTCGCGACGATGAGCGCCATGCCGGTGACCGAGAGCAGGATGATGGCGGGTGCGGTCCCGGCCACGAGGGCGAAATGCGCCGTCGCCGCGATCGCGGCGACGAAGCCGGCAATGCGGTGAAGCCAGAGGGCGCCGGGTGACCCCATGCCGGCGCGCAGCCTTTGCGAGCGCCTGACGGCCAGGGTGACGAAGAGGCCGAGTGCCGCGACGAGCCCCACGATGATCTCGACCGGGATGGCCGGGCCGATCCAGCGCCAGATGTCCGGCTCGAGCGCCGCCGTCATAAGTATATGTGTGCTCACGGCAATAATGGCGAGGGAGCCCATGAGCCGGTGCCAGGAGGGACGCGCCGGTGCCGGCTGGAGCAGGAGTGCGGCGGCGGCGAGGATCAGGGCCGCGGCGCCGGGCAGGCGGATGAGCCACCAGACCGGCTCGGTCGGCTGGATCGCCAGGACCAGGAGAGACGCCGCCAGCAGGACAAGGCCGGCCCGACCGCCCCGGGACAGGATCGTCCGCATGCTGTGCTTTCCCATGCCCGGCCGACCAAAGGTATCGGTTGAAAACGTTTGTAGCCTGCCGGATAGTATTATGAACAGTACGCTCCACGCCAGATCGTACATTGAGGAGAGGAACCGTGCCCATGCGTCGCACCGGATTTTTCGCCTGCGCTCTTGTCGCGCTCACCCCCTTCATCACTCACGCTCAGGAACCGCTGCAGCCCGAGCAGATGTCGGTCGAGGCGATCCCTCAGGGAACGCCCAAGCTCTTCGTCGCCGATCTTGCCATCGAGCATATCGTCGATGGCCGGGTGCGCGTCTTCGATGCGAATTCGATGAAGCTTCTCGGCATGGTCGGCACCGGCTTCCTCGGCCAGATCTATGTGCCGGCGAAGCAGGACGTCTTCTACGTCGCGACGAGCTACATCGAAAAGATCACTCGCGGCAAGCGCAGCGACTGGCTCGAGGTCTATGACTCGAACACGCTTCTGCTCAAGAGCGAGATTCCGATCGCCTCGAGCCGCACCCAGGCCCTGAATTACCGGCCCCTGCTGCAGGGCTCGGCCGACAATCGCTGGGTCTTTGCCCAGAACGCGACGCCGGCGACGTCGATCAGCGTGGTCGATCTCAACGCCCAGAAGCAGACGGCGGAAGTGCCCAATGCCGGCTGCTACGGCATCTATCCCGCCGCCACCAACAGCCTGCGCTTCGCCACCATGTGCGGCGACGGCACCTTCGGCACCTATACGCTGAAAGATGATGGCTCGGCGGCCGAGCGCGCCGCGTCCGAATCCCTGTTCGATGCCGACAAGGACGCGCTCTTCATCCATGGCGAGCGCAACGGCAGCAACTGGGTCTATATGTCCTTCACCGGCAATATCTATGTCGTCGATCTGGAAGGGGCGACGGCGAAGCTCGTCGACAAGATCGAGATGACGAAGGGGATCGAAGGCGACTGGCGGCCGAGCGGCTACCAGACGCACGCCTTCCACCCGAAATCGGGCGTGCTGTTCGTGCTGATGCACAAGGGCGGCGCTGAAGGCTCGCACAAGAACCCGGCGGAAGAGATCTGGGCCTATGACCTGCGCAACAAGAAGCTCCTGTCGCGCTCGCCGACCACCACCGCCTTCTCCGTGGCGCTGGGCCAGGGCGATGATCCCGTCGTCTATGCCATCGATCTCGTCGGCCTCAAGGTGATGCGCTACACGTCCGATGCGGCCAAGGGCTATGCCCTGACGGCGGCCGGCGATCAGAAGGCCGGCAACACGCCGATCCAGGCCGAGACGCAGTGATGCCGGTCGATCCGCTCATCGTGCTCATCGCGTCGGGCGTTCTCATCGCCGTCTTCGTCAGGGCGCTGTGGCACAAGCTCGGCGATTATCCGGTCTTCAAGGCGCTGTTCGCCGATTATGAGATCGTGCCGCGGAACCTCGTGGCGCCCGTCGCGCTCATCCTCGTCCTGGCCGAGATCGCCCTTGTGGTCGGCCTCGTCATTCCGGCGACCCGGCAGGCTTCCGCCATCGCCGCCATCGTCCTCCTCGCCGTCTACGGGCTCGCCATCGCCGTCAATCTGAGGCGCGGCCGCTATACGATCGAGTGCGGCTGCGGCGGATCGGGGCAGGGGCTCTCGTGGTTCCTGGTCGCCCGCAATGCGATCCTCGCCGGCGTGGCGGTCATGGCGCTCGCTTCGCCGGCGCCGCGCCCCATCTCGGTCGTCGACGCCGTCGTGCTTGGCCTGTCGGTCGTGACGATCTGGCTCCTGATCCTCGCCACCGAGCAGGTGGCGGCGAATGACGCGCACCGGCAGTTCATCCGCAACAGCAGAGGCAAGGGCTGACCATGGATGCCTTCACCATCGCGCTTGTCCTGCTCTGGGCCGTCGTCATCGCCCTGGGCATCGTGGTGATCGCGCTCGCGCGCCAGATCGGCATCCTGTTCGAACGCGTGGCGCCGATGGGCGCCCTCATGACCGATGCGGGGCCCAAGATCGGCGAGGCCTCGCCCAAATTCGCGCTGCAGGCGTTGGGCTCCGGCAAGCCGGTCTCCATCGGCGCCCAGTCCGGCCGTTCGCTCCTCATCTTCTTCCTGTCGCCGACCTGTCCGGTGTGCAAGAAGCTGCTGCCGGTGCTCAAATCGGCGCAGAAGGCCGAGAAGGCCTGGCTCGACATCGTGCTGGCGAGCGACGGCGACGCGCCGAAGCACGAGACCTTCGTCGAGAGCCACAGGCTCGACGGCTTCCCCTATGTGCTGTCGAGCGATCTCGGCATGGCCTACCGGGTGAGCCGGCTTCCCTATGGCGTCGTGCTCGACGGCGAGGGCACTGTCAGGGCCAAGGGACTGATCAACAACCGCGAGCAGCTGGAAAGTCTGTTCAACGCCAAGGAAATGGGTGTCGCCTCGATCCAGGGCTTCCTGGATCAGGTCAAGGAAGCTTGAGGGAGGGTAGCCATGTTCAGATCTTTGCAAGGGCTGATGGAAAGCTTCGACCGCATGAGCGAGGCGGCGACGCGGCTCGGCGCGCAGCGCATCGGGCGGCGCAGCGCCCTTTCCACGCTCGGCACAGCTATTGCCGGCAGCGCCATCCTGCCGATGCTGCCCTTCGACCGCTCAGGTGGTGCGGCGCAGGCGGCCAGCACGCGCGATGATGGCGATGAGACTTGCGAATACTGGCGCTATTGCGCGCTCGACGGCTTCCTGTGCACCTGCTGCGGCGGATCGCTGGCGAGCTGCCCGCCCGGGGCCGAGCCCTCCAAGGTCACCTGGGTCGGCACCTGCCAGAATCCCAAGGACAACAAGGCATATCTCATCAGCTACAATGACTGTTGCGGCCAGGTGTCGTGCGGCAACTGCCTGTGCAACTACAATCTCGGCGAACGGCCCGGCTACCGCATGGGCATCCACAATGACATCAACTGGTGCATGGCCAATTCGCGCGGCCTCTATCATTGCACCGTGGCGGCGGTGATCGGTACCGGCTGATGCTCCACGAATTCGTCCTGACGGCCGCGCTGCTCGGGGTCTCGACCGGCGCTGCGGCGGCGGATGGCGCGTCGCTCTTCGCCGAGAACTGCGTCGCCTGCCACCAGGAAGGCGGCATCGGCACGGCGGGCCTCGCGCCGCCGCTGGTGTCGGATACCCTGAAGAAGGCGGCGGGCGTGCAGCGCGACTACGTGCCGCTCGTCATCATCCACGGGCTATCGGGGCCCATCAAGGTCAAGGGCCAGCTTTATGTCAGTGCCATGCCGCCGCGCAGCGACCTCAGCGACGAGGATGTCGCGGCCCTCGCCAACTATGTCGAGGCGGAACTGAACGGCCTGAAGGGCGATGCTTTCAAGCCGCTTGCCGCTGCCGATGTCGCCGCCCTCCGGAAAATGGCGGTCGATCACCAGGCCCTGCGCGACATGCGGTCGAAATTCGGAGAGTGACGATGCGCCGGGGTGTGATGATCCTGTTCGCCCTTGGTCTTTCGGCCGCCGCGGCGCAAGCCGCCGAGCCCAACTATAATTATGCGCTGCGCTGCACCGGCTGCCACACAGCTGAAGGTGTCAGCCCGCCACTCGGCCGCATTCCCCCGCTCAAGGACGTCGTCGGTCATCTGGTGCGCAGCGATGCGGCGCGGCTTTATTTCGCCAACGTGCCGGGCATCGTCAATTCGGGTCTCGGCAATGACGATACGGCGGCCCTACTCAACTGGGTGGTCAAGGTCTATGGCGGGAAGAGCACGCCCGAGGACTGGAAGCGGTTCGATGGCGCCGAAATCAAGGCCTTGCGCAAGGCGGCGCCTGCCGACATCATGGCCTATCGCAAGCATATCCAGGATGAGCTGGATGCCGCCGGCTACAGCATCGGCAGCTATCCGTAGCGCTGCAGGATGATGCGAACTTCGTATTCGGGACACTAGGGGCCGCCTGATGGATTTTTCGCTCACCGACGACCAGACCCAGATTCGCGACATGGTGCGCGGCTTCGCGGCCGAGAAGATCGCGCCCCATGCGGCGCGATGGGAGGAAGAGAAGACGATCCCGCGCGCGATCCTCCGGGAGGCGGCGGGTCTCGGTCTCGGCGGCATCGTGGTCAAGGACGATTTGGGCGGGTCGGGTCTCTCGCGGGTCGAATCCGTGCTGATCTTCGAGGAGCTTGCCTATGCCGATCCGGTGGTGGCGAGCTTCCTTTCGATCCACAATATGTGCGCCTGGATGATCGATGCCTATGGCACGCAGGAGCAGCGCGCGGCATGGCTGCCGAAGTTCTGCGCCATGGATGTGGTGTCGAGCTACTGCCTCACCGAGCCCGGATCGGGATCGGATGCGGCGGCGCTCAAGACCCGCGCGGTGAAGGACGGCAACAGCCACTACCGCCTCACCGGCTCGAAGGCCTTCATCTCGGGCGGCGGCTATTCCGACATCTATCTGGTGATGTGCCGAACCGGCGAGGAGGGGCCCAGGGGGATTTCCTGCCTCATGGTCGAGAACGGCACGCCCGGCCTCAGCTTCGGCGCCAATGAGAAGAAGATGGGCTGGCATGCGCAGGCGACCGCGACGGTCAATCTAGATGAGGCGCGTGTGCCGGCCGCGCATCTGATCGGCGGCGAGGGCAAGGGCTTCTCCATCGCCATGAGCGGCCTCAATGGCGGCAGGCTCAACATCGCCGCCTGCAGCCTGGGGGCGGCGCAGGCGGTCCTCGACAAGGCGGTCCTCTATATGAAGGAGCGCAAGGCCTTCGGCAAAAGCCTGAGCCACTTCCAGGCTCTGCAGTTCAAGATCGCCGACATGGAGACGGAGCTCCAGGCGGCGCGCATCTTCCTCTATCAGGCGGCCTGGAAGCTCAGTCATGACGCGCCCGATGCGCGCAAATTCTGCGCCATGGCCAAGCGCCTGGTCACCGATACCGGCTTCCGGGTGGCCAACGAGGCGCTGCAGATCCATGGCGGCTATGGGTATCTTGCGGATTTCGGCATCGAGAAAACGGTCAGGGACCTGCGTGTCCACCAGATCCTCGAAGGCACCAACGAGATCATGCGGGTCATCGTCGCGCGCGACATGTTTGGCGGCGAATAGACGGATCCCGGCGACAGACGATGACAGAAGACATCATTGCCCGTATCGAAGGCCAGGCTGGCCGCATCACGCTCAACCGGCCCAAGGCGCTCAACGCTCTCAATCATTCGATGGTGCGTGCCATCGCCGCGGTGCTCGCGTCATGGCGCGATGACGCGAATGTCAGGCATGTCGTCATCGATGGCGCCGGCGGGCGCGCCTTCTGCGCCGGTGGCGACATAAGGGCTGTCTATGACATGATCCCGGTCGATCCCGGGCTGGCGCGCGATTACTGGGCCGACGAATACCGGCTGAATGCGATGATCGCGCGCTACCCCAAGCCCTATGTCGCGATCATGGACGGTTTCTGCCTCGGCGGCGGCGTCGGCCTCTCGGCGCATGGCTCGCATCGCATCGTCACCGAACGCTCGGCCGTCGGCATGCCGGAAACGGCGATCGGCTTCACGCCCGATGTCGGGGGATCGTGGCTCCTGGCGCGGGCGCCCGGCCATGCGGGAGAGTACATGGCGGCGACCGCCTATCGCATGAATGCGGCCGATGCGATCCATGCCGGCTTCGCCGATGCGATGATCAACGCGCAGGACGGTGCTGAATTCATCGCGGCGCTGTGCGCGGGCGGCACGCCCGACGAGACGGTGCGGCACTTCGGGGTCTATTCCGGCGCCAGCAATCTCGCCCACAGGCAATCCGACATCGATGGCGCCTTCGCCGCGGCTTCTGTCACCGAAGCGGTGCGGCGGCTGGAACACCTCGGGGCCGACTGGGCGCGAGAGGCCTTGAAGAAGATCGCGGCGCATTCACCCATCGCGGTTGCGGCGGCGCATTTCTCGGTGCGCAAGGCGAGGAGCTTCGACAATGTCGAGCAGAGCCTCGACCATGAATACCGCTTTGTCTACCGCGCCACCGGTCTTGCCGATTTCCGCGAAGGCGTCAGGTCGCTGATCGTCGACAAGGACGGCAAGCCCGACTGGCGCCCGATGCGCCTCGAGGAGGTGCGGATGAGCGATGTCGAGGCGCTGTTCGCGCCGCTCGGCAAGGACGAGCTCGGACTTGTTCCAGGGAGGTGAGCCATGAAGATCGCATTCATCGGCCTCGGGAATATGGGCGCCCCGATGGCGGCCAATCTCGCCGCCAAGGGTTTTGCCGTCACCGGCTACGACATCGTGGCGGATAATCTCGACAGGGCGGCCGGGCAAGGCGTCGCGGCGGCCAAGACGGCCGGGCATGCGGTGAAGGATGCCGATGCCGTCGTCACCATGGTGCCGGCCGGCCAGCATGTGCTCGACCTCTACCGGTCCATCCTGCCGCCGGCGCGGCGCGGAACATTGTTCATCGATTGCTCGACCATCGATGTGGCGAGCGCGCGCGAGGCGCACCAGATGGCGAAGTCGGCGAATATGCAAAGCCTCGACGCGCCGGTCTCCGGCGGCACCGCGGGAGCGGCCGCGGCGACGCTGACCTTCATGGCCGGCGGCGAAGCGCCGGCCTTCGCGCGCGCGGGGCCGATCCTCGCCGCCATGGGCAAGCGCATCGTCCATTGCGGTGCCGATGGGGCGGGGCAGGCCGCCAAAATCTGCAACAACATGATCCTCGGCGTTTCGATGATCGCCGTCGCGGAAGCCTTCGTGCTCGCCGAAAGGCTGGGGCTCGATGCCAGGGCGCTCTATGATGTCGCTTCCGCCGCGTCCGGCCAGTGCTGGTCGTTGACCAGCTATTGTCCGGTGCCGGGAGTAGGGCCGGTGTCTCCGGCGGACAACGACTACAAACCGGGTTTTGCGGCGGCCCTCATGCTCAAGGATCTGGCGCTGGCGCAGCAGGCGGCGGCGCAATCGGGGGCGGCGACGCCGCTCGGCCGGCATGCCGAAGAACTCTATCGCAGCTTCAGCGCGGCAGGCGGGGCGGGGCAGGATTTCTCCGCCATCATCCGATATCTCGCCGCAGCGCCGCGCGACTGAGGGAACTCGAAGTCGAGAAACGATGCCAGATACCTCTCCCTCTCCGGATCGACAGGGAGAGTTTCAAGATTTCAGGTCACGCGTTCCAGCTCGGGCGCTCGCGCAGGCGCTCGTTCCAGCGCTGCACATAGGCGAGGTGCGCCGGAACGTCGAAGCCGAACACTTCCGACAGCCACAAGGTCACCATGCCGGAGATGTCGGCGGCGGAGAATTGATCGCCGGCGAGATATGGCCTCCCATCGCTCATCTCGCGATCGAGCCACGCCCATTTCTCAGGGATGGCTCGTTTCTGCGCGTCGGCAAAGGCCGGCACCTGAGTGACGCGTTCCTTGAAGAACTCATCCGTGTGGAGGACGACATTGCCAATGGTCGCGAAGACTTCCTGCTCGATGCGGCGGTTCCACATCTCGATTCCGCCTTTGCTCCTGGCATCGGTGCCGAACAGGGGCGGCGAGGGGTGAATATCCTCGAGCGCCCGGCAGATCGCGACGCTCTCGGTGACGATGGCGCCGTCGTCGAATTCGAGGACCGGGACCTGGCCCAGCGAGTTGAGCTTCAGGAATTCCGGCGATTTGTGCTGGCGCGTGGCGAAATCGATCTCGACACGCGGCAGCTCGATGCCCTTTTCCGCCATGAAGATGCGAACGCGGTAGGAGTTGGGGCCAGGGGCCACATAGAGTTTCATGTCGTCTCTCCCTTGAAGTGATCCAGATCACAGATGCGCGATTTCGCGGCCGAGCATGTCGAGCAGCTGGCTCCAGCCTTCCTCGCGGACCGCCGGCGTATCGGCGCCGTCGAGAAAACAAGCCTGCTCGGTGTAGAAAAGTTTCGTTCCCTCGCCGTCGGGCGACAGCTCGATCGTGGCGAGCGAGGCGGAGATGCGCTTGCCGTCGATGATCATGCAGTAGGAAAAAACAAGGCGCCGCTCCGGCACGACATCGAGATAGGTGGTCTCGTTGCGGATGGGCGCACCGCCCTGGAAGCGGAAAGTGCCCTGCTCGCGGCCGCCTTCCCGGACATCCAGCTCATAGCTCTCGGTCACCCAGCCTTCGCCCTCGGCGAACCATTGCCGCTTGACGTCGATATCGGCAAAGGCCCGGAAAACCTGGGCCGGTGGCGCGTCGAAACGCCGTTCCAGGGTGAAAGTCGCGTGGTCTGTGGTGCGGCCGGGCATGGCATCCTCCATTAACTAGTTGTATTTTGCAACTAGTTGCAAGATACATAAACCGATGCGATAATGCAACCGGTTTTTGGAGAATTTCATGGACGACGCACATCGCTCGGGTTGCCCCATCAATCTCGCGCTCGAAGTGCTGGGCGACAAATGGAGCCTGATCGTCATCAGGGACATGATGTTCGGCAACAAACGCCACTTTCGCGAATTGCTGACCCAGTCGCAGGAAGGCATCGCCTCCAACATCCTCGCCGACCGGCTGAAGCGGCTGGTCGAGGAGGGCGTGCTGTCGAAAGCCGATGATCCGAGCCATAAGCAGAAAGCTCTCTACAGCCTGACCGAAATGGGCATCGAGCTCCTCCCGGTGCTGGCGCACATGGCGAGCTGGGGCCGCAAATATCTGCCCGTCAGCGAGGAACTCGGCATAAGGGCGCAGCTTCTCGAAGAGGGCGGTCCCGGCCTGTGGAGCGAGTTCATGGACGAATTGCGCGAGCGCCATCTAGGCCTTCCCGCCCGTCCACGCGCCCCTGGCCGTCCCTCGGTCGGCGCCAGATTGCAGTTGGCCTATGAGGCCGTCGCCGCCCGCCGGAAGAAGACGGCTTCCTCATAGGTTGAGGTTCAATGCTGTGCGGCGGGTTCGGTCCGCCGCAGCATGAAAGCGGCCAGGATGGCGGCGATGCAGGCGATCGCGGTGCAGATGACCGCCGTCGTCACCAGCGCATCGGTGAAGGCAAGACGCGCGGTGCCGAGAATGACGGCCGCGATCTCCGCGGGTAGTTCGTCGGCGACCGCGACGGCGCCCCCCAATGTGCTCTTCGCCGCCTCTGCCGCCTCGGGCGGCAAATCGGCGGGGATCGCGCGCCCCATGGCGGTACGGTAGATCGCCGTCATGATGCTGCCGAGCACGGCGATGCCGAGCGCGCCGCCAAATTCGGCGCTCGTCTCGGAAATCGCCGCCGCGGCGCCGGCGCGTTCGGGGGGAGCCGCATTGATCACGAAATCGGTCGCCAGCGTGAAAGCGGGTGCGAGGCCCAGCGACATCAGGATGAAGCCCGTTACCAGCACCGCCAGCCCATAGGCGCCGCCGATCTGGGTGAGGATCAGGCAGGCGAGGGCGGCGACGGCAAGGCCGCCCGCCATGACATGGGCCGGATGGATGCGGCGCACGATCCGGGGCGACAGCATCGAGCCGATCATGAAGGAGATGCCGGAGGGGACCGTCCACAGGCCGGCCTCGAGCGGACCCATGCCGAGGACGAGCTGCAGATACTGCGAAATGAACAGAAAAAAGCCGAAGGCGACGAGCACGCCCAGCATATAGACGGCGAGCGATGCGCTGAAGGCGGGCTTGCGGAAAAGCGATAGGTCGATCAGGGGATCGGCGAGCTGGCGCTGCCGGCGCGCGAAGGCGATGGCGACGGCGACTCCGATGACGACCGACAGCAGCGGACGCCAGCCCGCACCATACTCGGCGAGTTGCTTCAGGCCGTAGATCAGGGCGAGGACGGCGATGAGCGACATGGCGGCGCTGGTGATGTCGAGGCGCGTTGCGGAGGGATCGCGGAATTCCGGCAAAAGGATGGGCGCCACCGCGAGCAGGAGGATCATGATCGGCACGTTCACCAGGAACACCGATCCCCACCAGAAATGCTCGAGCAGCAGGCCGCCGAACAGCGGCCCCAGGGCGCCGCCGACCGAGAAGCTGGCGATCCATACGCCGATCGCGGTGGTGCGCTGTGCGGGGTCGTGGAACATGTTGCGGATGAGCGAGAGGGTCGAGGGCGCCAGCGTCGCGCCGGCGATGCCGAGCACGGCGCGCGCCAGGATCAGCATCTCGGCGCTGGTCGAAAAAGCGGCGAAGACGGATGCGAAGCCGAAAGCTGCGGCGCCGATCATCAGCAGCTTGCGCCGCCCGATGCGGTCGCCGAGATTGCCCATGATGATGAGCGAGCCCGCGACGAAGAAGCCATAGATGTCGATGATCCACAGGAGCTGCGAGGCGCTGGGCTTCAGCGCCTCGCTCAATTGCGGCACCGCCAGATTGAGGACCATCAGGTCCATCGAATAGATGAGGCAGGGCAGGGCGATCACGGCGAGGCCGATCCATTCGCGGCTGCCGGCCTTTTGTGTGGTGTTGATCGAGGTCATATGTGTCTTCCACTCGTTCTGTGGGGTCTTTGTAATCTATTGTGGTCCGTCCCTTGTCAGCAGCCTAGTGGTCCGCTCCACTCCACTAATCGAGAAGGGCGCCGCAGGTCAGGTTCGCCACCGTGCCGGTCATGGCGCCGGCCTTGTCGGAGGCCATGAAGGCCGCGGTCTCCGCCACTTCGGCGAGATTGGGATAACGCTTGAGGAGAGTCTGGGCAGGCGCCGCCAGCATCTCGTCCACCGTGATGCCGGCGCGCTCGGCGCTCGGCTGAAACACGTCCCGCGCATGCGATCCCAAAGCCAGCGCCTCCGGCACCGCATGCGGCCTCAGGCAAATGACGCGAATGCCCGAAGGCGCCAGTTCGCAGGCGAGAAGCCGCGAGAACCCTTCGACCGCCGCGCAGGCGACGCCGAAACCCAGATAGCCGGTGCCGGGCATGTAGCTGCCGGGCGTCGACAGCGTGAGGATGACGCCGGATTTGCGCTTCGCCATGTGCCAGGCCACTGCCTGGGCGGTGATGAAATGAGCCTGCGCATAGGCCGTGATCGGGAAGGCGAAATCATCGACGGCAAGATCGGCGAAGGCGGTGCCCTGGACGTGAAACAGGCCGATCGCGTTCAAGGCGATGTCGATCCCGCCGGCCTTCGCCGCCACCATGTCGGCATGGGCCTTGACGGCCTCTTCGTCGAAAGCGTCGATCTCGGTGATCTCGACAACGCCTCCGGCCGCCGAAATATCGTCAGCCACCTTCACCAGTTTGCTCAATGTGCGGCCGGCCAGGAAGACCCTGGCGCCTTCGCGGGCGAAGACGCGCGCCACCGCGCCGCCAATGGCACCACCGCCGCCATAGATGATGGCGGTCTTGTTCGCGAGCATGGAATACTCCCGTTCGGTTGTTCAGGCGTCGACGATGACCTTGAAGCCGCCATAGATCATGCGCTTGGCGTCGAAAGGCGCGTTCTCCGGGCCCATGCCCTTGAGCCGGGGATCGGCCATCACCTTCTTGTTGATGCGGTCGCGCGCGGCGCGCGACTTGTAGGTGATCCAGGCGAAGATCACGGTTTCGTCCGGCTTCTGCTTCACGCTGCGCGGGAAGGACGTGATCTTGCCGACCGGAACGTCGTCGGCGACGCATTCCTTGTAGTCGATCGCGCCGTGCTCGCGCCATACCTTGCCGGCGAGTCTCGCCAGCTTGCGGTAGTCGGCGAGCCTCTTCTTGGGCACCGCGACGATGAAGCCATCGACATAAGCCATGTTCGTTCTCCTTTGATCGGGATTGCGGAATGAAGTGAGTTGCCGGGAGTCGGCGCTCCTGATTCTTTCAAGCCCGGCAGGCCTTGGCGCGCCCGAGCAACAGGGAACGCTCGCGGGCATTCTGTGTCAAGGAGGCGGCGCGGCGGAATTCCGTTTCGGCTTCCGCGAGGCGACCGAGCTTGGCGAGGAAATCGCCACGCACGCTCGGCAGGAGATAATAGGATTCGAGCGCCTCGGCGCCGGGAAGGGCATCGACGAGATCGAGCCCGGCCTGCGGCCCGCTTTTCATCGCATGGGCGACAGCCCGGTTGAGTTCCACTACCGGCGAGGCTTCGACCGCCGCCAGGATGTCGTAGAGGGCGGCGATCCGCGTCCAGTCGGTGGCCGCGGCCGTCGTCGCGCGCGCATGGCAGGCGGCGATCGCCGCCTGGAGAAGATAACGTCCTGGTGCGGCGCTCAGGGCCTCGGCGCGGGCGAGTGCTGCAAGGCCGCGCCGGATCAGGAGCGGGTCCCACAGGGCCCGGTTCTGGTCGAGCAGCAATATCGGCTCGCCATCGGGACCGGTGCGCGCCTGCGAACGCGAGGCCTGGATCTCCATCAGCGCCACGAGGCCATGCACTTCCGCCTCGCCGGGCGCCAGCCCGGCCAGGATGCGGCCCAGCCGCAGCGCTTCCTCGCAGAGCTGCGGGCGCATCCAGTCGTCGCCGGCCGTCGCCGAATAGCCTTCGTTGAAGATGAGATAGATGACTTCCAGCACCGAGCCGAGCCTTGCCATGAGATCCGGCCCGCGCGGCAGCTCGAACGGCACCTTCCGGTCGGCCAGGGTGCGTTTGGCGCGCACGATGCGCTGCGCGACGGCCGGCTCCGTCTGCAGGAAGGCGCGGGCGATCTCCTCGGTGGTCAGCCCGCCAATGAGACGTAGGGTTAGGGCGGTGCGCGCCTCGGTCGAGAGCACCGGGTGACAGGAAATGAAGATGAGCCGCAACAGATCGTCGCCCACCGGGTCGTCGAGCGCGGCTTCGAACTCCGCCAGCCTCTCTTCCTGCTCGGAATCGCGCGCGCGCCCGATCTCGGCATGTTTCGTTTCGGCGAGCTTCGCCTGTCGTATCCTGTCGATGGCGCGGTTCTTCGCCGCCGTCATGAGCCAGGCGCCGGGCTTTTCCGGTATGCCCGCCTCCGGCCATTGCTCCAGTGCCTTGAGCAGGGCCTCTTGCGCCAGTTCCTCGGCCTGGCCGACATCGCGGGTGAAGCGGGTGAGGCCGGCAATGAGCTTCGCCTGCTCGATCCTCCATATGGCGTCGATCGCGCGCTGGGCTTCGGACATGCTCATGATGTCCGATCTCACCATCTTCGAAGATAGGCCGCAAGGCCAGCGCCTCGATCATCGCTCGCTCCCTAGATCACGATGAGTTTGGATCGTTACGATCCAAACTCATAAACGTGATCGATT
>CAZICN010000072.1:0-16563 GCA_964537655.1 uncultured Aestuariivirga sp.
CCCCTTTGACAGAATACTTACTTACTAGTAAGTAAGACTCCAATGAACGCCGCCAGCACAATGGCCGGGCAACAAGGGAGAGCGCCATGAACGAGTTCGTGAGACATATTCTCGACAGCAAGCTCAACGCGGCCGTGAGCCGCCGCCGCTTCATCCAGGGGGCGGCGGGCCTCGCCACGCTCACCGTGCTCGGCGCCCCTTCAGCTTCGGCGCAGGAGAAGAAGCTCGGCGGGCCGCTCAATTTCCTCGGCTGGGACGGCGAACATGGCGGCAATGTCGCCAAGGAGTTCCTCGCCAAGAACAACATCCAGATGCAGGCCTCCTTCCAGTCGGCGGCGGACGAGGCGCTCACCCGGTTCAATACCGGCGGGCGCGGCTCGATGGACCTGCTCACGCCCAACAAGGATTTCCAGCGCGCCATCCTCGCCTCCAATGTCGAACTGTTCCAGCCGCTCGACATGAGCCGCATCCCCAGCGCCCAGGGCCTGTTCCCGGCCTTCAAGGATGCCCCATGGCTCACCCGCGACGGCAAGACCTATGGCATCCCGATGATCTGGGGCGATGAGCCCTGCGTCTACAACCCGGCCAAGTGGGACGCGATGCCGGAAAAATACACCGACTTCGCCGACCTCAAATACAAGGGCGAGCTCGTCCTCCTCGACGATCCCTTCGGCAATATCTGGCTCTTCGCCACCTCGCTCGGCATCAAGGAGCCGAGCCGGCTGACCGCTCCTCAGCTCGAGCAGGTCGTCGAGGCGATGCTCACGGTCAAGCCCAATGTCGTGACCATCGGCGCGTCGCATGGCGACATGGCCGATGTCATGGTGCGCGGCGATGCCTCGCTCGGCATCGGCGGCTGGGCCTATCAGACGCTGATCGCCAAGGACAAGGGCGTGAAGCTCGTCGTCGGCTCGCCCTCGAAGGACGGCACCTTCTTCTGGTCGGACGCCTATGCCATCGCCGTCGACAGCCCCAATATCGACAATGCCTACGCCTTCATCGATTTCATCACCCAGGCGGACTCGAACGCGGCGCTGGCCAAGGAGCTGGGCTCCGGCTGCACGGTGGAAAAGGCCTTCGACCTCATCGATCCGAGCGTCAGGGACATCTACCCCTATGAGAATGTGCGCCAGGCCGGCGGCGGCATTCTCGGCACGCAGGTCGTCGTCCCGCCGCAGCAGGCCGAAGGCGATATCGTCGGCGCCCCGGCCTGGGTCGAAGCCTGGCAGAAATTCAAGGTCGCCTGAGGTTCGATCCCAGGCATGGCGGAGCTGGCTCGATCAGCGGAGCCTTGGCGGCAAGCGGGTGTCGTGGCGCGCCCGCTGCTGCCGGCCTCGCTGTTCTATGTGCTCTTCTTCGCAGCTCCGATGCTGGCGCTGCTCGGCCTGAGCTTCTGGCGGGCCGAAGGCTTCGTCATGATCCCCGACTTCACCTTCGCCAATTACGAGAAGATCGCCACGTCGAGCCTCTACCGCGTCCTGCTTCTGCGCACCATCACCGTCGGCTTCATCACCGCGGCGATCGTCGTGCCCCTCGCCTTCGCGCTCGCCTATGTGATGCGCTTCGTCTTCGAGAGCCGCGGCCAGTTCATCCTGCAGCTCGTGCTCCTGTCGCTGTTCAGCGGCTATCTGGTGCGCATCTATGCCTGGCGCACCATCCTCGGCAAGCAGGGCCTCCTCAACTCGACGCTGCAATGGCTAGGGCTCATCGACAGGCCGCTCGAATTCCTCATCTACAGCAACCTGGCCATCGTCATCACCCTGACCGGCCTCCTGCTGCCGCTCGCGGTGCTGCCGATCTATTCGTCGATGGCGAATATCTCGCGCGACTATCTCGAAGCGGCGCGCGATCTCGGCGCCCGCGGCTCCACCCTCATCCGCACCATCCTGGTGCCGATGGCGCTGCCGGGGCTCAGAACCGCCTTTGCCTTCGCCTTCCTGCTCGCCGCCGGCGATTTCGTCACCCCGACCCTGGTCGGCGGCACCCAGAGCCTCCTCATCGGCAATGTCATCGCCGATCAGTTCCGCGGCATCGGATCGAACTGGCCGCTGGGGGCGGCCCTCGCCTTCGTGACCATGGCCCTGGTGCTCGCCCTCTATTTCATAGCCATGCGGCTGATACGCTGGGTGACGACATGGTGAGGCAAGGTGCATCGAGGCACCTGGCGCGCGGCTTCCTGGCGCTCGTCCTCCTCTATCTCTATGCGCCCGTCGCCGTGATCGTGCTGTTCTCGTTCACCACATCACCCCGCCTCTCGATGCCGATCGAAGGCCTGACACTCGCCTGGTACCAGAACGCCCTGGCCAATCCGCTCATCGCGTCCGCCCTCGGCAACAGCCTCATCCTGGCCGGCATCTCGGCAGTCTCGGCCGGCGTGCTCGGCTCGGCCTTCGCCTTCGGCGTCATGAAGCTCACGCAGCCCAGGCTTCGACAGGCGCTCCTGGCCGCGAGCCTCCTGCCCGCCGTCGTTCCCCTGCTGGTCATCGGCGTCGCCCTCGCCGTCGTCTTCCATGCCGCCGGGCTGTCGCAGGGTCTGCGCAACACGGCGATCGGCCATGTCCTGGTCAGCCTGCCTTTCGTGGTGCTGACGATGAATTCGCGCCTCGAAACCTTCGACTTCACCACCCTCGAGGCGGCGCGCGATCTCGGCGCATCGCCGTTCCAGACTTTCCGCGACATCACCTTCCCGCAGATCCGACCCTCGATCGTCGGCGCCGCCCTCCTCGCCGCCGCCCTGTCGCTCGATGAGTTCGTGGTCACCTGGTTCAATATCGGCAATGAGCAATCCGTCCCCGTGCTGGTCTGGGGCCTGATGCGCCGCGGCGTCGATCCCTCGATCAACGCGCTCGCCTCCATCCTGCTCTTCCTGCTCGTCTGCCTGGTGATCGGATCCAATTTCATCGGCCGGAGAAACACCGCATGACCAAATCCCCGCAGCATGTCGATCTCATCGTCCGGCATGCCCATGTCATCACCATGGACGACGAGGATCGCATCTTCGAGCATGGCGCCATCGCCATCGACAAGGGCCGCATCGTCGCCGTGGGCGATGATGCCGTCATCGCCGCGAAGTATTCGGCCGGCCGCAGCCTGGATGCCGAAGGGGCGCCCGTCCATCCGGGCTTCATCGAATGCCACCTGCATGCCTCCTTCCAGCTGTTTCGCGGCGCGCTGCCCGACCATCTCGCCGAAAGCGACGCCTTCGATACGTTCGAGAGCGTCTTCTACAACACCGTCGATGACGAGGAAGAGTATCTCGCGGTAACCCTCGCCGCGGTCGAGATGATCCGCAACGGCACGACCAGCTTCATGGAGGCCGGTACCGTGCTCACGCCGGGCTCGGCGGCGCGCGCCGCCCAGGATGTCGGCATCCGGGCGGTGATCGGCGATGCCTTCATCTGGGACCAGCCGCAAGGCTTCGCGCAGGGCATGGTCGAGACGGGCTGCAGCACCTGCGCGGCGCAAGCCCGCTCTCATCCCGTGCTCGAGCGCACGCCCAGGACGCGCGCCGAGGCGCTCGCCATGATGGGCCGCGAGCTCGCCCGCAATCGTGATCCCGATGCCCTGGTCACCGGCCACATCGCCGTGCTGGGTCTCGGCACGGCGAGCGAAGAGCTGATGATGGAGGCGAAACGGCGCGCCGATCAGGCGGGCGTCGTCCTCAACCTGCATCAGTCCTACAGCCCGGCCGACACCGAGGCCGACCACAAGCGCTTCGGCACCGATCCCCTGCTCCATCTCGAGAAGATCGGCTTCCTCGATCGCAACGTCACCTTCGGCCATGCCAATCACCTGACCGACGCCGAATGCGACGCCCTCCTCGGCAAGGGGACGAGCATCGCCTGGGCGCCCGCCGCCTCGATGATGTGGGGGCATGGCGGGTGCTTCCATGGCCGGCACGCCGAACTGTGGCGGCGCGGCGCCAATATCGCGCTCGGCTCCGACTCGGCCAACTGGTCGAACGACTTCGACCTGTGGCGCCAGGCGAGCCTCGCCGTCATGACGGCGCGCGAGGCGCATGGCGATCGCACCTATCTCGTCGCCGAGGACGGCCTGCGGATGGCGACGCGCGCCGGCGCCCGGGCGATCGGCATGGAAGACCGGATCGGCTCGATCGAGGCGGGCAAGCGCGCCGACATCGTCATCCACACCTTGCACAGGCCGGAACTGATCCCGACCACCGACATGATCCGCGCCCTGTTCTATTCGGCACGGTCGAAATCGGTCCATACGGTGATCGTGAACGGCAGGGTCGTCCTCGAGGAAGGCCGCTTCGTCACCATCGACGAGCGCCGGCTGCTCGCCGAGGCCAACAAGGCCTCCGCCTCCCTTCTCGCCCGCATGGGCCTCAAGGCCGAGCCCAACAGGCTTGCGCGGCTCGCGCGAAAGACGGCATGATCGCCCCCTCACCAGGATTCTGAGAACACCATGCGCTCCGATCACGCCACCGTCACCTTGCGGCCCGAACATTTCACGCCGATGTCAGAGGTGCTCGCGGCCTATAGCGGCCTGACCGCCACGGCCTTCCGCTACCGCAGCGGGGTTGCCGGGCTTCGCATCGCCAATGAGGCCGGGCATGTCGATCTCCTGCCTTTCCAGGGCCAGCAGATCTGGGATGCGCGGTTCTTCGGGCGCCGGCTCACCATGGGCTCGATGTTCGGCGAGCCTGTTGCCACCCAGGACTATCTGGCGACCTACGGCGCCTTCTTCATCCATTGCGGCGTCACCGCCATGGGCAATCCGGGCCCGGGGGATACCCATCCCCTGCATGGCGAGCTTCCCAATGCGATCTATCCGGAGGCCCGGCTCATCATCGGCGAGGATGGCAGCGGCGCCTTCATGGGGCTGACCGGCACCTATCGGCACCAGGTCGCCTTCACCCACAATTATTCGGCGGAGCCGGTCATCAAGCTCGATGCGTGGACGAGCCGCATCCGCGCTTCGCTCGGCATCCGCAACCTGAAACGCACGCCGATGGAGCTGATGTATCTGGCCCATATCAATTTCCGCCCGGTCGACAATGCCCGCCTTGTCGACACGGCGCCGGACGATGCGCGCCATATGCGGGTGCGCGCCACGCTGCCCGAAGGCTTCACACCGTCAGCGCAGCACAGCAGGCTGCTCGAAGAAATGCTGGCCGATCCGCGCCGGCATCGCGAGATCGTCAGGGGACGCGCGATCGATCCCGAGTTGGTCCTGTCGCTCGACTGCCGGGCAGACGAAGACGGTTGGGCGCATAGCCTGCAGCTCCTGCCCAACGGCACGGCGGATTTCGTCAGCCATCGTCCGGGCGAGCTCGACCGCGGCATACGCTGGATCAGCCGCGGCGGCGACCAGGACGCGCTCGGCCTGATGCTGCCGGCAACCGCCGATCCCAATGGCCATACCGCGGAAAAGGCGCAAGGCCGTCTGCGCCTCATTCCGCCCGACGGCGAATTCCGCTGCGATCTCGAATTCGGCGCGCTCGAACGGGACGACGCCGCGAAGCTCACGCAGAAGATCGACAAAATTCGACAAGAGGGAAAATGAACGCATTCATCACGCTGGACGACATCGAGGCGGCGCGCCGGCGCATCGCGCCCCATACAAGGCGGACACCGGTCCTTGCGCTCGACCAGCTGCAATCTCCCCTCGCCCGCCCGACCAAGGTGACGCTCAAGCTCGAATGCCTGCAGGTCACCGGCTCCTTCAAGGCGCGCGGCGCCATGAACCGCCTGCTCGGCGCGCCCAAGGGCGAAATCGCCCATGGCATCACCACCGCGTCGGGCGGCAATCACGGCCTCGCCGTCGCGCGCACGGCCTTCACCGCCAAGGTGCCGGCTACCATCTTCGTGCCCCTCAATGTCTCGCCCGCCAAGGTCGCCAAGATGAAGGCGTGGAACGCCAGGGTCGAGATCATCGGCGATGAATGGAGCCAGTCCAACCAGGCGGCGCTCGACCACGCGGCGAAGACCGGAGCCGCCTATTTCCACCCCTTCGCCGATCCGCTCGTCGTCGCGGGTCAGGGCACGCTCGGCCTCGAGATCCTGGAAGAGATCGCGGATCTGGACGCCATTCTCATCGCCATTGGCGGCGGTGGATTGATCTCGGGCCTCGCCACAGCGCTGAAGGCGCTCAAGCCCTCGATCCGCATCATCGGTATCGAGCCCGTGGGGTCGCCGACCCTCAGGGCGAGCCTGGATCAGGGCCAGGTGGTGACGCTCGCCGAAGTAACCTCGCGCGTGCCGACCATGAGCTGCCGCCGGACGGACGAGCGTATCTTCGCCACCGTCCGCGACAAGGTCGACGACATCGTCCTCGTCAGCGACGAGGAGATGGCCGAAGCTTCGCGCTTCCTGTGGTTCGAGCTGGGGATCGCCGCCGACCTCTCGGGCGCGGCCTCGATCGCGGCCCTGCGCCGGAACCTGCCGCAGCTCGCGCAAGCGAAACATATCTGCGCGCTGGTCTGCGGCGCCGGTGCGGAAGGAACCGTGTGATGGCGCTCAGATTGGCCCTCGCCGGCGCCGGACTTTTCGGCGAGGAGCATCTGAGCGCCATCGCGCGCCTTGCCGATGTCGAGGTCGCCGCCATCGCCGATCTGAACGGTGACGCGGCAAGGCGCGCCGCCGAACGCCATGGCGTCAAGGAATGGGGCACCGACATTGCCGCCTTGCTCGAACGCGGCAGGCCCGACGGGCTGATCATCGCGACACCGGGAAAGACCCATGTTCCTCTGGCCAGGCAAGCGCTGGCGCTCGGCATTCCCGCGCTCGTCGAGAAGCCGATGGCGATGACAGCGGCCGATGCGGCCGGCCTGGTCGAGGCGGATGCCAAGAGCCCGGCTTTCATCCTGCCGGGCCATGTGCTGCGCTTCTCGCAGCCGCATCGGGCAATCGCCGATATCGTCAAGTCCGGTGCGATCGGCCGCGTCGTGTCGCTGTCGGCGCGCCGTTATCGCGATGACAGCCACGCCCTGCGCTATACCGATGTCGACCCGATCATGATGACGATGATCCACGACATCGACCTTGCCCTGTGGCTGACGGGCGCTTCGGTCAGCGAGGTTTTCGCGCAGCGGACGCCGGCAAACGAGCGGCATCGCTCGCATACCCTGGTGTCGGCGCGCGGCCGGAATGGCGCTTCCTGGTCGGTGGCGACAGCCTGGACCTTTCCCGGCGAAGCGCCGCCGCCCGATCGCCTGGAGATCGTCGGCGAGCAAGGCGGCATCGATTTCGAGGCCGGCGCGTTCCTGCGCCAATATGGCGCCGCACCGCGAAACATTGATGCGGCGGCGCAGGCGCCCGACGATTCGCTTTTCGCCGAGGTCTCCTATTTCGCTCACTCCATCCGCAACCGCGCACGGCCGGACATCGTCACGCCGCGCGACGCCCATGCGGGCCTCCAGATCGCCGAAGCGGCGCTTGCTTCCCTGCGCAACGGCGGCATCGTCCAGACCAGATGACATGGAGGATATCTCTCCATGGCAGCGGAACGACGCGCGGCCTCGGCCGGGCCATTGCGCTCAAACGTGCCTCAAGCGGACCCTGATGTTCCCGACCAGTGAATGGCACACCGAGCCCACGGCTGGCCGGAGAGTGGCGCAATTTTGCCATCGTCATGTCGAAAGTTTTCGTTAGGATAGGTTCATGCACCATGCGGCGATCAATGCGATCAGAGCCGTGCCGGCGGCGTTCTGCGCGCTGCTGCTGGCCTGCCTCCTCGCCGGCAATTCTCTGGCGCAAGAGGCCAGAACACTGAAGGGTGTCGCACTTATCATCGGCCAGTCCCGCTATGCCCATGTCACCCCACTCGCCAATCCAGCGCAGGACGCGCGGGCCGTCGACCAGCTTCTGACCTCCCTCGGCTTCGACACGCGCAGCGTCACCGACCGCGACACCGACAAGCTCAAGCGCGATATCGAGCGTTTTGCCGAGGATGCGGAAGGCGCCGATGTGGCGCTGCTCTATTATTCGGGCCACGGCATCGAGGCGGGGGGTGAGAATTATCTGATCCCGATCGATGCCAATCTGGATTCTCTCGGCGAAGCCGGAGAAAGGCTGGTGCCGCTCTCCAGGATCATGGACCGGTTGAAACAGAACGTGCCGGTCACCATCCTGCTGCTCGATGCCTGCCGCACCAATCCCTTTCCGCCCGGCGCAACGATAAAGATCGCCGGGCAGAGCGCGCCGCAAGCCGTCGCGGCGACCGGCCTTGGCGCCCCGCGCGGCATGAGCGCGCTCGACGATCAACCCGCATCCGACAGTCTCGGCATCGTGGTCGGACTCGCCGCCGAACCCGGACAGGTCGCGCTTGACGGCGAGCCCGGCGGCAACAGCCCCTATGCGGCAGCGCTGGTGCGCCATCTCTCGGCGGTCAAAAGCGAGGAATTCGGCACCGTGATGCGGATGGTCACCGAGGAAGTCTATCTCTCGACCAAGACCCGCCAGCGCCCCTGGATCAATGAGAGCTTGCGCCGCCTGCTCTATTTCGGCGCCGAAGGGCGGGAAGAAACCGGCGACGAAGCGCTGATCACGGGCGAGCGGCGTGGATTGCTGCTCACCATTGCGGCCCTTCCGACCACCAGCCGCCAGCAGGTCGAGACGATCGCGCAGTCCAATGGCGTGCCGCTGGACGCGCTCTATGCGATGCTGAGAGTGCTCGGCCAGGAAGCGCCCAATGACCCGGCCGAATTCGACCGGCTACTGCGCGAGCAATCGGAGCGGCTCAAGACGCTCATCGCGGAACGTGACGCGCTCAGCCGAGGCGATCCCGAGATCGCGCGTCTCTCCGCCCTCGCCGAGCGCGCCATTGCGCAAGGTGCATTGCAAGGCGCTATCCATTTTCGCGAGGCGGCAAAGAAGAAAGCCGGTGAAAGCTCCGCGCCGCTCGAGCAGATCGAAGCCAACCTGAAGGCCCGACGGCTCGAGCTTGCCGCCGTCTATGCGAGCAGTGCCGAGACCTATGCACTCGCCTTCGACTATCGCAGGGCGGCTGAAGATTACGGCCAGGCGAGCGAGCAGGCGGCACGCTGGGACAGCGCCGCGGCGATCAGATACAAGCTTGGGCAGGCCGATTCACTCCAGGAACTCGCCCTCTTCAGGACCGAGTATGACGCCTTCGAGCAGGCCGCACGGTCCTATGAGGAAGCCCTGGCGCTCGCCGCCGCGGCGCAAATTCCGCTGGCCGCGGATATCCGTCACAGGCTGGCGACGGCCTATGAAGGCGCCCTGACCGAGCGCGGCGAGCGCCTCTATCTCGCTCTTGCCGAACTGGGGCCGGGCCACAAGGAAATGCGTCGGCGCGAATTGAGCGTGGAAAGCCTCCAGCAGGCCGTGTCTTTCCATCAGGAGACGCTGGCAACGCTCGATGAGGCGCGCACGCCCCAGTCCTGGGCCGATGCGCTGAGTAATCTTGGCAGCGCCTATTACGCGCTTGCCGAGCGCGACGATCAGACCATCAATGTCGCAAAGGCGATCGCCTCTTATGAACAGGCCCTGGCGACGGTCACGCGCTCGGACAATCCGGGCTTCTGGGCAACGACCCAAAGCAATCTCGGCCTGGCGCTGCTGACGCTGGCGCGCCGGCAGAGCGACCATTCGCCGGCACGCGCGGCCGTCGCCGCCTACGAAGCGGCCCTTGGCGTCCGCGGCCGCGAAACCGCACCGCTGGCCTGGGCCGCGACACAGAACCGGCTCGGTTCCGCGCTGCTGCTGATCGGCATCTGGGACAACGACGCCCCTGCCCTCGAGAAAGCGATCGACGCTTTTGACGCAGCACTTGGCGAACGCACCCGGGAGCGCGTGCCGCTCGCCTGGGCGACAACCCAGAATGGTCGCGGCGAGGCTCTCTACTTCCTGGGCCAGCGCCGCAATGACCTGCGGCTCATCGAACAATCCATCGCGGCCTTCGAGGCCTCGGTCAGTGAACGCACCAGGGAACGAACGCCCTATGCCTGGGCTTCGACGCAAAAATATCTCGGCGATGCACTGCAGATCATCGGCGGAAGCGAGACCGGAACCCGGTCACTCGATAAAGCCGTGGCGGCCTATGACGCAGCGCTCAGCATCCAGACGGAAGAACAATATCCGTTCGAACGTACCTTCACGCAAAGCAAGAACGGCGAGGCCTTGTTCCTGCTTGGACTGAGGCTGCGGGACAGGGCTACGCTGGGCCTGGCCAAGGCGGCCGTGCTCGACGCCTGGAAGATCAATTACCGGATGTGGGGTGTCGCCTATGATGACTACGCCGATCTCATCCACAGGATCGATACCGCCCTTGCCCAGGCCGAGTGAGCATACCCGGTTCCCACTTCGCTCAATTGTACGGAAAACCAGTCTCCACTTTTTCTGATCAGGCGCTAGAATAGCCATATGCAGAATCTGGCAGATCTTGTCGTTAAAACCGTGGCGGCGGCGTTCTGCGCCGTTCTGGTGCTCATTCTCGCGACCCAACCCGGTCTTTCCCAGGAGTCCCAGCCTCTCAAAGGCGTCGCCCTGGTGATCGGCCAGTCGGCCTATGACGCCCTGCCGCCGCTTGCCACCCCCGAGCGTGACGCCCGGGCGATCGCCGATCTTCTGGCCAGGCTCGGCCTCGCCACCGACACGGCGACGAATGGCAAAACGCAGGACTTGCGCCGTTCGATCGACGGTTTCATCGAGAAGGCCCAGGGCGCCGATGTGGCGCTGGTCTATTATGCGGGTCATGCGATCGAAGCCGGCGGCACCAGCTATCTGCTCCCCGTCGACACCGACCTCAACTCGCTCGACGCCGCCGACCAGAATCTTATTTCACTGCAGAACGTGCTGGAGCGGCTGCGCGCCAAGACCAAGACGATCATCGTGCTGCTCGATGCCTCGCGCGCCAGCCCCTTCCCGAAATATGCCGTGGTCAAGCGCACCGCCGATTCGCCGGGCGAGCCGATCTCGACGTCGGGCCTCGGCGCGCCGCGCGGTGTGGGCGAGGCTCCGGCGACCGCCGACGCCGGCGAGGTGATCGGCCTTGCCGCCGAGCCGCGACAGGTGGCGATCGAGGGAGCATCCGAGGGCCATAGCCCCTATGCGGCGGCCCTGCTCCGGCATCTGGGCGCTCTTCAGGGGCAGGATTTCGCCCAGGTCATGTCGATGATCACCGAAGAGGTCTATCTCGCCACCGGCACGCGTCAGCGGCCCTGGACCAGTACCGGATTGAAGCGAAACCTGGCCTTCGGCGGCAAGGGTGCGGAGGTCTCGCCCGACGATGCCCAGCTTGTCGGGGAACGGCGCAAGCTGCTGCTCTCCATCGCCGCAACGCCGGAGGCCATGCGGCTGACGGTCGAAAGGCTCGCCCGCGACCAGGGGCTGCCGCTCGATCCGCTCTACGGCATCCTGAAGGAACTCGGCACGGATATGTCGGCCGTGCCTGAAGAGCGCGAGGAACAGCTTCGTGGCGGCGCCGAAACCCTCAAGAGACTGCTGACCGAGAGAGTCGTTCCCTCGCGCAAGGACCCCGAGCTGATCCGGATCGGGGCGCTGGCTGACCGGGCGCAGGCGCAAGGCGCCATCGCGCTCGCCAAGAACTATCGCGCCAGGGCGGCGGGACGCGCCAGCGACCTCGGCAACCCAGACCCGAGCGAGACGGTGGCGAAGGCCGACCCGGCCGAGATTGCCTCGGCCTTTGCCGATTTCGGCGATACGGCGATCCTTGCTTTCGACTACCGCCAGGCCGCCGAACAATACCGCAAGGCCCTCGAGCAGATCAAAGGCGGCAATGCCATCTTGAGCATCGTCTACCGGATGAACCAGGCCGACGCCTTGTCCAACCTTGGCCGCCTCAAGGGCGATCAGGATGCGATTACTTCGGCGATCGCCCTCTATCAATCGGTGGTGAGTGACGCTGCGCAGGGCAGAAACCCGGTTGCGTGGGCTTCGGCCCAGAACAATCTCGGCGATGCGCTGCAGATACTTGGCGCCCGCACAAACAACCCCGACATCGCGGCAAAATCCGTCGCGGCCTATGAGGCCGCACTCACCCAGTGGACGCGCGAGCGCTTCCCGCTCGACTGGGCGAAGACGCAGATCAATCTCGGCAACGCGCTGCGGGAGTTCGGCACGGGCGGCAAGGACGCGGACAACCTGACCCGGGCGGTCGCGGCCTATGATGCCGCGCTCAGCGAATATACGCGCGAGCGCACGCCGCGCGACTGGGCGAAGGCTCAATACGGCCTCGGCGCCGTGCTCAGGGTTCTCGGCGAACGCGAGAACGGAGCCGAGCCTCTGGCCAGATCCGTCGGAGCCTTCGAGGCGGCACTTTCCGAAACGAAGCGCGAGCGCGACCCGCTGGGCTGGGGCGCCATCCAGTATGATCTCGGCAACGCCCTGCAGAGCCTCGGCAGACTCGAGAAGAACACCGAGAAAATGGCGCGCGCGACGGCGACCTATGAGGCGGCGCTCACGGAACTGACCCGCGAGCGCGTGCCCATGCAATGGGCGATGGTTCAGAACCGGCTCGGCGTCGCCCTGCAGGCCATCGGCATGCGCGAGAACGACGCCGGCAAGCTGGCGAAGGCGGCGGCGGCCTATGAGGCGGCACTCACCGAATCGACACGCCAGCGCGCGCCGCGCGACTGGGCGATGATCCAGAACAATCTCGGCGGGGTGCTGCAGCTCATCGGCGAGCGCGAGGGCAGCAGCGGAACCCTGCTCAAGGCGATCTCGGCCTATGGCGCGGCACTCAGCGTGCGGACGCGCAGCGAGGCGCCGCTCGAATGGGCAGCGACCCAGAACAATCTCGGGAACCTGTTCCGGATCATCGGCGAGCGCGACAAGAACAAGGACTATTTCGCCATGGCGGTCGCCTCCTACGAGGCGGCTCTGAGCGAATGGACGCGCGAGCGGGCGCCACTCGACTGGGCCTCAGCCCAGAACGGCCTGGCCGCCGCGCTCGCCTCCGTTGCCGCATTTGAAAGCGACACCGGCAATCTGACGCGGGCTGTCGCGGCCTATCGCGCGGCGCTCAACGAGAGGACGCGCCAGCGGGCGCCGCTCGACTGGGCCGCCACGCAGAACGGCATCGGCGATGCCTTCCTGGCCCTCGGCACGCGTGAACCCGGCACAAGGCCTCTCAACAATGCGATCAATGCCTATGAATCGGCGCTTTCCGTCTGGAAGCAGGAAGACATGCCGCAGCAATGGGCAACCACCCAGAACAATCTCGGCCTCGCCCTGCAGAAGCTCGGCGAACGCAAGAAGAGCACCGACCCGCTGGCCAGGGCCGTCAATGCCTTTCAGGCCGCTCTCGAGGTCAGAAAGCGCGAGGACAACGCGCTCGACTGGGCTATGACGCAGAGCAATCTCGGCACCGTGTTGCGCCTCCTCAGCGACCGCGACAAGGGCACCGCGCGCATGGCGAAAGCGGTCGAAGCCCTGGAAGCGGCCCTCACCGTGTTGAGCCGCGAGCAGCAGCCGCTCCCCTGGGCCTCGACCCAGCTCAATCTGGGCGTCGCGCAGTTCACCATCGGCAAGCGCAAAGGCGACCGCGCCATCCTCGAACGCGGCAAGCGCGCCGTCCAGGCGGCCTGGGAGGTCTACAAGGCCACCGGCTCGAACCAATATGATGACTCCTTCACCAAGAGCCTCAAGGGCTTCGATGACGCCCTGGCCGCGCTTGCGCCCGAGGTTCCCGAGCCGCCGCCGGCGAGCGAGGCACAGCCGGCAGCCGAGCCGCCGCCATCGCCCGAGCCTTCCACAACGCCGTGAACTCCCGAGTCAGGGGGTGTCCGGCACACAAGCCGGCGCAATTTGGCCATCGTCATGCCGCGAGATCACGCTAGATCACGATGAGTTTGGATCGTTACGATCCAAACTCATAACGTGATCGTTCCTTATGTTAGCGCGGGATTCTCGAGAAAAACCGGTGTCCACTTTTTCGCATCCCGCGCTAGGATAGCTGGGATGGTCTATCCGGCGGGCAACCTGGTCAGGGCGGCGAAGGCGGCGTTGTGCGCCCTGCTGGTTTTCATCGCTTTGGCCGGACAGGCCCTGGCCGAGGCGGATCAGCCGCTGAAGGGCGTGGCCCTGGTGATCGGGCAGTCCGCGTATAAAAGCCTGACACCCCTGCCCAACCCGGCCAACGATGCCCGCGAGATCGAGACCCTGCTGGCCAGGCTCGGCTTTGCCACCGACCTCGCGACCGATGCGGCGGGCAAGAAGCTCCGGCGCACCCTTGACGGCTTCATCGAGGATGCCGAAGGCGCCGATGTGGCGCTGGTCTATTATTCGGGCCACGGCATCGAGGCGGGTGGAACCAATTATCTCATCCCCATCGATGCGAGCCTGGCTTCGCTCGACGCGGCGGACGAGAACCTCGTCTCGCTGCAGGAGACGCTGGAACGGCTGCGCGCAAGAGCCCGGATCACCATCCTGCTTCTCGACGCCTGCCGCACCAACCCCTTTCCCGGCAACGCCCTGGTCAAGCGCAACGCCGCCTCGGCGGGCGTGCCCATATCGGCTTCGGGTCTCGGAGCGCCGCGCGGCGCCGTCGTCATCGAGAATGCCGCCGCCGCAGACAGCCTCGGCGAGGTCATCGGCTTTGCCGCCGAACCGGGGCGCGTGGCGCTCGATGGAGCGGCCGGCGCCAACAGCCCCTATGCGACGGCGCTGCTCAAGCATCTGGCCGCCAATCAAGGCTATGACTTCGGCCAGGTGATGACCATGGTGACCGAAGAAGTCTATCTCGCGACCGGCGCGCGCCAGCGGCCCTGGACGAATGCCAGTCTCCGGCGGCTGCTGAGCTTCGGCGGCACGGCAGCCGACGCCTCACCCGACGAAGCGCTGCTGACCGGCGAGCGCCGCAAGCTCCTGCTCTCGATCGCCACCACACCATCGGACCTGCGCGCGATGGTCGAGCGACTTGCCAGAGACCGCTCCCTGCCGCTCGATCCGCTGTATGGCATGTTGAAACGCCTGGACGTCGATCTGTCGGCAGGGCCCGAGAAACTGGAAGAGCAGTTGCTCAAGGGCGCCGAGAACCTGGAAAAATATCTTTCTGAACGCCGAGTACCGGCGCGCAAGGACCCGGAGGTGATCCGCCTTGCGGAACTGGCCGACCGGGCGCAATCGGAAGGCGCCATCGCGCTTGCCGAGGACTATCGGGCCCATGCCGCGGCGAGGGCGCGTGAGCTCTCCCTAGAGCGCGAGACGGAAGAGACGGCAGATCGGATCGCGATCGCATCGACTTTCGCCGACTATGCCGAAACCGCGATCCTCAATTTCAATCACCAGACGGCGGCGCAGCAATATGCCCTGGCCTATCGGGAGCTGGAGGGAAGGGACAAGAGGCTCGCCTTCAAATACCGGTTGGGCGAAGCCAATGCACTCTTCAGCCATGGCGACTACAAAGGTGACAAGGCCGCCTTGCGGCAGGCGATCGAACTCTACACGGCCATTCTGGATTCGCTGGCGCGCGACCAAGATCCGAATGGCTGGGCTACGATTCAATCCGCCCTCGGAAGGGCGTTGCTGACCCTGGGCGGGCTCGAAACCGGCAATGACAACCTCGCCAAGGCGATTGCCGCCTATGAAACAGCGCTCGGAGCATTGCCCCGCGAGCGGGCGCCACTGCAATGGGCGCACGCCCAGGATGGACTGGGGCTTGCCCTGCGGACCCTCGCCCTGCGCGAGAGCGGCACTGCAAATCTGGTCAGGGCGGCTGCCGCGCATGAAGCCGCACTGACGGAGCTGATCCGGGAGCGTACTCCAATCGACTGGGCAATGGTCCAGAACAATCTGGGCGGCACCCTGCAGATACTCGGCTCACGGACGAGCAACCTACTCACCCTCGGCAAGGCGGTAACTGCCTACAAGGCGGCACTCGACGAACTCGCTCCCGAGCGGGCGCCGCTGCAGTGGGCGGGACTCCAGTTCAATCTCGGCAATGCGCTCGCAATCATGGGTGGCAGCCACAGCCTCTCCGAGGCCATCAAGGCCTACGAGGCCGCGCTCGGCAACTGGCCGCGAGATCGCGTCCCCCTGCAGTGGGCAAGAGCGCAAGGCGGCCTCGGCAGCGCTCTGCAAAGACTCGGTCAGGGCGAGACAGGCACCACCAACCTGCTGAGGGCGGTCGCCGCTCTCGAGACCGCGCTCGGCGAACTGACACGCGAGCGCTATCCGCTCGATTGGGCGACGACCCAAGGCAATCTCGGTCTCGCCTTCACTTTCCTTGGCGAACGTGAGAGCGGCACCGAGCATCTCGTCAAGGCGGTCGCGGCCTTCGATGCCGCCCTCGGCGAAGCAACCCGCGAGCGCGTGCCGCTCGACTGGGCCTATACTCAGGACAACCGCGGGAGCGCGCTCCTGCTCCTGGGCCAGCGCAAACGCGACAGGGAAACGCTCCTGCGTGGCAAAGATGCTGTCGCGGCAGCCTGGAGCGCCTATGATACGGAACGAAAGCTACAGTATTTCGCCTATTTCTCCGGGCGCCTGAAGAAGTTCGACGAAGCATTGCAGTCACTTACGCCCTGAGGAAACGCCTCTGCGCTTGGCGGCGCGCGCGTCATCACCGGTTTGTGAAAGACGCTGATTTCCCAGGCTGTGGATAGCGCGCATAATG
>CAZICN010000073.1:0-16388 GCA_964537655.1 uncultured Aestuariivirga sp.
GGAAAAGGAAAATCCCGGCGCCTTTCTGACGTCGGACTGCCGCGGCAATCTCAGCCGCATCCATGACCAGTTCGAGAAGGACCACGGGCTGCGCATGCGTCACGGCACCGAGCCCGAGATGATGTGGCTCAAGAAGGACGACAGCGGCAATCCGAATGGCGGCTATTCGAACCCTTATTGCTATCACATCGATCAGTTCGAGAGCCTTCGCCCCGTCTATATGCGGGTGATCGAGTACGGCCGGAAGATGGGCCTCGACATGATCCAGGGCGATCACGAGGATGCGCCCGGCCAGCTCGAGCTCAACTTCAACTATGACGATGCGCTGCGCACCGCCGACCGGCTCACCACCTATCGCCAGATCTGCGCCCAGGTGGCGCGCGAGTTCAACATCATCGCCTGCTTCATGTGCAAGCCCTTCATGGGCGTCTCGGCCAATGGCTGCCATCACAATATTTCGCTGTGGAAGGGCGGCAAGGACGAGTTCAAGATTCTCGGCAACGATGCGAAGAATCTGCCGGGTTTCGAGCACAATTACATGTACCGCCGCGGCGGCACCAACACCTTCATGCCGGAGACGGGCAATGCCCAGCTTCCCGGCAAGATCGGGCTTCATGTGATCGGCGGCATCGTCAAGCATCTCGATGCGCTGACCGCCATCGGCTGCTCGACGGTCAACTCCTATCGCCGCCTGTGGGATACGGGCTTCTGGGCGCCGGTCTTCGCCGACTGGGGTTTCCAGAACCGCACCACGGGCCTTCGCGTTTCGGCGCCCGGCCGCTTCGAATACCGCGCCGTCGATTCGATGGTTAACCCCTACATCATGGCGGGCGCCATCCTGAAAGCCGCCGATGACGGCATCAGGAACAAGATCGATCCGGGTCAGCCGGAAGAGCGCAACATCTACGCGGCGATGGAGGCGGGCAAGCAGGTGCGCAAGCTGCCGATGACGCTCGGCGACGCGCTGGAAGCGCTGAAAAAGGACGACATCGTCAAGTCCGCCATGCCGGGCGAGATGCACCGTCTCTATGACGAATACAAGCGCGATGAATGGGAGCGCTTCCTCCACACATCGACGCAGTGGGATCTCGATACCTATCTGAACTGCCTGCCGTGAATTCTTCCCGCGTCCTTCGCGGCGCGGGAAAACGAACCAGAGGAGATTAACATGTGTGGGATAGCAGGGCTCATCCACCGCAACGGATCGGGGAACATCGGTCAGGAAATGACCCAGATGCTCCAGTCGCTCAAGCACAGGGGGCCTGATTCGACCGGCTATGCGATCTACGGCACGCCGGGCCGCAACGAATATGTCATGCGCTTCAAGGTCGCCGAGCAGGAGGACATGGCGAAGGGCTTCGACATTCATGATGAGGTCAAGCGCCGCCGCGCCAAGGTCGAGGAGCGCCTGAATACGCTGGGCCGAATACGCCTATCGCTACCGCATCCAGTATGACGGCGACATGAAGAAACTCGCCGACTATGTCGAGGATGTCGAGGGCACCGAGATACTGTCGATGGGCAATGCGCTCGAACTCATCAAGGACCTGGGCGATGCGGCGCGTGTCGCCGGGCAGTATGACCTGCGCAAGTTCAAGGGCACGCATGGCATCGGCCATACACGCATGGCGACCGAGTCCGATGTCGATATCCGCTCGGCGCATCCTTACTGGGCCTATCCCTATAACGACATCGCCGTCGTTCACAACGGGCAGCTCACCAACTACTGGATGATGCGGCGCGAGTTCGAACGCCGCGGCCACCGCTTCATGTCGAACTGCGATTCGGAACTGCTGGCGGTCTATACCGCCTACAATCTCGAGCATGGCGCCACGCTCGAGGAGTCGCTGCGCCAGTCGATCCAGGATATCGACGGCGTGTTCACGTATCTCGTCTCGACCAAGGACGCGCTCGGCATGGCCAAGGACACCATGGCCGCCAAGCCGATGGTGCTCTACGAAAGCGACGACCTCGTGGCGCTGGCTTCCGAGGAAGTGGCCATCCGCGCCGTTGTTCCGCACGAGATCGATACCTGGGATCCCTATGATGAGGAGGTTCGCGTATGGCGGGCTTGACGACGACCAAACATGCCCATGTCTCGCATGACATGGGCATGCACACCGAAGCCTTGCGCGGCAAGACGCAGCAGCGTTTCTTCGACGTGACCGAGGAGGCCGGCGGCTACGGCTATCCGGACGCACTCGACGTCGACTTCAACAAGCGCGCCGAGCTCGACTGCGACAAGCTCGACTCCAGGCAGATCAACGCGCAATTGCGCGATCTGATGAAGCGCGGCTACGGCACCATCGTGCTGCAGAATCCGGGGTCGAAGCACTCCATAGCCGTCGGCATCCTCAACCGGCTCAATCTCTATATCGAGGGATCCTGCGGCTATTTCGCGCTTGGCCTGCTCGACGGTCCGAATGTGAAGGTCAAGGGCCGGGTCGGCTGGGCCTGTGGCGAGAACATGCTGTCGGGCACCATTCTCATCGAGAAGAACGCCGGCTCGCAGTTCGGCGCGGCGTTGCGCGGCGGCGACATCGTCTGCAAAGGTTCTGTCGGTGCCCGCACCGGCATCGATCAGAAGGGCGGCAATATCATCGTCGGCGGCGACACGGGCTCGTTCACGGGCTTCATGATGCAGCGCGGCCGCATGGTGATCTGCGGCAATGCCGGCAAGAACCTCGGCGATTCGATGTATGACGGCACCATCTATCTGGGCGGCGAGGCGCGAAGCCTCGGCGTCGATGCGGTGCCGGGCGAGGTGACCGATCTCGACCGCGAATGGCTGACCCGCAAGCTCAAGATGTACGGGCTCTATCCCGACAAGGGCATCGGCCATTTCAAGAAGATCGTCGCCGGCAAGCAATTGTGGAACTACGACAATCTCGAACCCGGCGAAAAGAAGCTGGTGCTCTAGTCGACGCGGACGGCCCTCATTTCGTCATCCCGGAAGGGGTGCAGTTTGGGAGGTGTCGATCGCGTTGAGAGAATTTGATGGGTCCCGGCTTTCGCCGGGATGACGAAATAGACAAGGTGAGGACCTGATATGGCTAAGAAAGCGGCCAGGAAAACCAAAGCGAAATCGGCGCCGGTGAAGGGCAAGGCGAAGCCCGCAAGGGCCCTCGCCAAGACCAACGGCAATGGCGCGGTGAAGCGTACCGCCACGGGGCTCGCGGCCCTGTCACGGGCGCCTGCCGAGAGCAAGAAGTATCTCCTGGGCTCGTCCAAGATCTTCACGCCCGAGGTGATGAACGACATCCACATCAAGTCGGAGCTCGGCCGCTACCGCATGCGCGGCTTTTCGCTGTTCAAGAAGATTCCGCATTGGGACGACCTCACCTTCCTGCCGGGCACGCTCACCCGCTTCGTCATCGAAGGCTATCGCGAGAAATGCGACACCAAGACGATCATCGGCCCGCGCGCCAAGCGTCCGATGGTGCTCGACATTCCGGTCTATGTGACCGGCATGTCCTTCGGTGCCCTGTCCTACGAAGCCAAGATCGCCCTTGCCCGCGGATCGACAATGGCGGGCTCCGCCACCTGCTCGGGCGAAGGCGGCATGATCCCCGACGAGCGGCGCTACTCGATGAAATGGTTCTACCAGTGCATCCAGTCGCGCTACGGCTTCAACCCGCACCATCTGCGCCTTGCCGATGCCTGCGAATTCTTCATCGGCCAGGGTTGCAAGGTCGGCCTCGGCGGTCATCTGATGGGCCAGAAGGTGACCGATCAGGTTGCCGAGATGCGTTCGCTTCCCGCCGGCATCGACCAGCGCTCGCCCGCCCGTCACCCGGACTGGCTCGGGCCCGACGATCTGGCGCTGAAGATCCAGGAGATCCGCGAGGCGACCAACTGGGAGATTCCGATCCAGCTCAAGCTCGGCGCGGCGCGCGTCTATGACGACGTGCGCATGGCGGTGAAGTGCGATCCGGATTCGATCTATATCGACGCCATGGAAGGCGGCACCGGTGCGGGCCCGCATATTGCGACCGAGGACACTGGCGTGCCCGGCATCGCGGCCATCCGCGAGGCGCGCCGTGCTATCGATGAGCTCGTCAAGATGGGCGAGATCTCGCTCGTCTATGCCGGCGGCATCAGGAATGGCGGCGATGTCGCCAAGGCGCTGGCGCTCGGCGCCGACGCCATCGCCATCGGCCATTCGGTGCTGATGGCCCTCAACTGCAACAAACATATCGACGGCGTCACCGACTATCCGGCCGAGATCGGCGTCGATGCCGGCTTCTGCTATCACTGCCATACCGGACGCTGCCCGGTCGGCGTCGCCACCCAGGATCCGGTGCTGCGCCAGCGCCTCGATCCCGACAAGGCCGCCGAACGCGTCTACAACTTCCTCCACACGCTGACCATGGAAGCGCAATTGCTGGCCCGCGCCTGCGGCAAGACGAACATCCATTCGCTCGAGCCCGAGGATCTGGCCGCCCTCACCATGGAAGCCTCCGCCATGTGCAAGGTGCCGCTTGCCGGCACCAACTACACGGTCGGCATGGAAGGCGGAAACTATCACAAATACTGATCCACCTCTTCTCTCCGGCGGAGAGAGGGCAGGGTGAAGGAGACGACAAATGGCAGGAACAAGCTACAAGGGCTCGGACATCAAGTCGGTCGACCAGTTCATCAAGGACAAGGCCGGCCTGTCCTCTTCGCGCGAGAAGGAGATCGGCCAGCATATCGGCTATCGCTATGACGTGAACCTGATCCCCGACTACAAGCGGATCACGCCCTTCCTCAAGGGCTACATGGAGTTCATGGGCTGGGACGACCTCAACTGGCTGGAAGACGTGCATATGGGGTATGAGGAGGGCGAACCCGCCATTTTCGACCGCAATTGCAATGGCTGGGTGCGCATTCCGAAGAATGTGAAACTGCCCGACAACCAGCAGGATCGCGATATGATGGCGCGCGAGCTCCTGATCAAGTTCCAGATGTCGCCCAAGCACCCGATGGTGCAGCTCAACAAGGCCTATCGCAAGGTAGGCTGATCCCGAGCGGGTGATCATTGATTGCCCGGCACGGGCCGGACCGGTGGCTCAGGACAATTCGGGAAGGTAGCCGAAGCGCCGCATCTGCACCTGGTGGACCGACACGATGCGCCGGATCTGGCTGCGCGTGAGCACGGTCTTCCACTGATCGGACCTGCCCTCACGGAAGAACTGCTTGGAGACTTTCGGGCGCTCGCGGAACCCTTCCTCACTCTCCTGCTTCTGCAGGCGCTCGAAGGACGACAGTTCGATCGCCTCCGCCAGCTGCTGCGGCCTCGGCAGCATGAGCAGATGGCGGGCGAGATTGCCGAAGACCGCCTCGGGATCGGCGATCATGTCTTCATAGCGCATGACGTAGACGGCGCGGTTCGGCTTGCGCGTCCAGCTCAGGACATGTTCGCTCCACGAGCCATAGACCTCATAGACCGACTTTTCGGTCAGCCTGGTCTCGAGCCCTTTCTGTTCCATCTGATCTATCGCCTCGTCGATGGAGCGGCCCATGTGATGCGAGTAGGAGATCGCGACATCGAGGGGATTGCGCACGATATAGATGGCGCCCGAGGTCACCGCGGAGTTGATGGTCGGGACGCCGCGGTCGATCATGACGGCATTGTGCGTCTTGACGAAACTCAGTCCCTCGGTCCGTTCGGCGACGATTTCCTGCACGCGTGGCCGGGCGGCGGCGATCTCGGCACGATCGACCTCATGTGGGTCCTTGTTCAGGACTTCCTTGAACAGTTCGAGCGAGATATCCCAGGTCGAATACTCATTCATCGCGTTGATGCTATGGGCACCCTCCGCCTCGCCGCTGAGGATCCTGATCAGATTGTGGAGAAAGGCGCGCGTCCAGGTGTTGCCCGATTTGGGATAGGAGGCGATCCATACTATGCCCCGGGGGGCCTCGCGTGACTTTGGTTCCGCAGTCAAGACTGGTCTGTCCCTGATCTCGCCGGCTGGCGTCTGCGCATAGAGACGCAACAATCCCGAATTGTCCATCCCCGGATTCCCCGGGAACTTTCCGGGTAGACCGAACTTGCCAACGATATTCAATTTTAATTGGTGTGCCCCAATAGTCACAGAGTCTGGCGAGTTTCAACAGGATCGGCGGTTTTCATTGACAACTCGCCAAGTCACGCGCCCTATATTACTTGACTAGGAATCTGCTGCGGGGAAGAATGCTGGGATCGGGAAAATTCCGTTATTTGGTGCTGGCGACTGTTTCCGCCACCGCCTTGATGATCACCATCGAACGGGGGCCCCTGGCCGCCGATATTACCCCTGTCGAGGAGGACAAATGGTGGTTCGCGGTCGAGGGCCAGTATCTCCTCTATGACGGCGATTCCGCCGAATACGACATCGAGGGAAAGGACGGGGATTCTTTCGACCTGAAGCCGACCGATGGCTGGGGCATTGGCGGCGAGATCGGCTTCCAGGAAGCGGGCAGCGTCTGGTCCTATCTGGCCCGTGTGCGTTATGGCCGGAGCAACAAGGACAGCTCCAGCTTCTACTTTTACGCGTCTTCACCGATCTACACTAGCGGCGGCAGCGCGGCGGCGGATCACCGCGAGGAGCACTTCATCGCCGACCTGGAAATCGGGCGCGATGTCGGGCTGGGCGCGCTGGGCGACGGCTCCAATGTCCGCCTGTTCGCCGGTTTGCGTTTTGCGCGCTTCAAGGGCAAGGGCTCATACTTCAGTTCCTTCTATTCCAGCGCCAGTCCTGGAAGCGGCTCCGATGTGAATATGAAGCGGACATTCATCGGCATCGGGCCGCGTATAGGCTTCGATGCCATCGTGCCGTTGGCCGAGGAGTTCTCCTTCGATCTGGGCGCTGCCGGCGCCCTTCTGTTCGGCAAGCAGAAATTCAAGGCGTCGGGCAATTACTATTTTTATGGAACGTACGATATCGACGACAAACGGTCGAAATTCGTCGTCGTGCCCAATCTCGAGGCCAGCGCCGCCCTGTCCTGGCTCGTCACCGACGATGCCAAGTTCTCCTTGGGATACCGGGTCGATTCCTATTTCGGCGTCTACGACAACGGAGCCATGTTCGGCGATAGCGATTCCGGTGACCGGATCATCCACGGGCCGTTCATCAAGCTGACCATCAACACAGGCGGCGGCGGATAGATGCCGGGCAGGGTCGTTTCGACCGCCCCTGGCCCCTTCGTGCACACGCAAAATCGGCTATAAGTCCTCGCTCAGCTCCGCAGCGAGGATTTTCCATGACCACTGGCGCCGATACCTACAGATTTCAGTCTCTTGGCGGCAAGGTCGCCATCATCACCGGCGGCACGCAGGGTTTGGGCGAGGCGGCTGCCCATCTCTTCGCCGATCGCGGCGCCAAAGGCCTGGTGATCTGCGGCCGCAACGCGGAAAAGGGCGAAGCGGTCAAGGCCGCTCTCGAGAAGAAGGGCGCCAGGACGGTCTTCGTGAAAGCCGATCTGGGAAAGGTCGAGGACAGCCGGGCCGTGGTCGCGGCCGCCGACAAGGCCTTCGGCCGCGCCGATATCCTGGTCAATGTCGCCGGCATCACCGATCGCGGCACCATCTGGGACACGAGCCCCGAGCTCTTCGACCAGATGTTCGCGGTCAATGTCCGGGCGCCCTTCTTCCTCATGCAGGACACGGCGAAGCTGATGGAGCGCGAGAAGTCCGGCGGCACCATGGTCAACATCATCTCGATGTCGGGCCATGGCGGCCAGACCTTCATCACCGCCTATTGCGCGTCGAAGGGCGCTTTGATCACGCTCACCAAGAACGTCGCCTTCAGCCTCATGCGCCACCGCATCAGGGTCAACGGCCTGTGCATCGGCTGGATGGACACGCCGGGCGAGGACCGCATCATGAAGACCTACCACGATGCCAGGGACGGCTGGCTCGCCGAGGCCGAGCGGAAGCTGCCCTTCGGCCGCCTTCTCAAGACCGACGAGGTCTCGCGCGCCATTGCCTATCTGGCGAGCGATGAATCGGGGATGATGACCGGATCGATCATCGACTTCGATCAGCAGGTCGCCGGCTGCGCCGATAGCGCACCACAGCCGCCGCCGCTCTGAGCCACGAGATCACGCTTTTCGCGTCGCGATCATATGATCGAGCGACCAGGCGCCGGCACCCTTGGCGATCAGGATGAGGAAGCAAGCCGCCCAGGTTCCATGCGTCGGCCAGGCGCCCGGATAGACGAAGATCTGAATGACGAACGTCATGACGAGAAGCGACAGGGCGGCGAAGCGGGTGGCAAGGCCCAGCACGAGCAGGATGGGGAAGAAATGCTCGGCGAAGGCCGTGAGATGTGCGGCGATCGCCGGGTCGATCAGCGGCAGCCGGTATTCCTCGCGGAACAGATAGATCGCATTTTCCGAGACGCGCCAGCCGTCGAGCTTGGTCTGCCCGGACTGCCAGAACACCGCCGCCGGAAAGACGCGCGCGGCGAGCGCGGTCAGCGCATAGGGGATGCGCTCGCAGGCGGCGATCGCCCCCTGAATCAGTGCCGCCATCGATGACGATGAAAGGGCCTTGTTCACTCACGCCTCCAGGGACGGGGCCGAGATGATGTCGATGACCGCCCCCGACCGCAGGAGATCGGCGAGATTGCGGCCGAGATCGAAATCCGCGTCGACCGCGAGCGCCGTTTCGAAGGCTTCGCCGAGCGGAGCGCCGGCCATCAGGGTCTGGAGGAAGGAGGCGGTGCCGGGCCCGATCCTGCGGGTGAGAACGGCAAGCTTCGGGCGCGTCACGAGCGCGTCCTCGGCCGGCCATTCGGTGATCGGCATCAAGGGCTGTTCGCCCGCATTCATCGACCAGATGGTGACGATCGGATAGGCCGAGCGCACCACGCCTGCTGCTGGGTGAAACATGAAACGCAGGCCGCTCATCCGTTCGGGCGCGATGCGCGCCAGGGCCTGAGGGGCGATCGGCGCGATATCGCGTGCGTGATAGGCATTCAGTTGCGCATTTTCGAGGCGCGCTATATCGGCGAGATAGGGGACGCTCGCGGCCGGTGCGAAGCCCGCGACGAAACCGGCGAAGTCAGCGCCATAGTGGAGCAGCACGGGGGATTTGGGCGGCGCGAGAAGCACGAAGTCGCGCGCCATCGCGGTGAAGAATTCTTCGCCGACGATTTTTTCCGTCACCGGAAAGCGCGCCGCCAAGGCGCGGGCCAGTCCCGTCGCCACATTGTTGCGATAGACGCCATAGCGCTTGTAGGGTTCGGCGCCGGTCCACGAGATGAGGCCCTGCGGCAGGGGCGTTGTACGATCGAGCAAGGCCTCGGCGAAGCGTGATTGGGTCGTGGCGGTCATCCAGGCCTCATGCGGCCGCCGGGCGCAGCGCCCGGTCGAGGATGGCCTGCGCCGCCAGCGCTTCCGACCGCAGGACCGGCCAGGCCGGAATATTGTCGTCCCATTCGACAAGGCTGGGGAGCGGTCCGGTTCGCGCGATCACGCTTCGATAGAGGGTCCAGACCGGATCGGCGACTTCCCTATCATGCGTGTCGATGAGGAGAGCCGCGCCGCTCTCGTCCTGCGTTTCGGCATGGCCGCTCAGGTGAATCTCGCCGACATGCTGCAGCGGGAAGGCGGCCAGATAGGCCTCGGCGTCGAGATGGTGATTGGTCGCCGAGACGAAGACATTGTTGACGTCGAGCAAGAGTCCGCAGCCGGTGCGGCACGCGATCTCGGCGAGGAAATCGGTTTCGGCTATCGTGCTTTCGGCGAACAGCAGGTAGGTCGCCGGATTTTCAAGCAGCATCTGCCGGCGCAAGGCCGATTGCACCTGATCGACATGCTCGACGATGCGCCCGAGTGTCCGCGGTGTGTAGGGCAGAGGCAGCAGGTCATTGAGGAAGACCGTATCATGGCTCGACCACGCGAGGTGCTCGGAGAAGCTTTCCGGCTGGTAGCGCTCGCACAGGCTCTTGAGACGTGCGAGATGATCGCGATCCAGATCCTGCATCGATCCGATCGACAGGCCGACGCCATGCAGCGACAGGGCATAGTCCTCTCTGAGGGCGCTCAGTTGCGCATGCGGCGGACCGCCATCGCCCATGTAGTTCTCGGCATGGACTTCGAAGAAGCCGATCGGCTGGCGGACCTGTGAGATCGCGGCGAAGTGCTCAGGCTTAAACCCGACACCGGCCTTGCGTGGCAATGCTGCTCGTTTCATGGCGGACCTTCTCTGTTCGGGAATCACGGCGAAGCCGCTGGCTTCGCCGTGACTTTGCGTCAGCGCGCCCAGGCGATGAGGAGGTCAGCCCACCCTACATCGGCTCGAGCGTGCCCATTCCCTTGGGCGTCTGCATCGCTGTGCAAGTGCCCTTGGGCACGAGCTTGAACGCGTCGCCCTGGTAGTCGACTTTGCTGGTTCCAGCGCAGGTGGTCGAGGCTCCGGCCTTGCAGTCGTTCTGCCCCTTGAGGGCGACGCCAAAGCACTTCTCCTTCGTGCCCGCCATTATTGCCGCATCCGCGTCTTTCATCATCTTGTCCATCACGGCATCCGCCGATGCCGGTACGGCCGTGGCCAGAATGGCTAGAGCACTGGCGAGCGATCCTGCCAGCGTTAGAGTCAAATGACGGCGGTCCATGCTTTTCCTCCATGAAGACATGAGCCCTTCATGGCCCACATGGAGTTCTTCGGGAGCGAGGCGGGCGGTATTACAGGGGGTACGAATTTTTGCCGCCCTACACGCCAACGTGATAGGTGGAGGCGACCTGTAACGAATTGGCCGCGATGAGCGAAGAAGGGAATACGCGGAAAATATGGGTATCGCTGAAGAGGAATGGGCCGTGCTGATGCGTGCCGCCATGGCTGGAGATGAAGTTGCCTACAGGAGCTTCCTCAAGGCGGTGGCTCCCTCCCTTCGCGCTGCCGCACGACGCAACCTGGCCCGCTTCGGCCTGGACGCTGCCGAGGCCGAGGACGTCGTGCAGGATGCGCTGCTCGCCATTCATCTGAAGCGCCAGACCTGGGACCAGGACCGCCCGATTGGCCCCTGGATATCGGCCATCGTGCGCAACAAATTCATCGATCTGATGCGCCGCCGTGGCCGCGCGGTGCAGGTGCCGATCGAAGACGTGGCCGAAAGCCTCGCCGCGGAAGAAGATCCCGCCGCGCTCGACGGCTATGAAGTCACGCGCATGCTCGACAATCTGAACGAGAAGCAGCGCAATGTAGTGCGCTCTCTCGCCATCGAAGGCGCCACCGTGCGCCAGACAGCCGAGCGCCTGAACATGACGGAAGTCGCCATTCGGGTGACCTTGCATCGTGCGGTCAAGGCGCTTGCTGTCATTTACCGGGAGCGCGACAAGTGAAGACCGACGATCTCATTGAAGTTCTGGTGGAGGATCGCGCGATGCGGCCCCCGAGACCGCGTTCCGCTGTGACTGTAGCGCTGATCGCCGGTGCGATCGTGGCCGGCATCGTCTTCATGCTCTCTCTTTATCCGCGCGCGGATCTCCTGCAAGTGGTCGGTACTTACCGATTCCTGTTCAAGATCGCCCTCGTTTTCACTCTTGCGGCAAGTGCAATCTGCCTCGCTTTGCAACTCGCCCGGCCGGAACCTGTGCCACGCCGCCTTCTTTTCCTGATGGCCGTGGCCCCCGCCATGCTTGCCGTCGCAGTTATCGCCGAACTTGTCGTCATGCCTGAGGCAACATGGATGCCGGGCATGATCGGGATCAGTCCGTTTTTCTGTGTTCTCATGATCACCTTGCTCTCCATCGGGCCTTTGCTGGCCTTTCTTGCCGCCCTCAGACATGGGGCGCCGGCAAATCCAGGCACTGCAGGCGCATTCGCAGGCCTTGCATCGGGCGCCGTCGGCGCGGCGATCTTTGTAATCCATTGCCCCAATGACAGCCCGCTCTTCGTCATGGTCTGGTACTCGCTTGCCATCGCATTGGTGACGCTCGTCGGTTATCTTGCCGGGCGGCGCTGGCTCGCCTGGTAAGGGAACCGAAATATCCTGATCCGCGTTGCCACGAGATGCGGACAAGGATTTCAGCATGGAACTTCATCGCGGCCGCCTGATCGATCACCTGCATCTCGTTGTCAAGGATCTGGCCGCCAGCCGCCGCTTCTATGAAGCGCTGTTTCGCGTTCTCGACATGCCAATGGGCGGCGTCGCCCCGGATCACTTTTGGGCCGATGAGCTTTTCATCTCGACGGCCGACAGCCGCGCGGCGCAGGGAAAGCTGACCGGACGGATTCATCTGGCGTTCCAGGCCAGGGACCGCGCCATGGTGGAAGCCTTCCACAAAGCAGGGATCGACAATGGCGGCTGGGACAATGGCGCGCCGGGCGAGCGGCCGTACCATCCGGGTTACTACGCGGCCTTTCTCCTCGATCCCGACGGCAACAATATCGAGGCTGTCCATCACGGCGAGGCCCGCCGCAGCGCTGCCTCTGTAATTATTGCCTTTTAGCCCGGCCAGGGCTCGGCCATCGCATTCTTCCAGTTGGGGCGGAAGCTCAGGACCTCGGCATCATTGCCGAGATTGGGATTGAACAGCCGGTTGTGCCAGAGGCTCGCCTCGCGCGAGATGTCGCGCGCCGGAAGCCGCTTGACGGCGCAGGCCATGCGGTAGCGCTGCGCATACTGTTCGAAATCGAGCAGCACCGTCTTGAGCTTCAGGATGCGCTCGGCCGTGGTCGAGCCCTTGGCGAAGACGGCGGTGATCTCGTCCGAGAAGAGTTCCGGCAACTGGTAGAAATCGGCCGCCAGATATTTGAGCCCGGCCTCGAAGGCCTGACGGTGGTCATTGGTCTTCTGCAACTGGAACTTGAAGAAGGCGGTGCTCTCCTCGGGCTGGTTGGGCACCAGGAGGATGGTCATCTCGGGCACGATGACCTCGCCCTTGAGGCTCGATACGAGTGGCCTGAAGCCCGGCATCGGCACCCCGCCATGGTCGCGCATCGCCATCTGGCGGAGCCGGCACTGCCAGGCGATGAAGCTGCTCTTGAGTTCGCTGTTGGACAGTCGTTTCATGGTACCCTGGTCTAGACCAATGTCGCACTGCAGCATGCGTCTTTTGGGTTGCAAAATTGGTTCGGAATTGGCCTAATAGTGGTCAGAATTGGTCGGCGAGTCAAAAACAAACACGTCCCGCCCGGTGGCAGGGACGGTGAATTGGAGGAGAGTTCTGGCAATGGCAAGAGTTGCGGTGATTGGTGCAGGTCCGTCCGGCTTGGCGCAATTGCGGGCATTTCAGTCGGCGAGGAAGAAGGGAGCCAAGATCCCAGAAGTCGTCTGCTTCGAGAAGCAGGCGGATTGGGGTGGCTTGTGGAACTACACCTGGCGCACCGGGCTCGATGAATATGGCGAGCCTGTCCATGGCAGCATGTACCGCTATTTGTGGTCCAACGGCCCGAAGGAATGCCTCGAATTCGCCGATTACACATTCGAGGAGCATTTCGGCAAGCCGATCGGTTCCTATCCGCCGCGCGCCGTGCTGTGGGACTATATCAAGGGCCGCGTCGAGAAGGCGGGCGTGCGCAAGTGGGTGCGGTTCTCGACGCCCGCGCGCATGGTTACCTACAGCAAGAAGACGAAGAAATTCACCGTCACCGTGCATGACCGCAAGAAGGACAAGATGTATTCGGAGGAGTTCGACTATGTCGTCGTCGCCTCCGGCCACTTCTCCACCCCCAATGTTCCCTATTTCGATGGCCTCGCGACCTTCAACGGCCGCGTGATGCATTCACATGATTTCCGCGACGCGCTCGAATTCAAGGGCAAGGACATCCTCGTGGTCGGGCGCAGCTATTCGGCCGAGGATATCGGCTCGCAATGCTGGAAATACGGGGCCAAATCGGTCACCGCGAGCTATCGCTCGAAGCCCATGGGCTTCAAATGGCCCAAGAATTTCGAAGAGCGCCCGTTGCTGCAGCGGCTCGAGAACAAGACGGCGCATTTCAAGGACGGCTCATCGAAAGAGGTCGATGCCATCATCCTGTGCACCGGCTATCTGCATCACTTCCCGTTCCTGCCTGATGATCTGCGCCTCCAGACGGCGAACCGCATGTGGCCGCTCGACCTCTATAAAGGCGTCGTGTGGGAGGACAATCCGAAGCTCTTCTATATCGGCATGCAGGACCAGTTCTATACGTTCAACATGTTCGATGCCCAGGCCTGGTATGCGCGCGACGTCATCATGGGCCGCATCAAGCTGCCGTCCAAGGATAAGATGAAGAAGAACAGCAAAGCCTGGCGCAAGCGCGAGGAGAAGCTCGAAAATGCCGAGCAGATGATCTGGTTCCAGGGCGACCATGTGAAGGAGCTTCTGGCCGCGACCGATTATCCGAATTTCGACATCGAGGCGACCAACGAGACCTTCATGGAGTGGGAGCACCACAAGGTCGAAAACATCATGGGCTTCCGCAACAATGCCTATCGCTCGTTGATGACCGGCAATATGTCGCCCAGGCATCATACGACCTGGGTTGACGCCATGGATGATTCCATGGAGACCTATCTGGGCGATGGCAAATCGGGAGCCCACAGGAAGGCGGCCGAGTAAGTCGGACGCAGCCGACAGCGAGGCGCGGGTCCGCCAGGCCTTCCGCCTGCAGGCGGAATGGTGCCGCAATCTGGGCTCGCCCTTTACCTCGCTCCTCTGTGCTCTCGCCGCCGAGCGGCTCGACCGCTCGACAGCCATTGGCGAGGCGATCCTCGACTGGCAGGGAGACCCCGATTCCAGGGCGGATTCCGTGCCCTTGCGCTTTGCCGGCGCCCTGAACGGGCTGGTGCGCAAGGGGCTTCTGCCCGAGCTCCGCCGTTTCTATCCGCCCAATCCTCTGCCCGATGGCGACATCCTCTGGTCCAGGGTGACGGAAGCGCTGGCGGCGGCCGAGGCCAATATCAAGCCCTGGCTCGCCCTGGCGCCCCAGACCAATGAGGTCGGCCGCGCCTCCATTCTCTTTGCCGGCCTGTGCTGGCTGGCCGCGCGCTACCCCTTGCCGATGCGCCTTCACGAAGTCGGCGCCAGCGCCGGTCTCAATCTCAATCTCGACCGCTACGCCTATCGCTTCGGCGAGGACGTCTTTGGCGCGGCGGGTGCCGCCTTGTTCCTGACGCCGGAATGGCAGGGCGCCTCGCCGCCCAATCTCACGCCGCGCATGGCGGGCCGCGCCGGCTGCGATCTGGCTCCCCTCGATGCGATGGCGCCCAAGGATCGCGAAAGGCTTCTCGCTTATGTCTGGCCCGATCAGGCACAGCGTGTGAAGCGCCTGACGGCGGCGCTCGCCATCGCCGCCCATCACCCGGTGAAGGTCGAGCGCTCGGACGCGGCGGCCTGGGTCGAGCGCATGATCGCCACGACGCCGGCCTGGGGCGAGCAGCAGGTCCTCTTCCATTCGATCGCCTTCCAGTATTTCTCGAAAGACAGCCAGCAGCGGATCACCGCGCATATGGAGCGGGCCGGCGCCTCGGCGACACGCGACGCGCCGCTCTCCTGGCTGCGCTTCGAGGTCGATCCCGAGCTGGACAAGGCCTTCTCCTTGCGCCTGCGCTTGTGGCCCTCAGGCGAAGATCATCTCCTCGCTTTGGGCGATCCGCATGGCGGCTGGGTGAAGTGGATGACGGGGTGATGCAAAGTAGTCTCTATATCCCTCACCCTGAGGTGCCCGGCGAAGCCGGGCCTCGAAGGGTCTTGCAGGATTGATGTGAATGGCTTGGGTCTACATTCTGCAGTGTGCCGATGGCAGCTACTACACAGGCATGACACGCGCTGAAGAACTCGATCAACGATTGTCCGAACATCAAATGAAATTCTCGCCGGGATCGTTCACTGCATCACGGCTCCCGGCTCGCTTGGTTTACTCCGACCATTTTGATTTAATCGCCGATGCAATCTTTGCGGAACGAAAGATAAAGGGCTGGTCACGTGCGAAGAAAGAAGCGTTGATAAAGGGCGATTGGAGTTTGATCCGGCTTTTGTCGAAACGACGTGGCGGGAAGAGTGTGGCCTCATCCTGAAGGACCCTTCGAGGGCCGCTTCGCGGCCACCTCAGGGTGAGGCATGTTGAGAAGGCCAGTGCGCTGATCGCCCTAACTTCGCGGCCGCGACTTCTCTGGATCGAAATGCGGGAAGCGCACGATGCGCGCCGGCAGGCGCTTCTGGTGGCCATCGAGCTTGCCGATCTCGACTTCGGTACCGATCTCGGCATGAGTGACATCGACGCGCGCCAGCGCGATGTTCTTCTTGAGCAGCGGCGAGCGCGTGCCGCTGGTCACGACGCCGATCTGGGCGCGCCCGATATGGACGCAATCGCCATGGCCGACCGTCTCATTGGCATCGATATCGAGCCCGACCAGCTTATGGCGCGGATGCTCCTTGCGCTCGATCAGCGCCGCCTTGCCGATGAAATCGTCGGTCTTGCTCTTGAGCGGGAC
>CAZICN010000074.1:0-15942 GCA_964537655.1 uncultured Aestuariivirga sp.
AGGCTTGAGCGCAAGCCTAGATCACGATGATTTCGGTTCCGAATCGTCCACCGCGACGGTGAAGGCGCCGGACTTGATCTCTTCTTCCCGCGCTTTCACCTTGGCCACGACATCGGCCGGCACCTTGCCTTCGAACGTGCCGAGGGGCGCCAGGCTCGAGCCGCCGAACTTCATGAAGGAGTACTGGCCGTAATCGTCCGCCTTGAAGGCCTTGTCCTTGATCGCCTTGATGGCGGCATCGAGCGTGGGCTCGAAATGCCACAGCGCCGAGGCGATCACCGTGTCCGGATAGTCGGCCTGGGTGTCGATGACATTGCCGATGGCCAGCACCTTGCGCTCCTTGGCTGCGTCCGAGACGCCGAAGCGCTCGGCGTAGAGCAGGTCGGCGCCGGCGTCGATCTGCGCGAAGGCGGTCTCCTTGGCCTTGGGCGGATCGAACCACGAGCCGATGAAGGCGACCTGGAATTTCACGTCGGGCTTCGTCTCCTTCACGCCCGCCATGAAGGCATGCATCAGCCGGTTCACTTCCGGGATCGGATAGCCGCCGACCATGCCGATATTGTTTTTCTGCGTCATGGCGCCGGCGATCATGCCGGTGAGATAGGAGGCATCCTGGATGTAGTTGTCGAACACCGCGAAATTGGGATTGGCCGCGGCGTCGGGCTTGAAGCTCGAGCCGATCAGGAAGGCGCGGTCGGGATAATCCTTGGCGACGGCGCGCGCCGCGTCCTCGACCGCGAAGGCCTCGCCGACGATCAGCTGGTGGCCGGCCTCGCAATATTCGCGCATCACCCGCTCATAGTCGGTATTGGCGACCTTTTCCGAGAACACATAATCGATGTCGCCGCGCTCCTTGGCGGTAAGCGCCGCCTTGTGGATGCGGCTCACCCATTGCTGCTCGACCGGCACCGTGTAGATGGCGGCGGTCTTGATGACTTCCTTGGCGCTGGCCAGCCTGGGCAGCGAGCCGATGAGCGGCAGGGCCGCGGCCGAGCCTGAGAGTTTGATCAGTTTCCGGCGTGACAGATGCATGTTTCCCTCCTCCATTGTATTTTTACCAGTTGATCAAAGCCTGTTGGCACTGTCAATTGGGCGGCCGAGGTTGTTTGCAGCAAAATATTTGATTATGGCTCGCTTCGTCGGGCGGAGGGGAAGAGGCGGAATGACGAGGCTCAATCTGGTGGGCGATATCGGCGGGACCAATTCCCGCTTCGGCCTCGTGGCCGAAGGATCGATGGACGTCACCCGCATCGAGCGGCTGAAGAACGATGACTATGGCTCGCTCGAGGACGTGGCCGCCGCCTATCTCGAGCGCCAGGGCGTCGAGCGCGTGGGCACCGCCGCCATGGATGTCGCCGGCATCGTCACGCAGGAGGATTTCCCGCTCACCAACCGCGACTGGATCATCAGCCGCGCCAGGCTCAAGGCGGCGCTCAACACCGAACGGCTGATCATCCTCAATGATTTCGAGGCGCTGGCCATGTCGCTGCCCTATCTCGACAAGGCCGATCTCGTCCAGATCGGCGGTGCCGCGCCGGCGAAGCCCGGCGTGAAGCTGGTGCTGGGTCCGGGCACCGGGCTCGGCATGGCGTCCCTGGCGCCGTTGCCCAAGGGCGGCTGGATGGCGCTGCCCGGCGAACTCGGCCATGTCACCTTGCCGGTGGTCACGCAGGAGGAGTTCGATCTCAGGGAGGCGATGACCCAGCCGGGCGTCGTCTTCGAATCGGAATTCGCCATCACCGGCGGCGGCCTGCTCCTCATCTATCAGACGATCACGCGCCGCGCCGGGCGCGCGGCGAAGCTCGCGACGCCGGAAGCCGTTCTCCAGAGCGCGCTGGCCCGACAGGATGGCGATGCGGTGAAGACGCTCGATCACTTCATCATCTGGCTGGGCCGCCTCGCCGGCGATGCCGCGATGATGATGCAGGCCCATGGCGGCGTCTATCTGGCCGGCGGCATCGCGCCCTCGATCGTCGGCGAGCTGCGGAAGGGCCCGTTCCGCCAGGTCTTCGAGGAAAAGGGCCGGCTCGATCTCAAATCCGTGCCGCTTTATGTCATCACGGACCAGTATCCGGCCTTCAAGGGCTGCGCCGCGGCCTTGCGATATTCTTGATAGGCGTACATCAAAAATTGACAAAATTGCCGCTATGGGCTCAAGTGCGCCGCGATGGGAAAGATCACGATCCTCGATGTCGCCCACTCGGCGGGCGTCAGCGTCGCCACCGTCGACCGCGTGCTCAACCGCCGCACCGGGGTGCGCAAGGTCACGGTGGAGCGGGTCGAGGCCGCCATCCGCCAGCTCAATTACCAGCCTGACCGGCTCGCCGCCCGCCTCGCGCGCTCGCGCGACTATCATTTCTGCTTCGTGCTGCCGACCGGCAACAACACCTTCATGGTGTCGCTCGGCGAGGAAGTGCAGGCCGCCGCCGAGCGCATGGCGCCCGAGCGGGTGGTGATCGATTCACGCCTCACCGATGTGTTCGACGGCAATGTGCTGGCGGCCACCCTCGATCAGATCGGCGACATCTATGACGGCGTCGCCGTCGTCGCCCTCGATCACCCGAGCGTGCGCGAGGCGATCAGCGGCCTGACCGAGCGCGGCGTCACCGTGGTGACGCTCGTCTCCGACGTGCCGGGCTCGAAGCGCGTGCATTATGCCGGCATCGACAACACCTCGGCCGGGCGCACCGCCGCGAGCCTGATGGGCAAGTTCCTGGGTGGACGGAAGGGCGAGGTCGGCCTCATTGCCGGCTCGCTCGCTCTGCGCGATCATATCGAGCGCCAGTTCGGCTTCGAGCAGATCATGACGCACGAATACCCGCATCTCGAGATCCTCCCCGTGCGCGAGGGCCGCGACGACTGGCAGCGCGTCGAGGACGTGACGATGCAGCTGCTCAGGGAGCATCCCCAGCTCATCGGCATCTACAATGCCGGCGGCGGCACCCGCGGCATCATCTCGGCCCTCGAAAAGGCCAGGCGCGAGCGCGATATCGTGTTCATTGCCCACGAGCTCACCGATCATGCGCGCAAGGCGCTGATCAAGGGCACGGTCGATGCCATCATCAACCAGGATGCCGGCCATGAGGTGAGGAGCGCCGTGCGCGTGCTGCTCGCCAAGGCCGACAACGCGCCCCTGATCGAGGCGCAGGAGCGCATCCGCATCGACATCTTCCTGCGCGACAATCTTCCTTGAGGGCACATGTATCTCGGTCTCGACATCGGCACTTCCGGCGTGAAAGCGATCCTCATCGACGCGCGCCAGCGCATTCTCGCCAGCACCACGTCGCCCCTCAAGGTATCGCGCCCCAAGCCCGGCTGGTCGGAACAGGCGCCGGAGGACTGGTGGAAGGCCTGCGGGGCCGCGGTGAAGGCGCTGGCGAGGCAGAAGCCCAAGGCCATTGCCGCCGTCGAGGGCATCGGCCTCTCCGGCCAGCAGCATGGCGCGACCCTGCTCGACAAATCCGACAAGGTGCTGCGCCCGGCGATCCTGTGGAACGATGCCCGCTCCTTCGCCGAGTGCCGCGACATCGAGGCGCGTGAGCCACATGCGCGAAAAATTGCCGGCAATATTCCGCTCGCCGGCTTCACCGCGCCGAAGCTCGTCTGGGTGAAGAAGCACGAGCCGCGCATTTTCGAGAAAGTGGCGAAGGTGCTGCTGCCCAAGGACTATGTGCGCCTGCGCATGACGGGCGAGCATGCGTCCGACATGTCGGATTCCTCCGGCACTTTCTGGCTCGATATCGCGAAACGCGCCTGGTCGGACGAACTGCTCGCCGCCACCGACATGTCGCGCGATCAGATGCCGAAGCTCTATGAGGGCACCGAGGCGACGGGCCGGCTGACGCCGCAGGTGGCGAAAGCCTGGGGCATGCCGAAGCGCCCGGTCGTCGCCGGCGGCGGCGGCGACAATCCGGCATCCGCCTGCGGCATCGGCGCCGTGAAACATGGCGAAGCCTTCCTGTCGCTCGGCACGTCGGGCGTGCTGTTCGTCTCCAATGAGCGTTTCATGCCCAATGCGGCGCGCGCCGTGCACGCCTTCTGCCACGCGGTGCCGGGCGCCTGGCATCAGATGGGAGTCATCCTCTCCGCCACGGGCAGCCTCGAATGGCTGGCGGGATTGCTCAAGACGCCGGCGCCGAAGCTCACGGCCGCTCTGGGCAAGACGCTCCTGGGCCCGTCGCCGGCTCTGTTCCTGCCCTATCTCTCGGGCGAGCGCACGCCGGTCGCCGACGCCCAGATCCGTGGCATGGTCATGGGCCTCGGCCATGAGACCGATGCGAAAATCCTGACCCATGCGGTGCTCGACGGCGTCGCCTTCGCTTTCCGCGACAGCCTCGAGGCCCTGAAGACCGCCGGCACCCATGTCGAGCGCGTGACGGCGGTCGGCGGCGGCACGCGCTCGCAACTGTGGCTCAGGATCATCGCGACGGTGCTCGATGTGCCCGTCGACGTGCCGGCCGACGGCGATTTCGGCGGCGCCTTCGGCGCGGCGCGCCTCGGCCTCATCGCAGCGACCGGCGCCGATTTCCTGTCCACCTGCACAGCCCCGCGCATCGCCCGGACCGTCAGGCCCGAGACGAGAGCGCGTGACGCCTATGCGGCGGCCTATGCGCGCTATGTGCGAATCTATCCATCGATCAGGGAGATCTGATGCCCATGCGCTTCTATTCGCAGAGCGAGCCGGTCAAATATGAAGGCCCGGAAAGCCGCAACCCGCTGGCCTTCCGCTATTTCGATCCCCAGCGCAAGCTCCTCGGCAAGACCATGGCGGAGCATCTGCGCTTCGCGGTGTGCTACTGGCACACTTTATGCTGGCCGGGCCTCGATCCCTTTGGTGGCGAAACCTTCCTCAGGCCCTGGCATCAGGCTGGCGATCAGATGGATCACGCGCGCCAGAAGGCCGATGTGATGTTCGAGACGCTGCGCCTGCTCGGCGTGCCGTTCTTCACCTTCCATGATCTCGACATCGCGCCGGAAGGTTCATCGTTGAAGGAGTTCAATCGCAATGTCTCCACCATCGCGAGCCATCTGCGCCGCAAGATGGATGAAACCGGCGTCAGGCTCCTGTGGGGCACGGCGAACATGTTCTCCAACCGCCGCTTCATGGCGGGGGCGGCCACCAATCCCGATCCCGATGTCTTCGCCTATTGCGCCGCCCAGGTGAAACATTGTCTCGATGTCACCAAGGACCTCGATGGCGAGAACTATGTCATGTGGGGCGGGCGCGAAGGCTATGAGACGCTGCTCAACACCGATCTCAAGCGTGAGCTCGCCCAGGCCGGGCGCTTTCTCAATCTCGTCGTCGATTACAAGCACAAGATCGGCTTCAAGGGGCCGATCCTGATCGAGCCCAAGCCGCAGGAGCCGACCAAACATCAATACGACTATGATGTCGCGACCGTTTACAGCTTCCTGAAGGCGAACGGCCTCGAAAAGGAAGTGAAGGTCAATATCGAGCAGAACCACGCCATCCTCGCCGGCCATACTTTCGAGCATGAGATCGCGTTGGCGTCGGCGCTCGGCATCTTCGGCTCGATCGATCTCAACCGCGGCGACTATCAGTCGGGCTGGGACACCGACCAGTTCGCCATGAACGTGCCGGAACTGGCGCTCGCTCTCTATGAGATGCTGAAGGCCGGCGGCTTCACCACGGGCGGCATGAATTTCGACGCCAAGATCAGGCGCCAGTCGCTCGATCCCGATGACCTGCTGCATGCCCATGTGGGCTCGATGGATGCCTGCGCCCGCGCCTTGATCATGGCGGCGAGGATGGTCGAGGACGGCCGTCTCAAGGCGGAAGTCGACAAGCGCTATGCCAAATGGAACGAGCCGAAGAACCAGGCGATGCTGGCCGGCAAGGAAAGTCTCGCCGACATAGCCGGGCGCGTGCTCAAAGACGGCATCGATCCCAGGCCCGTCTCCGGCCGGCAGGAGTATCTGGAGTCTCTGATCAATACTTATCTCTAGGGAGAAGAGTGAATGGCGAAGAACATCAAGGGGCCGGCGATCTTCCTGGCTCAGTTCGCGGGCGATACGAAGCCCTTCAATTCTTGGGACAGCATTTGCAAATGGGCAGCGGGCCTCGGCTACAAGGGCGTGCAGATTCCGAGCTGGGACGGACGGCTCTTCGACATCAGGAAGGCAGCGGAATCCAAGACCTATTGCGACGAGATAAAGGGCGTCGCCAAGACGCATGGCATCGAGATCACCGAGCTCTCCACGCATTTGCAGGGCCAGCTTGTCGCCGTGCATCCGGCCTATGATGAAGGGTTCGACGCTTTCGCGCCTGCCGTCGTGCATGGCAAGCCGAAGGAGCGCCAGATTTGGGCGGTCGAGCAGATGCTGGCAGGCGCCAAGGCATCGCGCAATCTGGGCCTCGATTCGAGCGTGAGCTTCTCCGGCGCGCTCGCCTGGCCCTATCTCTATTCCTGGCCGCCGCGCACGCCGGGCCTGATCGAGGCGGCCTTCGAGGAACTGGCGAAGCGCTGGCTGCCGATCCTCGATGAATATGAGAAATACGGGGTCAATGTCTGCTACGAGCTTCATCCGGGCGAGGACCTGTTCGACGGCGCCACTTTCGAGATGTTCCTTGAGAGGGTGAAGAACCACAAGCGCTGCTGCATCAATTACGATCCCTCGCATTTCGTCCTGCAGCATCTCGACTATCTCGCCTTCATCGACATCTATCATGAGCGCATCAAGGCGTTTCACGTGAAGGATGCCGAGTTCAATCCCGACGGCCGCCAGGGCGTCTATTCGGGCTTTCAGCCCTGGATCAACCGGGCCGGGCGCTTCCGCTCGCTGGGCGACGGCCAGGTCGATTTCGGTGCCGTGTTCTCCAAGCTCGCTGCCTACAACTACGATTCCTGGGCGGTGCTCGAATGGGAGTGCTGCCTGAAGGATTCAGGCCAGGGTGCCGCCGAAGGCGCTCCTTTCATCGCCAGCCACATCATCAAGGTGACCGAGAAATCTTTCGACGATTTCGTCGGCGGCAGCGTCGACAAGAAGCAGATCCAGCGCATGCTGGGGATATAGAGAATTTCCCTCTCCCCTGTGGGGAGAGGGTCAGGGTGAGGGGAAACAACATTGAGAGCCTATCCCCTCATCTTTCCACGCTTCGCGTGAGCCTTCCTTCTCCCCTTGGGAGAAGGAAAACACGAGACACGGATCCATATTCAAGGAGGAAACTTCACATGGCCATCGAAGGACGCAGCGACGCCAAAGCGGGCGGGCGCATCAGGCTCGGCATGGTGGGCGGCGGCCAGGGCGCCTTCATTGGCGCGGTTCATCGCCTCGCCGCGCGCATGGACGACCAGTATGCGTTCGTTGCCGGCGCTCTGTCCTCGAGCCCCGAGCGCTCTCGAGCCTCAGGGCTCGAGTTGGGCCTTGCCCCTGATCGCATCTATTCCGACTACGCCGAGATGGCGAAGGCAGAAGCGAAGCGCAAGGACGGCATAGAGGCGGTCGCCATCGTCACCCCCAACAACATCCATGTGCCGGCGGCGAAGGCCTTCATCGAGGCGGGCATCCATGTGATCTGCGACAAGCCGCTGTCCATTTCGCTGAAAGAGGCGAAGTCGCTCGAGGCCTTGCTCAAGAAGAAGAACGTCGTCTTCGCGCTCACGCATAATTATTCGGGTTATCCGATGATCCGCCAGGCGCGCGACATAGTGGCCAAGGGCGAGCTCGGCCAGATCCGCCTCGTCCAGGCCGAATATCCGCAAGACTGGCTCACCGAGGATATCGAAAAGTCCGGCCAGAAGCAGGCGGCCTGGCGCACCGATCCCAAGCAGTCGGGCGGCGGCGCCATTGGCGATATCGGCACCCATGCCTATCAGCTCGCCTGCTTCGTCTCGGGCCTCACCCTCGAAGAGCTCTCCGCCGACATGACGAGCTTCGTCAAGGGCCGCAAGGTCGATGATAATGTGAATGTGATGCTGCGCTTCAGGAACGGGGCGCGCGGCATGTTGTGGGCAAGCCAGGTAGCGCCTGGAAATGAAAACGGATTGAGATTGCGCGTCTACGGGACCAAGGGCGGTTTCGACTGGACGCAGGCCGATCCGAACTATCTCTGGTTCACGCCTTTCGGCCAGGAGAAGCGGCTCATCACGCGGGGCGGCGCCGGCTCGGGCGCCGCGGCGGGCCGTGTCACACGCGTGCCGCCCGGCCATCCGGAAGGCTATCTCGAAGGCTTCGCCAATATCTATACCGAGGCGGCGCGCGCCATCATCGCGCGGCGTTCGGGCAAGAAGGCCGACAAGGACGTCACTTTCCCCGGCATCGAGGACGGCGTCGCCGGCATGGCTTTCATCGAGGCGTGCAAGAAGTCATCCGCCAGGAATGGCAAGTGGACGAAAGTCTGATTTCGAGCGGCTCGCCACGAGGCCGGTCATCGGCACGCGGAAATGGTTTCGTCACTTGCGCCGGCCCCGCCTTCGATTATTGTGTCCGCTATTCGGCGGAAGACGCCGTGTCCCATGGTTTTGACACGATCGTGATCGAAGAATCCTGCCGCCCCATCGATTTGAACGGAACCGCCGACGCCGCCAGGGCGTCCTTTCGCGACAGAGGGATAACGCTCAGATGAATCTCCGCGAACGCATTGTGGACTATGTCGTCGACCTCGCGCCGCAGCCCGCCGTGCCGGTGCTCGGCACCCGCCGCGTCTTTCCGGTGCGCCGGCTCTATTGCGTCGGCCGCAACTATGCCGATCACGCCCGCGAGATGGGCGGCAATCCCGCCCGCGAAAAACCCTTCTTCTTCCAGAAGGCGCCCGACGCCGTCGTCACCGACGGCGTATTTCCCTATCCCTCGCTCTCCTCGGACGTGCATCACGAGATCGAACTCGTGGTGGCGCTGAAGGCCGGCGGCCAGAACGTCCCGGCGGCGAAAGCGCGCGACCTCGTCTATGGCTATGCGGTCGGTCTCGACATGACGCGCCGCGACCTCCAGGCCGAGGCCAAGAAGGCGGGTAGGCCCTGGGAAGCGGGCAAGGCCTTCGATCGCTCGGCTCCCTTGAGCGCCATCACGCCGGTCGAGCAGTCCGGGCTCCTGCTCAAGGGCGCTATCACGCTCGATGTGAATGGCGAGCGCCGCCAGTCGGGCGATGTCGCCGACATGATCTGGCCGGTCGCCGATATCATCGCCGAATTGTCGCAGCTTTTCCTCTTGGCGCCGGGCGATCTGATCTTCACCGGCACGCCGGCGGGCGTCGGCGCCGTCAAGCGCGGCGACCGGCTGCATGGCGAGATCGCCAGGCTCGCGAGCCTCGATGTGGTTGTTACCTGAGGACCGTCGCCTCAAGCACAAATACCGTCATCCCGGCTTTCGCCGGGATGACGATTTGATCTACAGCGCGTTGATATAGGCCGTCTTGGTCGCGGTATAGAACTCCGCCGCATGGCGGCCCTGCTCGCGCGGCCCGTAGCTCGAGCCTTTGCGTCCGCCGAACGGCACATGATAGTCGACGCCCGCCGTCGGTAGGTTGACCATCACCATGCCGGCCGCCGAATTGCGGCGGAAATGGCTCGAATATTTGAGCGACGAGGTGCAGATGCCGGACGACAGGCCGAAGGTCGTGTCGTTGGCGATGGCCAAAGCCTCGTCATAGCTGTCGACCTTGATCACCGAGGCGACGGGTCCGAAGATTTCCTCGCGGTTGATGCGCATCTTGTTGGTGGTGTTCACGAACAGCGCCGGGCTCAGATAGTGGCCCTTGGTGTCGCGGTTGAGGAGCTCGCCGCCCCAGGCGAGCTCGGCGCCTTCATGCCGGCCGACATCGATATAAGTGAGGTCCTGGGCCAGCTGGTTCTCATCGACGACCGGGCCGATCTGGGTGCCGTCCTTCAGCGCGTTGTCCACCTTCAGGGCCTTCATCGCCTCGACGGTCTTGCCGACAAAGGCATCGTGGATCTTGCTCTGCACGATGAGCCTGGAGGACGCGGTGCAGCGCTGGCCGGTCTGGAAGAAGGCGCCGTCGATGGCGGCCGAGACCGCCGCGTCGAGATTGGCGTCATCGAGAACGATCAGCGGATTCTTGCCGCCCATCTCGAGCTGGAACTTGGCGCCGCGGGCGGCGCAGGCCTGCGCCACCCTGGCGCCGGTGGCGACCGAGCCGGTGAAGGAGATGGCGTTGACGTCCTTCGAGTCGAGCAGCGCCTGGCCGACGACCGAACCCTTGCCCATGACGAGATTGACGACGCCCTTGGGCAGGCCCGCGCGGGAGAGTATTTCCACCAATGCCCAGGCCGAGGCCGGCACCAGATCGGCGGGCTTGAACACCACGGTGTTGCCGAAGGCGAGGGCGGGCGCCATTTTCCAGGCCGGGATGGCGATCGGGAAATTCCACGGACAGATCAGCCCGACGACGCCGAGCGGCTCGCGGGTGATGGTCACGTCGACGCCGGGGCGCACCGAGGCGACGGCGACACCCTCGACGCGCAGGGTTTCCTGGGCGAAGAACTTGAAGATCTGCGCGGCGCGCGTCGTCTCGGCAATGCCGTTGGCGAGCGTCTTGCCTTCCTCGCGGGCGAGCAGCTTGCCGATCTCGTCCTTGCGCGCCAGGATCTCGACGCCGGCGGCTTCGAGGATGTCGGCGCGCTGCTGCGGCGTCGTCTGCGCCCATGACGGGGCGGCGGCCTTCGCGGCGGCGATGGCGGCTTCGGCATCCGCCTGGCTCGCTTGCGCATAGGAGCCGACAATGTCGGTGAGGTCGGACGGGTTCACGTTATCCTTGGCATGATCGCTGCCGACCCACTCGCCATTGATGAAATTCTTGTGCAGTGTCATTGACTAAGCTTCTCCCGAAAATCGGTTCCCATTTTTTCGGGTTCCGATCTAGCATGATGAACTCCTGGAGCAAACCCCGCGAAGTTGACCGCGCAGGAAGGGGATTTGGAAATGAAGATCGGTTTTGTCGGTCTGGGCCTCATGGGATCCGGCATGGCCGGCCATCTCCTGGATGCCGGCCATGAATTGTGGCTGAAGGCGCATCGCAACCGCACTTTCATCGATCCGTTGCTGGCGAGGGGCGCGCAGGAGGCGAAGGATTTGGGAAGCCTCGCCCGCAAGTCCGAGGTGATCATGCTGTGCCTGACCACGGCCGGCGTCGTGGAAGAGACTCTCGCGGGCATAAGGTCGCATCTGAGGCCCGGCCAGATCGTTATCGACACCGGCACCACCGAGCCCGAGACGACGCGCCGCCTGGCGCGCGAACTCGCGCATATGGGCGTCGCCTATGCCGATGCGCCGATGGCGGGCGGGCCTGAGCAGGTGGCCAGGAAGGAAGTGGGCGCGCTCATTGGCGCCGATGCGAAGACCTACAAGGCCATAGCACCCCTGGTCTCGTGTTATGCCAGCCGGCTGAAGCATTTCGGGCCGCCGGGCTCGGGCCATGTCGCCAAGCTCATCTCCAATTATCTGGTGATCGGCATGATCGGCCTCGTCGCCGAAGCCTTCAAGGCGGCGCATGCGGCGCAGGTCGACTGGAAGGATCTTTACGAAGTGATGCAGAACGGGTCCGGCAATTCGGGCGTGCTGCGCAAGATGATGGACGCCGCCCTCGCCGGCGATTTCGACGGTTACAAGTTCTCGATCGCCAATGCGGCGAAGGACATCGGCTATTATGCGAGCCTCGCCGAGGAACTCGGCCAGTTGACGCCGCTCACCCAGTCTGTAGAGCAGATGTTCAAGACGGCGGTCGACACGGGTCATGCCGGCCGCAATGTCAGCCACTTGCTCGACCCGGCGATCGACGATGTGACTTAGAGCATCACCCCGAAAAGTTGCAGACTTTTCGGACAAGGTGATGCGAACGAGGAAACCATCACCCCGAAAAGTTGCAGACTTTTCGGATCAGGTGATGCGGACAAAGAAACAGGGACTCTCATGCTCAAGCTCAATCCCAACATCACCGTCATCGAAGAAGAAGGCGCCTTCGCCGTTCTCGATCGCGCTCTCACCCTCAAGGCCAAGGGCGCTCCCGTCATCAATCTCGGCATCGGCCAGCCGGATTTCTCGCCGCCGCGCCACATACTGGAAGCGGCCGAGAAAGCGGTGCGCGACGGACCGCATGGCTATACGACGCCGATCGGCATCCTGCCGTTGCGCGAGGCGGTCGCCGCCCATATTGAGGGCCGCTTCAAGGTGCCGGTCACCCCGGACGAGGTCGTCATCGTACCGGGCGGCAAGGTCACTTTCTATTTCGCCTGCCTGCTGTTCGGCGGGCCGGGGGCCGAAATCCTCTATCCTGATCCGGGCTTCCCGCCCTATCGCGAGGCGATCCGCTCCGGCGGCGCCAAAGGTGTGCCCTATCCGATCCGTGAGGAGAAGGATTTCGGCTTCGATGCCGAGGAGGTCCTCTCCCTCATCACGCCCCGGACCCGGCTCATCATGATCAACTCGCCCGCCAACCCGACCGGCGGCGTGGTCGATGGCCGCGAGATCGAGAAGTTGGCGCATGGGCTGGTGAAGCATCCCGATGTCGCGATCCTGTCGGATGAAATCTACAGCCACCTGATCTTCCAGGGCAGCCAGTTCACCAGCTTCCTGAACTTTCCCGAATTGCGCGATCGCACCATCATTCTCGACGGCTGGTCGAAGACCTTCGCCATGACCGGCTGGCGGCTCGGCTTCGGCATCTGGCCGAAGGCCCTCGTGGATCATGTGAGGAAGCTCATCACCGTCGATCATTCCTGCGTCAATGTGGCGGCCCAGATGGCGGGCCTTGCGGCGATGACCGGGCCCATGGATGAGATCGAGGGCTTCCGCAAGAGCTTCGAGAAGCGCCGCCGGATCGTCGTCGACGGGCTGAATGCGCTGCCGGGCGTCTCCTGCCGCATGCCGGGCGGCGCCTTCTATGCCTTCCCCAATGTGAAGGCGACGGGGCGCAGTTCGCGCGACCTGGCGCGCGATCTTCTCAGCGAGGCGCATGTGGCGCTCATTCCGGGCGAAAGTTTTGGCGACAATGGTGCGGGTTATCTGCGCTTGTCCTATGCGGCGAGCGAGGCCGAGCTTAAGGAAGCGCTGGCGCGGATGCAGGCGTTTCTCGGTTGAAAGCGAGGCGCTAAAGTTGGCGCACACAGCCCGAACTCGTCATGGCCGCCCTTGAGGCGGCCATCCAGCCCAACCGTTGGCTCCCAAGCTCGCCGAGTGTTCGCTCGTCTAAGTCCATTCTTGCTGGATGGCCGGGTCAAGCCCGGCCACAAAGAAAGGGCCATGCCGGGCGCGGACCTTAAGGGGCTGAGGATGAGAAGGTGGCGCGCGCCGGCATGGCGGGGCAGTCGGGTGATGCCAGGAAATAGGGAACGCAACTGACGCTTCCTGGTGGATTTAACCTGGCCTTAATTTATGACACGCGCATGACGGCGAACGCCGCACGATTCACGACAGCCTGAGCGCCACCGCGCCCAGCACGATCAGGCCGGCGCCGAGGAGACGCAATCCGGTGACCTTTTCCTTCAGGAAAAGGGCCGACATCAGCATGACGAACAGGATGCTGGTCTCGCGCAGGGCGGCGACCGCGGCGATGGGGGCGAGGCTCATCGCCCAAATGACGATCCAGTAGGCCCCGGCCGAGAGCACGGCGCCCATCGCCCCGCTCTTCCAGGAGGGCAGCACTTTGGCGAAGGCCCCAGGTCCGCGGGTCGCCAGCGCGACGGCAATCATGAACAGGGCGTCGAGCACGAAGAGAAGCCCGGCATAGGCCGAGGCCGAGCCCGACAGCCGGGCACCAAGACCGTCGACCAGCGTATAGGCGGCGATGAAGCCCGAAGTGCCGAGCGCGAAGAACAACGTCATGCCATCGAGGCGGATGGCCGCGGCGCCCGGCCGGACGGTGAGCCAGATGCCAGCGACCAATAGCAGGATGCCGGCCGCGCCGATGCCGGTGACCGCCTCGCCGGCGAGAGCGAAGGCGCCGATGAAGGTGAGGAGCGGTGCCGTGCCGCGGGCGATCGGGTAGACCTGCGAGAGATCGCCGGTGCGGTAGCTGCGCGCCAGGAACATGTTGTAGCCGGTATGCAGCAGCCCCGAGGCGATCACATAGGGGTAGCTTTCAGGCTTGGGCCACGGAAAGGCGATCAGCATGCCGAGGCCCATGACGCCCATCAGGCAGGAGATCAGGAGCAAGGCGAGGAAGCGGTCGAGATCGAGCTTGACCAGGAGGTTCCAGCTTGCATGCAGGAGGGCCGCGAGGAGGACGGCCAGGAAGATATGAAGGTCCACTTTCGCCGATTTCCAGAACTTGCGGGAGCGCCCATTGCCCGCGCGCAGGAATTGCGCGGCGCTCTATAGCGCGTCCTCACGGTTCGCGATAGCAGGATCTAGAAAAGCGTGCAGCCGGACGTGCAATCGAGGGTCTTGCCGAGGCGCGGGCGCATGTTGATCTGGTAGCGCATCGGAATCTCGCCGAATCCGAAGACTTGGAGCGCGATGGGCTTAATGGTGATGCACAGCTGCGCGCTCAAAATGTCATTGGCGTCGGTCATCTCGTTGGTCGCCAGGTCCTGAAGCCCGTTCGCGTCGGGCGTCGAGCCGCAGATCGGCGTCTCGGCGCCGGGAGGCACGCTGCTCGGCCTGTAGGAATATTCCCATTTCTTGCCCGAGGTGGTTCCGTTCTTGCGGTAGTCGCGCAGCGTGAGGCTGATGGCGTCGATGGGCAGGGGCTCGATGATGGCGCCGATGCCCGTCCAGATTTTCTTGATCTCGTCTCCGGTTATCGTGCCCGGGCTCTGGGTCGTGAGGTCGGCGATGGTACTGCCGGCGACCACCAGGCGGCGATGCGCCATGTACCAGTTGGCGACATCGACGGTGCCGAAATAGATGAGCAGCATCAGCGGGGCCACGATGGCGAACTCGATCGCGGCGAGGCCGGAGGTGGCGCGCCGGAACCCGATCAGTCTGGCGGGGAGTTGTCGCATCGGTCTACTAGCCGCCATAGGGTTCGTTGCGGAAGATGGCGCCGGCCGTCAGGCGGCGCACCTTCTCATTGCTGCCGTTTGTGTAGTTGGCCATCTGGCTGATGGCCGGAATGAACAGTTTCCAGTCGTAGCGGGCCTGGACGATGACCCATTCCGACGGCCCGCCGACCTCCCATTTCTGGGCTTCGTCCTCAGGCACGGTCATCATGTTTTTGCTGGTGATCGGCAGCGCCGCGGACTTGCTGATGTCGAGTCGGATCTTGGAGCACTCGACATAGGAAGCGATATTGTCACAGACGATCTGCCGGAAGCTGGCCTGGGTGATGCCCTGGGTCTGGACCTGGCCGGTGCGGATCAGCCGCGCCGCGTTGGTGACGCCGTTCTGCAGGGCGATGTCGGTGAACAGCACGGCGGCGACCTCGAATATGACCAGCAGCAGCGCGCAGAAGGGAAAGGCCACGATGGCGAATTCGACCGCCGTCGCCCCGTCCCGCTTCCGGCCGAATTGCCGGACGAGCCGGTTCAGTTTCTTTGCCCTGCGCCACCCCATGCCGAGGTTCCGTCTCTCTCTTGTGGCAGACTTGCCACGCGTGATGTATCAACTCGCGGTTGCGGCGGGTTGAACAAGTTCAATAAAATTTTACAGGCTTTCTTCGGGCGGCCGCTTATTCCGCCTTCGATGTTCCGCTGGCGAGATCGCTCTTCGTCTGCATCTGCCGGGTCAGCGGGTCGAAGACCTTGGCCGACTCGTCGCCGACCTGCAGGGTCTGCTCGCACATCGGCGCGCAGGCGAGGCTCATCCGGCCGCCGGCCTTGAACACATGCACGGCGTTCTTGTCGGTGATCTGCACCGTGACGTCGAGGGCGGCGAGCTGGTTGCCCTCGCGGTCGAGAATGATGAGGTTGGTCACGCCGTAATTGCGTCCCATCAGTACCACCCGGTCGCCCTGCACGGTGACGTCGGCGATGCTCGGATTGCCGACGACGACGGTCCCCGGCTGGCCCGACACGGTGATGATTTTGG
>CAZICN010000074.1:15952-16180 GCA_964537655.1 uncultured Aestuariivirga sp.
GACGATGTCGCTGGCGGCCGCTGCCGGTCCGGCAAGGGCTGTAAGCGCCGCGGCGAAGACGAAGCCGGTTAAGGAATGGTTAATCATCTGATCGGAGTCCCTCATTGCCGCCAGGCCGGCGTGGCGAGCCGGCGCTTTGCCGATGATTTGACCCGAGAATGGTGAATCTTCCCTTACACCGCCGCGCTGGCGCGGATCGTGATCGATTCTTATATGTTAGCGCGGGAT
>CAZICN010000075.1:0-16143 GCA_964537655.1 uncultured Aestuariivirga sp.
TCAACAAGGCGACCGGCCTCGTCCTCAACGACCCCGAGGTGAATGAACGCATCGCGTCCGCCTTCGAAGCGGAAGGAGCGGATGCCTGGTTCGCCGAGGGCGCGCATGAGCGCTTCCTGAAGGATCGCGTCACCGACACCGACGACTGGGAGAAGGTGAACGACATCCTCGACGTGTGGTTCGATTCAGGCTCGACCCATGCTTTCGTGCTCGAGCAGCGGCCCGACCTCCATTGGCCGGCCGATGTCTATCTCGAAGGCTCCGACCAGCATCGTGGCTGGTTCCATTCCTCGCTGCTCGAGAGCTGCGGCACCAGGGGCAGGGCGCCCTACAAGACCGTCATCACCCATGGCTTCACCATGGCGGAAGACGGCCGCAAGATGTCGAAGTCGCTCGGCAACCAGGTGTTCCCGCAGGACGTCATCAAGCAGTCGGGCGCCGACATCCTGCGCCTGTGGGTCGCCTCCACCGACTATGTCGACGACCAGCGCATCGGGCCTGAGATTCTGAAGAGCAATGTCGAGGCCTATCGCAAGCTGCGCAACACGCTGCGCTACATACTGGGCGCGCTCGACGGCTGGGATGAGGCCGAGCGCCTCGATCGCAAGGAGATGCCGGAGCTCGAGCGTTATGTGCTGCATATGCTCGCCGATGTTCATGCGAGCGTTCTGGCGGGCTATCGCGCCTATGACTTCAAGCAGGTCGTCGCCAGCCTGCTCAACTTCATGAATGTCGATCTCTCGGCCTTCTATCTCGATATCCGCAAGGACTCACTTTATTGTGATCCGCCGTCGTCGTTGCGCCGGCGCGCCTGCCGCACCGTGATGGATCAGCTCTTCCATTGCCTGTCGACCTGGCTCGCCCCCATCCTGTGCTTCACCGCCGAGGAAGTGTGGCTATCGCGCTTTGCCGGCGAGAAGAGTTCCGTCCATCTCATGCAATTCGCAAGCCCGCCGGCCGAATGGGTCGATGCCGATCTGGCGGACAAATGGAGCAGTATCCGCAGGGCTCGCTCGGTTGTCACAGGGGCGCTCGAAATCGAGCGCGTCAACAAGCAGATCGGGTCTTCGCTCGAAGCAGCGCCAAAGGTCCACGTTTACGAGATGGATGCCAAGGCCCTCGCCGAGTTGAGAAGCATTGATTTTGCCGAAATCTGCATCACCTCCGGAATTGAGATTGTCGAGGGTGGGGCTCCCAAGGACGCTTTCTGGAAACAGGAAGTGGGACGTACGATTCAGGTTGCTTTCGAGAGAGCACAGGGCAAGAAATGCGCCCGGTCCTGGAAGATCACGCCGGAAGTCGGCAGCGACAGGGAATTCCCCGACATCACGCCGCGCGACGCCGATGCGGTGCGCGAATGGCAGAAGCGCAACAACAAGAAGCTCTTCGCGTGAAGCTCTGGGGCGCGCTGTCGGCCTTGGGCCTGGTCTTTGCCGGTTTTTCCTTCGGCATCGACCAGGCCTTCAAATGGTGGATGCTGCATGTCTTCGACATCGAGGGCCGCCAGCCGATCGCCCTCCTGCCGGTCTTCGACATCGTGCTGGCCTGGAACCGGGGGATTTCCTATGGGTGGTTCGGTGGTGACGGCGCCTCGCAGGGCCTCCTGATCGCCATGGCGCTCGCCATCAGCGCCGGGCTATGGGTATGGCTCGCCAAGGTATCGCGCCCTCTGACGGCTGCGGCGATCGGGCTCATCCTCGGGGGCGCCCTCGGCAATGCCCTCGACCGTGCGGTCTATGGCGCCGTAGCCGATTTCTTCTCGTTCCATGTCGGCAACTTCGACTGGTACATTTTTAACCTGGCCGATGTAGCCATCGTTGCCGGGGTGGCCCTGTTGGTTTATGAATCCCTGCGAGAGGGCAGAACCCGGTAGACGGTCACGGAAATGCCCGATTGCCGGGGCATTTTCACGGCATTCACCGCACAATCCGGCTTTCACTAGGGGAACTGCGATATCATGAAAATGGCCTATGGCCTCGCTCTCAGCCTGATGGCGGCACTCGCCGTCGCCGGGTGCTCCGAGACCAAGATGCAGGATTTGCTGGGTTCGGGGAAATCCGCAACACCCGACGAGACCCAGATTCGTGTCAACCGTAACCTCGCCATGCCGCCGGACCTCAGCCTGCGGCCGCCCTCCGGCGAGGTGGCCGAGGACGGCCAGCTCAACCAGGTGGCCGCGGCATCGCCGCCGGCCCAGCCCGCGATGGACCAGGCCCAGCCTTCGCCGCAGCCCCTGCAGACGGCCGCCGCCACGCCGCCCGGGGAGGAGCCCAAGCAGGACGTCTATGAGAAATACGGCATCTCCAAAGTAGGCCCGGACGGGAAGGCAAAATCCGAGAACCAGCTCTACAAGGAGCTGCGCGCCGCGCAACTGGCCGAGAAACGCAGGGCCAATCCGAATTACGGCACGATCTGGAACATGGGCAACGTGTTCAAGGACGAGTAAGCGCGGATCCCGGCATCACGGCGGATCATGAACGCGTGATCGGCGACAGGTGTACCGGTTTTAACTTGCCGTCATGCGCCGGAACTACGTATTTGCTTCGTCTCCTTTCGACACCGAGGTTCGCTCGGAAGGTATGGTCGGATGCGGCGAACTTCGGAATCGGGACATTAGAGGTGACCTTATGAGCTTCAAGCGCCGCGGTCTGACTGCCGCTTTCGCTGGACTATGCCTGCTTTTCGTCTTTGCCCGTCCGCTCCCCGTCCAGGCACAGCCGCTCGCCGAGACCTTCACCCTCAACAACGGCATGCAAGTGGTGGTCATCCCTGATCATCGCGCTCCCGTCGTCACCCACATGGTCTGGTACCGGGTGGGATCGGCGGACGAGCCGCAGGGCAAGGCCGGCATCGCCCATTTCCTCGAGCATCTGATGTTCAAGGGCACCAACAAATATCCGCCGGGCGCCTTCAGCCGCATCATCCGCCAGAATGGCGGCGAGGATAATGCCTTCACGTCCAAGGACTATACCGCCTATTTCCAGCGCATCGCCAAGGATCGCCTCGGGCTGGTGATGGATCTCGAAGCCGACCGCATGCAGAATCTGGTCCTCAAGGACGAGAATGTGCTGCCCGAACTCAAGGTGGTGGAGGAGGAGCGGCGCGAACGCACCGACAATGATCCCTCGAGCCTCCTGGGCGAGCAGCTCGATGCCATCCTCTATATGGCCCACCCCTATCGCAAGCCGGTGATCGGCTGGATGTCGGAAGTCAACAAGCTCACGCGCGCCGATGCCATCACCTTCTACAGGGCGCACTACACGCCCGCCAACGCCATCCTGGTCGTTGCCGGCGACGTGACGCCGGACGAGGTGAAGAAGCTCGCCGACGAGCACTATGGCAAGCTCAAGAACACGTTCGACGTGACGCCGCGGACGCGCACCGAGGAGCCCGAGCCCATCGCGCCACGGCGCGTCACGCTGACCGATGCCCGCGCCGCCTCGCCGATCGTCCAGCGCTCCTATCTGAGCGTTTCCTATGCCACGGCCGCGAAAGGCGAAGCGGAGGCCCTCGACGTGCTGGCCGAGCTTCTGGGCGGCGGCGCCACCAGCCGTCTTTACCGAAAGCTGGTGGTCGAGAAGCGCCTCGCCTCCTATGCCGCCGCCTGGTATTCGGGCGATGGGCTGGATTCGGGCACGTTCGGCGTCTATGGCTCGCCGGTCCCCGGCGGCAAGATCGAGGCGGTCGAGGCCGAGATCGACGCCGTTCTCGCCGATATCGTGGCGAACGGCATCACCGCCGACGAACTCGCCCGCACCAAGGCGACGCTCATCGCCGATACGGTCTATGCCCGGGACAGCCAGGGCAATATGGCCCGCGCTTTCGGCTCGGCGCTCACCACCGGCATCACCGTCAACGACGTGCTCGAATGGCCCAAGCGGATCGAGGCCGTGACGCTCGCGGACGTCAAGGCGGCCGCGGCCAAGACGCTCGACATCAGGCGCTCGGTGACGGGCATCCTGCTGCCGGCGCCCGGCGCACCCGCCGGCGGCGGCGCATCCGCAGTGCCAACGCCCTCCAACTCCACCCAACAGTAACGCATGAGGCCCGTGATGCGCCCGCTCCGCCCGATCCTTGCGGCATTCGCGATTGTCGCGATCCTTGTCCTGCCCGCGCAAGCCATCGAGATCAAGGAAGTGAAGAGCAAGGGCGGCATCACCGCCTGGCTCGTCGAGGACAATACCAATCCCCTGATCGCCATGCAGTTCTCCTTCCTCGGCGGTGCGGTCAATGATCCCGCCGGCAAGGAGGGCACCGCCAATTTCATCACCGCGATGATGGACGAGGGTGCCGGCGATCTCGATTCGGCGGCGTTCCAGGCGAAGCGCGACGAGCTCGCCATGAAGATGTCCTTCGATGCGAGCTTCGATCAGTTCCAGGGCTCGTTCCAGACGCTGACCGACAGGCGCGACGCCGCCTTCGCGCTCTTGAAGGTGGCGCTGACCAAGCCGCATTTCGCGCAAGCGCCGCTCGACCGGGTGCGCGATCAATTGCTCGTCGCGGCGCGGCGCAACGAGGAAGAACCGGACAACATCTCATCCAGGGCCTGGATGGCGAAGGCGTTCGGCGATCACCCTTACGCACGCGAGTCGGAGGGCACCGTCAAGTCGATCACGACGATCACCGCCGATGACCTGCGCGCCATGCACAAGTCGCTGTTCTCACGCAAGGGCCTGAAGGTCGCCGTCGTCGGCGACATCGACGCCGAGACGCTGGCGCGGCTGCTCGATGAGACCTTTGGCGATCTTCCCGACACCGATCCGCCGAAGCCCGCGCCGATGATCCATGTCGAGGCCAAGTCCGAGACCCAGGTGATCGATCGCGACATTCCGCAGAGCATCATCACTTTCGGCCATGACGGCATGCTGCGCTCGGATCCGGACTTCATCCCGGCCTATGTCGCCAGCTTCATCCTGGGGGGCGGCGGCTTCGGCTCGCGCCTCACCGAAGAAGTGCGCGAGAAGCGCGGCCTCACCTATGGCGTCTCGATCGGCCTCTATCCCTTCGATCATGCGGGCCTGGTGTTCGGGCAACTCGGGACGCGCAACGAGAAGGCGGGCGAGGCGCTCGCCGTCGTCAAGGAAACGATGAAGCGCTTTGGCGAGGAAGGTCCCACCGCCACCGAACTCGCCGATACCAAGACCTATCTCACCGGCTCCTATGCCCTGCGCTTCGATTCCAATTCCAAGATCGCGAGCCAGCTGCTCGCCATCCAGCAGGACAATCTCGGCATCGACTATGTCAATCGCCGCAACGCGCTGATCGATGCCGTGACGCTCGACCAGGCCAAGGCGCAGGCGAAGCGGATATCCGCATCCGACAAGCTCATCGTGACGGTGGTCGGCAAGCCGGAAGGCATCAAGCCTTAGCGGGTGAGCGATTTTCAGTCGCCTCTCTCAACGACCCTCACGCTGAAGCGCCTGTCGCGCCTCAGGCCGGAGTTGAATCGATCGGGATCGTTGCCTCAGGGTTGCGGCGCGACGAACGGATTGGTCTCGCCCGCATCCTTGTTCGTTTCGTAGCAGCGATCGAGCCGCGCCAGCGCGGCGGAACTCTTGTCGAGCGGGACCTTGAGCGTGGCGCCGGCACCACGCACCTCCAGGTGGTTGGCATTGCGCAAGGCCCTGGTGAAGCGCGCATCCGCGAGCGCCACGCGCACCGTGTCCGCCGTCGCCGTGACATCGGCCTTCCATACGGCCTTGCCGGCCGCGAACTCGACCGGATAGGTTTTTCCGCTGTCGAGCTTCCAGCGCGGCGACGTCAGGGTCAGCGACGTGCCGGCCTGATCGCGCGCGAAGGTCGCCTTGAGCCCGGCATCGGTCGTGCGGCTCATCAGGCAGCGGTCGAATTTCTGGTCCTTGGTGAAGCTCGCCTCGATCTGCCATGGGCCGATCTGAACGGCTTGCGGCGTCGTGGCGCCCTGCGCCCCGGCTGTCCCCCAGAGGAGGAGCACGGGAAGAAAGACGGCACACCCCTTCATTCGGACCTCCTTGTCTCGCGTCTTGCGAATCGGATCATCCGAAAACCGCTTCGCGCCTTTCGGTCCGATGCTCTGGCAATTCCCGGTCGCCGGCAAACCCGCTTGTCAGATAAGAACGTTTCCGACAAAAGGTTCCCGAGATTCTATGTCTTGCGTGCCCGCAGGGCGGCATTCTCTTCCTCGAGCGCCGCAATCCGCGCTTGAAGCCCGACGAGCGCCTGCTCGACATCCGAAGCGTCGATCTTCTGCGGGATATGCTGTGGGCAATTGATGTCCCAGGCCTCGACATCGAACAGGATGACCTGCTCGGGGCGTGCGGCATAGCCTTCCGGCATGAGACGTTCGACCAGGCCATCATCGTCGGCAACGACGCGGGCGCGGCCCCAGAGCTTCACCCGCCGCCGATGCGCATAATCCATGAGGAAGAGGAAGGCGCGGTCATTCTCGGCGAGATTGCCAGTGGTGATGTATTGCCGGTTGCCCTTGTAGTCGGCGAAGGCCAGCGTCTTCGGGCCGATGATCCTGATAAAGCCCTTGGGCCCGCCGCGATGCTGGGCATAGGGCTGGCCCGAAGCATTGGCGGTGGCGAGATAGGCCGTGTCGACGCCCAGGAGAAACTGGGCGAGATCCTCGCTCAGCCCGGTGCGGAAGCCGCCACGCTCCTCCATCCGGGCATAGTTCGGCCGTGACCCGCGCTCGGCCTGGATGGCCTTGATGCGGGGCGTGAAGGCGACATCGCTGGATGGAATGCTCATGCCCGCAATGTATTCTTTGCCAAAAAAATGATAATACTCACAAATGGCAAATGATTATTGCGTTATTAGCAAGAGTAGATGGACAGATTCGACGCCATGACCGCCTTCGTGGCGGTGTGTGAAAGCCAAAGTCTGACGGCGGCCGCGCGCCGCCTGGGCCTGTCGCCCTCGGTGATGTCGCGCCAGATCGCGGCCCTGGAAGGCCGCCTCGGCACGAGGCTCTTCCACCGCACCACTCGCTCGATCAGCCTCACCGATGCGGGGAGCCGCTTCCTCGACCGCGCGAGGCGGATATTGAGCGACCTCGATGAGGCCGAAGGGGCTGCGCAGGACGAAAAAGCGGAGCCGCGCGGCCGGCTGTCGGTGACCGCGCCGGTGATCTTCGGCCGCCTGCATGTGGCGCCGATGCTCGCCCGCTTCGTCGACCGCTATCCCCGGGTTACCGTCGATCTCAATCTCTCCGACCGCTTCGTCAATCTGGTCGAGGAGGGCCATGACCTCGCGATCAGGATCGGCCATCTGCCGGATTCGCAGCTCATCGCCCGCCGCTTCGGCGAGACGCGCCGCACCCTGGTGGCAAGTCCGTCTTTTCTGGCCGGGGCCCACGTCCCGCGGCACCCGCAAGACCTCGCGAATTTCGCGGTCATCGCCTTCACGCCAGTTGCGCCCCCTTTCGATTGGCATTTCGCCAATGACCTCAGGGTCAGGGTCGAGCCGCGCTTCGTGGTCAATAATGGCGACACCGCGCTGGCGTTGGCCAAGGCCGGCAGCGGCATCGCTCGCGTGCTGCATTACCAGGTGCGCGATGCGATCAAGGACGGCGAACTCGTCGAGGTTCTGGCCGACTTCGCGCCGGCCCCCATGCCCATCCATGCCGTCTATCCGTCCGCCAGATTGCTGCCGGGCAAGGTCCGCGCCTTCCTCGACCTGATCGAGACGACGGCGGATTGGCGCCTCGCCCAATAGGCCTTTCGAGCGCCGGGCGCTCCGATGGATCGGAGCCGGCGCTCTATCCTCTGATTTTACGCATCGGTTCGCCCGGAAACCGCGCACACTTTCCGGACCGATGCTCTAAAGTCCGCCCATGAAGATTCGCAGACTTCCGGAAGGGATCGCCAACCGCATCGCCGCGGGTGAGGTGGTCGAGCGTCCGGCGAGCGTCGTCAAGGAACTGGCCGAGAACGCCATCGATGCCGGAGCCCGGCGGATCGACATTGCCTTCCGCGACGGCGGCCGTAGCCTGATCCGCGTCAGCGACGACGGCGAGGGCATGGACCGTGACGAGCTCGAGCTTGCGGTCGAACGCCACGCGACCTCGAAGCTCGCCGACGACGATCTCGTCGACATCAGGACGCTGGGCTTCCGCGGCGAGGCGCTGCCCTCGATCGGCGCGGTGAGCCGCCTCGCGCTTACCGCGCGCGCGCGAAATGCCAGCGATACCTGGCGGATCGAAGTGGCGGGCGGCAGGAAGGGAGAGGCAACGCCCTCGCCCCGCATCGACGGCACCACGGTAGAGGTCCGCGACCTCTTCTTCGCGGTGCCGGCCCGGCTCAAATTCCTGCGCTCGGCCCGCGCCGAGACGGCGGAGGCCGCCGATGTGGTGCGCCGCCTGGCCCTGGCCGCGCCGACGGTCGGCTTCAGCTTTACTTCCGAGGAGCGCGTCCTCATCGATCTGGCGCCCGAGGCTGCCGGTGATGCCGGCCGAAGGCGGCGCATCCAGCGCGTCATGGGCGATGAGGTCTTCGCCAACATGGTCGATTTCGAGAGCGACCGCGACCAGCTCGGGCTGCGCGGCCTCGCGAGCCTGCCGACCTATCACCGTGCGCAAGCCGGCCTGCAGTTCTTCTTCGTCAACGGCCGGCCGGTGCGCGACAAGCTGCTGCAGGGCGCTATTCGCGGCGCCTATGCCGATCTCCTGATGCGCGGGCGCTTTCCCGCCGTCTGCCTGTTCATCGATTGCCCCAACGCCTTTGTCGATGTGAATGTGCATCCAGCCAAGGCCGAGGTGCGTTTCCGCGATCCGGCCCTGGTGCGGGGCGCCATCGTTTCGAGCATCCGCGAGGCGCTCGGGAGCCAGAGCCGCAGGAGCGCGGCTGGTCTCGCCTCCGCCACCTTGAGCGCGCTTCGCCCGATAGCGCCGCAGCGAAATCCCCTCGCCGCCGAGCGATCGCTTGCCGCCTTTGCGCCCATGGGCCTTGCCGAGGAGCAGGCGCATTTCGCCATGGACAATGTCACCTCCGCCCGCGTCATGGACGTGCCGGTCGAGGAGGATTCCCATCCCCTGGGCGCGGCGCGCGCCCAGTTGCACGAGAACTACATCATCGCCCAGACCGGGGACGGCATTGTCATCGTCGACCAGCATGCCGCGCATGAGCGTCTCGTCTATGAGGAACTGAAGGCCGAGCGCGCCGGCAGGCGCATCGCCACGCAGCCGCTGCTCATTCCCGATGTGATCGACATCGACGCCGTGTCGCTCGAGCGCCTCGCCCAGGCGCAGGCGCTGCTCGCCGAGCTCGGCCTCGTGCTCGAGCCCTTCGGCGAGGGATCGGTCGTGGTGCGCGAAGTGCCGGCGGCGCTTGCCGGCGGCAATATCGCGCGCCTGGTGCGCGACGTCGCCGATGACCTGGGCGAGGACCAGAGCTCGACCGTCGAGGAGCGCGTCAACCATCTCCTCGCCACCATGGCCTGTCATCATTCGGTGCGGTCGGGACGGCAATTGCGCGCCGACGAGATGAACGCGCTGCTGCGCAAGATGGAAGCGACGCCCAATTCCGGCCAGTGCAATCACGGCCGCCCGACCTATATCGAGCTGAAGCTCAGCGACATCGAGAGGCTGTTCGGGAGAAGTTAGGTCGCGGCGCGGGCGATCAGCACCTGCGTGTCGCCATAAGTCCGCCGGTCGATCTCGGCGAGGTCGGCCGGGCAGGCGAGGTCGGCGCGCAGGGCCTCCTCGACCACGACGACAGCCGCGGCGTTCAGCCAGCCGCCCTCGACCAGCGAGACGAGCGCCTTGCCGCCGAGGCCCTTGCCATAGGGTGGATCGGCGAAGACGAGGTCGAAGCCGGGCTGGGGTGCGGCCGGCCCGAGCCTTGTCGCATCGCGCCGCCAGATCTTGCATTGCCCGACGACGCCCAGCGCATCGGCATTGCGCCTGATGACGCCGCGCGCCTCGGCGTCGTCGTCGACGAACTGGCAGAAGCGGGCGCCGCGCGACAGGGCTTCGAGCCCCATGGCGCCGGTGCCGGCGAAGAGATCGAGGACACGCGCACCCTCGATCGCAAAGCCTTCGATCCCATGCGCCAGGATGTTGAAGATCGATTCCCGCACCCGGTCGGATGTCGGCCGCGTCGCCTGTCCCCTGGGACCGGCGAGGCCGTGGCCTTTGAATTTTCCCCCGACGATGCGCATTGCGAAGCTAACCGAGATCAAACGCATGCGACGGCAGTTTCGCACGCGCGCGCGAACCGTCATCCCGGCGCAAGCCGGGATCCATTGAGCCATTCCGATCCGGGCGGCGCTGCTCGCGTGGCGAGGATTCAGGGGGGCCTGGCTTGCGCCGGGATGACCAGGGGGAGGGAGCTGACAGGCTTCGCATGCGACTTCCTTCGACTGCGCTGGCCCTTTACAGGCTGCGGCGGATTTCGGCCACACCGAAAAGCATGAGGAAGCTGCCGGCGAGGCGGTCGATCCACAATCTGACCCGTGTCCCCAGCGCATGCCAGAAGGCGGTGACGCCCCCGACAATGGCGCACCACCACAGGAGCGATCCAAGCGTCACGCCGCCGACGGTGGCGAGCGCCGTTGCCGGATCGAATCCTCCCTTGGGCGCCAGCGCCGCGAAGATCGCCGCGAACATGATGATGGTGGGCGGGTTGGTTAGGGTGAGGAGCAGCGAGCCCCAGAAGGCGCCGGTTGTTGAGGCCGTGGCGGCGCCGGGTGCTGCCGCGTCATCGCCCGGCTTCCTCCAGAAGGTCTTGAGCCCGAGATAGAGCAGGAACAGCCCGGCCGCGAGATGAAGCGGCCGGTCATAGGCCAGCATGAAGTCCGAGATGCCGGTGAGGCCGAGCGCCGCTACCGCGGCATAGAGGCCATCGCCCGAGGCGATGCCGAGGCCGGTGGCGAGGCCTGGGCGCCAGCCGAGCGTCAGGCTGCGCCGCATGCACAGGATCGACATCGGGCCGACGGGCGCGGCGACCGCGAGACCGAATCCCATGGAGATGAAGAAGACGGGCAAGAGGCTTGAAGCAAGGGGCATCGAATTCTCCTGAAAGCGGGGCAGGGAATTCGCTGATGAAAGCCCCGCCGGTCTGAAGGGGCGGGCGCTGAAGCGGGATGAAAGGAACTAGGTGAGGGACTTCGTCATCACGCGCAAGGAAGCGCACGCCGGTTGTGCCGCGTGTCTTGTTGCGTGATGGCGTATTTGAACGTCATGGCGCGCCCTATTAGCACAGACCGGCGCCGGATCAAGCCCGGCGCGCCGGCCGGTTCTTGCGATGCTCAGGCCGCCGGTCGGGCACCGTGACCTTGCGCCCGAGCTGCTCGGCCAGCACCTTGGCCGGCACTTCGGCGATGCCGCCGCGCTCGAGATCGCCGAGCTGGAAGGGCCCGAAGGCGACGCGGATGAGGCGGTTCACCGTGAGCCCCAGATGCTCGCAGATCTTTTTCACCTCGCGGTTCTTGCCCTCGCGGATGGCGATGTTGAGCCAGGCATTGTCGCCCTGCGCCTTGTCGATCGAGGCTTCGATAGGCCCGTAATGGATGCCCTCGAGGGTGATGCCGCCCTTGAGCTTCTCGAGCGCCGCGGGATCGGGCCTGCCATAGGCGCGCACCCGGTAGCGCCTGACCCAGCCGGTCGCCGGCAGTTCGAGGAGGCGCGCCAACTCGCCGTCATTGGTGAGCAGCAGCAGGCCTTCGGTGTTGATGTCGAGGCGCCCGATCGAGATGACGCGCGGCAGCTGGTCGCGCAGCGCGTCGAACACCGTGCGCCGGCCCTCCGGATCCTTGTGGCTGGTGACGAGGCCGGCCGGCTTGTGATAGCGCCACAGCCGGCTTTCCTCCTTCCGGGGCAGGGGCTTTCCGTCGACGCGGATGTCGTCGGAGGGCTTCACATTCATGGCGGGCGAGGTGAGGACCTTGCCGTTGAGCTTGACCCTGCCTTCGCCGATCAGCCTGTCGGCATCGCGCCTCGAGCACAAGCCAGCCCGGGCGATCGCCTTGGCGATGCGTTCACCTTCAAACGTGCTTTCCTTGACCATGCGACCCCTTTCGCGTTCTGTGAGGGAAGCATGACCCAGACCAAACCACCAGAGCCGATGTCGCTCGCCTTTGCCGAGGCCGAATCAGCCGGCCGGCGCGGCGAGGTTCCCATAGGCTGTGTCATTGTCGATCAGTCGGGCAATGTCATGGCAAAGGCCGGCAACCGCACGATCGAATTGAAGGACCCGACCGCCCATGCCGAGCTTCTCGCCATCCGAGAGGCGGCGGCCGGATGGGGCAGCGAGAGGCTGACCGGCTGCGATCTCTATGTGACGCTCGAGCCCTGCGCGATGTGCGCGGCGGCGATCTCCTTCGCGCGGATCAGGCGGCTCTATTTCGCCACGGGCGACGCGAAGATGGGGGCGGTGGAGCATGGCCCGCGCTTCTTCACGCAGGCGACCTGCCATCACGCTCCTGAGGTCTATGGCGGCCTAAGCGAGACGAGGGGGCAGCAGCTCCTCAAGGATTTCTTCCGCAACCGGCGCTGAATCGATTTCTCAGCCGGCCAGCTTAAGTGATTCTTTCGATTCGCAATTCCAGCGCCCGCTTGAGCTCGTCCTTGGCCCTCGACGCGGCCTCGATCATCTCCGAAATGCGGAAGAAGTCATTGGCGAGAAAGCCTTCGATCGGCGGGTTGATATAGATGTCGGGCGGGTTCTGCGCCCGCCGCAGCACCGCGATCTGGTGGAACATGATGAGCATCGAGCCGATGGCGAGCTCCATGTTGCTGTGGTGGCCGCGCCGCGGCTCGCGCATGCGCCCGGTGACGTCGATGGCGACGACAAGGTCGCTGTCGGCGCGCACATGATCGAAAGGCACCGGATTGGTGATGCCGCCATCGACGCACAGCCGGCCGTCGATGGTGGGGGCGGAGATGACGCCCGGAATGGCGATCGAGGCGGCGACCGCCCGGCACATCGGCCCCGATGCGATGACGAATTCGCGCCGCTCGCTGAAATCGGTCGTGATGATCTTGAGCGGGATGCGGGTCTCCTCGATCCGTTCGGCGACGCCGTCCGGGAAGATGAAGCGGGTGAGCTGCTCGCCGTCGATCTGGAGCGAGGTGAAGCTGCGCCGCTGCAGAAGGTCGCCGAGCCGCGCGCCCTTCACGCCGAAGAGGTACTTGGCGGCCTGCACCCGGTTGGCGAGGATATGGCGGGCATGATCGCCGATCTCGCGCGCCGGGATGCCCGAGGCATAGGCCGCCCCCACGAGCGCGCCGAAACTGCAGCCGGCGATGATCGAGGGTTTGAGGCCCAACTCGTCGAAGACCTCGAGCATGGGGATATGGGCGAGGCCGCGCGCCGCGCCGCCGCCGAGCGCCAGGCCTATCCTAGGCTGGCTCATGCGCCGGCCTTTTCCGCGAAGCGCCAGGCGGTGCGCGCCAGGGGGCGGACTTCGCTCGCCATATGAAGGGCATTCTCGCTGGCGGCGGCGGCGCGCGCGCGCCAGTTTGCCCTGAAGGATGGCGGCGATGCGGAAGAAATCATAGGCGAGATAGACATTGATGAGCGCGATATCGTCGCGTCCGACCCTAATGCGATATTCCCGGATATAGGCATCGATGGCGGGAATTCCAGGGTCGCGGTCGAGGGCTCTGGCATCAGGCCGGGCCGTGGCGCTCGAGGAAGGGCAGGAGATGATCGAGCGTCGCTTTTGGATTCTCCTCGGGCAGGAAATGCCCCGCCGCGATCTCGCCCGTCTCGACCTTTCTGGCCCAGCGCCGCCAGAGGCCGGCGATATCGGGAATCTGGTTCGGGATGCCGGTGTCGCCCCACAGCACGAGCAGCGGGCAGGCGATCCTGTTCCCGTCGTTGCGGTCGGCCGCGTCGTCGGCGAGATCGCAGGTCTGCCCGGCGCGATAGTCGTTGCAGGTCGCGTGGATATGCTCGGGCGTCGAGAAATGCAGGCGATATTCGGCGAGCGCCCGGGGATCGAAGGCCGAGAGGTCCTTCGACCTGGTCCAGCGCGCCAACGTGTAGTCGAGGAAGCCGATGGGCGCGGGTTCGATGAGCATCTCCGGCAGCGGATTGGGCTGCGCCAGGAACAGCCAGTGATAGGTCCTCATGGCGAGGTCGACGGAGAAGCTCCGCCACATGTCGAAGGTGGTGATGATGTCGAGAACGGCGGCGCAGGTGACGCTCTTCGGGTGATCGAGCGCCATGCGGTAGGCGACGCGCCCGCCGCGATCATGGCCGATAACGGCGAAGCGCTCATGGCCGAGCCGGCGCATCAGGCTCACCATGTCCTCAGCCATCACGCGCTTGGAATAAGGCCGGTTGTCGGGCGCGGTGGCGGGGCAGGAAGAGAGGCCATAGCCCCTGAGGTCGGCCAGGACGCAGCTGTAGTGCTCCATCAGCGCCGGCGCGATCGCGTGCCACATCGCATGGGTCTGCGGATAGCCATGCAGCAGCAGGAGCGGCGGTCCGCTGCCGCCGGTGCGGGCGAATATTTCCGCGCCGTCCGTATCGACGCGATGCTCTTGCGTGTTGGGAAAGAGATCCATGCCAGCGCTCCCGCCTGTGAGCCTCAGCCATTGTCGCGCAGATCGAGGGGCGGGCTCAAGCCTCCTCGGCGATGTAGAAGACCTGCTGCTCGCCGGCGATGTCGCGCAAGGTGTGATAGCCGAGATCGGGAAATTCCGATCCGGCGGCGCGCACGAAGCTCTCCGAGACGACGATGTCGCGGTTGCGCTTCTTGGCGACCTCGAGCAGCCGGCTGGTGTGGTTGATGGCGGGGCCGATAGCGGTGAAGTCGAGCCGTGAGCGGCTGCCGATATTGCCATAGGCGATCTCGCCGACATTGAGGGCGAGGCCGAATTTGAGTCGCGCGCGGCCTGATTTCGCGCGCTCCGCATTGAGGGCCGCGAGCTTCCGGCGCACGTCGAGGGCGGCCTTGATGGCGGGCGCGCAGGGCAGCGACTGCTTGTCGGTGGCGGGGAAGATCGCGAGCAGGGCATCGCCGATGAATTTCAGCACCTCGCCGCCATGCGGCTCGATCGCCTCGACCAGCGCGTCGAAGAAATCGTTGAGCGTCGTGAGCACGTTGTCGATCTGGTTCGTGTCGGAATAGCGCGTGAAGCCGCGCAGGTCGGCGATCAGGATGGTGGCGGTGATGATCTCGGCCTTGCCGCGGTCGATGGCGCCCTCATAGACCTTGGTGGCGCTGCGGCGACCGACATAGGTGGAGAGGAGGTCGAGGGTGATCTTCTTGAGCACGCGCCGCTCGGCATAGGGACTGAACAGCAGGGACGCGCCGGTCAGGTCGGCGATCTCGGCTGCGGAGAAGCCGCCGGGCTTCTGCGTGGCGAAGGAGATATGCGCCGTCCTTTGCCTGTCGATGAAGGGCAGCGGCGTGATGTAGTAGTCGGTGGCGCCCGCCTGGCGCAGGTCTTCGAGCAGCGCCATGTCGGTGACGGGGGCGTCGAGCCTGCGGCGAAAGGGCTTGCGCGTGTCGTCGACGATCTGCGCCGGGCTGTTGTGATAGTCGCCCGTGTCGGAGCCGCGCGGCATGGTGAGGGTCTTGACCTCATGCGCGACCCAGCGGAACTGCGAGCCCTCGATCTCGGGGTTGAGCAGTTCGAGACCGAGCGATGAGCGCCAGAGCGGATAGCCGAGCGACGCGAGCTTGTCGCACAGCTCGCGATGCAGCTCGGCGACGGTCTTGTCGCCGATGGCGGTCGCGATCAGCCAGTCGGCGAAATCTCCGGTGATCGGCACTTCAAGTCTCCATCACTCGACTAGATAGCACGCCAGCCGATGTCGCGTCGGCAGAATCCCTCCGGCCAGTCGATGAGATCGACGGCCCGATAGGCGCGTTCCTGCGCCTCGGCGACGGTCTTGCCGAGCGCCGAGACATTGAGCACGCGCCCGCCCGCGGCGATGAGCCTGCCGTTCTCGAACGCGGTGCCCGCCTGGAATATCTCGACGTCGCCGCCCTCGCCGGCGGCGGCGATATTGCGGATCTCGCTGCCTTTGGCGTAGGCGCCGGGATAGCCCCGGCTCGCCATGACGACGCTGAGCGCCGTCTCGCTGCGCCAGCGCACCGAGACCTTGTCGAGCGTGCCGTCGGCGGAGGCGAGCAGCAGCGTCAGGAGATCTTCCTTGAGCCGCAGCATCAGCACCTGGCATTCGGGATCGCCGAAACGGACAT
>CAZICN010000076.1:0-11850 GCA_964537655.1 uncultured Aestuariivirga sp.
GTCTCGTATTCACGATCGGGGTTGGTCGGCAGTTCGATCGAATCGAGCTTGAAGCCGGTGTTGTAGGGCGAGGTGGCGAAACGCACGTCGTCGAAGATGAAGAACTCGGCCTCGGGGCCGACGAAGATCGTATCGCCGAGCTTGGTCTGCTTGAGATAGGCCTCGGTGCGCTTGGCGATCATGCGCGGGTCGCGCGAATAGCCTTCGCCGGTCGAGGGTTCGAGGATGTCGCAGAACACCGCGAGCGTCGTCTGCGCATAGAAGGGATCCATATGGGCGGTGGTGGGGTCCGGCATCAGCACCATGTCCGACTCGTTGATCGCTTTCCATCCGGCGATCGATGAGCCGTCGAACATCAGTCCCTCGGCGAAGGCCTCCTCATGCATCTGCGACACGTCCATCGTCAGATGCTGCATCTTGCCGCGCGGATCGGTGAAGCGGAGGTCGACGAATTTGACGTCCTTCTCCTTCAGGAGCTTCATCACCGCTTCAGCGTCTTTTACCTTGGCCATTTTCTGGTTATCCCTCTGTTTGGCTGGTTGTGTCGGGTGATCAGAGCGCGTCCGTGCCGGATTCACCGGTGCGGATGCGGATCGCCTGATCGATGGTTGAAATGAATATCTTGCCGTCGCCGATGCGCCCGGTGCGGGCGGCGTTCTGGATGGCCTCGACGGCCTTGTCGACGAGTTCGTCGGCGAGGACGATCTCGATCTTCACCTTGGGCAGAAAGTCGACGACATATTCGGCACCGCGATAGAGCTCGGTATGGCCCTTCTGGCGGCCGAAACCCTTGGCTTCGGTGACCGTGATGCCTTGCAGGCCGACCTCTTGCAGGGCTTCCTTCACTTCGTCGAGCTTGAACGGCTTGATGATGGCCTCGATCTTTTTCATGCGCACCCCTGTTATGATCAGGCACCCTGTTTGCAGGGCCCGTGCCAATTGGCGTTGAGACAGAAATATGAGCGAAATCAACGAGCTGCATTACCGTGGAGAGTCGCCCGCCCGATTTCTGTGCCTAATTATAGGGCATTCGCTCAAGGCTTAGGCATGCAAATCCGGCAACGGACAAATTTGCCGAAACAGGGTATGGATCGATGCCATGAGGAAACGAGCCGGGAAGGCGGCGTCGACATTCACCGTGCATCCCCTGACGCCGTCGCGCTGGGCGGATGTCGAAGATCTCTTCGGGCCCGACAAGGGCGCCAATTCCGGTTGCTGGTGCATGTGGCCCAGGCTGACCGCGACCGATTTCCAGGCCATGAGCAAGGACAGGCGCAAGAAGGCGTTCAGATCCTGCGTCGCAACAGGTCCGGCGCCGGGTCTCCTTCTCTATGAGAAGGGGCAGGCGATCGGCTGGGTCGCGGTCTCGCCGCGAACCGACGTCATCCGCTTCGAGAAAGCCAAGACCTCGGCCCTCGAGCCTGAGAAGGACTCCGAGACCCATTACGCCATCACCTGCTTCTATGTGCGCACCGGCCACAGGAAGCGCGGCCTGATGACAGACCTCGCCAAGGCCGCCATCGACTATGCCAGGCGAAAGAAGGCGGCCGCGCTCGATGTCTGCCCGATCGACACCGACAAGCCCTTGATGTGGGGCGAGGGCTTCGTCGGCATCGTGTCGGTGTTTCGCGAATTGGGCTTCGAGGAAGTCGCGCGCCGCTCTGCGCGCCGGCCCTTGATGCGGCTGGCACTCAGGGGTTAGCTCTCGCAGACCAGATTGACCGCGGTCTTCACCCGCCCGTCGAGCGTCTTGCAAGGTTCGCGGTCGTGCGCCGCTTGCCTTGAACGCGCATTAGCAACTAAAGTGCGCCGATGCCGAGCATAATAACGATAAGTCGCGGTGAAGTTGGTTCGATGTTCGGGAAAGAACCCCGCAGATGACCCGCTCGCATCAGGTTATTGATCTTCGCACGAGTGCGGCGGACGCTGTGGCGGAGCGGCTTCGTCAAGAATTGCTGGACGGCACGATACCCGCGGGATCCAGAATGTTGCCTAAGGCAATCGCCGAGCGGTTCGCTCTCAGCCTGGTTCCCGTGAGAGAAGCGCTGAGCCATCTCGAAGCCGAGGGGCTCGTTGTCACCACTCCCCAGCGCGCTACTTTTGCGGCCGAAATCGGTTTGGATGATCTGGCCGGCATCTATGATCTTCGACGCATTGTCGAGCCCGAGCTTGCATGTCGTGCCGCAGCCAGAGCGACGGACGAAGACCGGCGAAATTGCCAAGTGGCGGTTGAAAGTCTCTTGAAGGCAACATCGTACTCTTCCGATTTTTTTCTCGCCCATCGCAACTTTCACTGGCAACTGCTCGCACCGGCGGCGACGACGATCGTAAGGAATGTTTTGGAGCGACTTTGGCAGAGTGTCGATCGCTACTTCGCGCTCGCCGTTCGGCCAAACCCTGAGTGCAACACGCCGGAGTACTTTCAGGCGTACAAGGACGAACATTCGCTGCTCGCCCGTAAATTTGTCGAAGGGGACGGAAGTTCGCTGCGACAACTCTTGACGGATCATCTCTCCGAAACCGAGAGGCGTCTGCGAACGGCCGTTCATCAGATGAAATCCGATGAAGGGCCTTGAAGGTCAATTGACAAGCTCAAATTATAAATTATAATTTATTGCGACGATCGATGGTGCGAGCCGGTTTGATGGTGCCGGTTCTCGCTTGGCGCTTGTCGAACGCCATGTTGTGGAGGGGGAGCCGCGCAAAGTCCGAACCTTTTTGACGCAGGTTATGCTGCTCAGGTTTGCCGAAACCACCAATTAAATCAAAAGTATAACAGTGGAGACAGGGATGAATCGCTTTCAGGGCATCAATCGGCGCGACACGTTGAGAATGATCCTCCTCTCAGGGGCCGCGACCGCGGGACTGCAACTTTCCGACATCACGGCAAAGGCGCAGACGTCTTCGAAAGCGCTGGTCTGGGCCAAGCCGCTGGAGGCGAATCTCTACGACCCACATACATCGATCCTGGGCTCTTCGTGGGAGCTGCTCCATCTCATCTATGACGGGTTGACGGCTCTCGATGCCGACTTGAATCCGGTGCCTGCAATTGCGGAATCATGGGAACAAGCCTCGCCGACGAATTACACATTCAAGCTCCGCAAGACCGCCAAGTTTTCCAATGGACGCGAGGTGACCGCCGATGATGTGATCGGAAGCCTCAAGCGTTTGACCGATCCCAAGACGGCGTCATTTTTCAGCGCGCAGATAGGCAGGATAAAATCGATAGATTCGCCCGGCGAGGGGGTTGTGAATATTCAGCTCGAAGAGCCCTATGCGGGTTTCCTCAGGGCTCTCGCGTCGACAATGGCATCCATCATCCCGATGCAGGAGCTTGGCGATGGCACTTACGACCCAACCAAGCAGTTGCTGGGCACCGGGCCGTTCCGGGTGGTCTCCCATGTCCAGGACGATCACTGGAAGCTCGCGCGCAACGAGCATTATTGGCAGGCAGGCTTGCCCCATATCGAGGAATTGACGGTCCGCATCGTACCGGCCGATCAATCCAGAATTGCCGGCCTGCGTGACGGCTCGATCGATGTCGCATCATTCGAAGCCAGCCCCGATGCCGCTCTGCTGTTGAGTGGAGTCGAAGGGATAGAGATCGCGCAAAACCCGACCACGAATGTCTTCCAGTTGTGCATGAACGCGGTGTGGGACCAATCGCCGTTCCGCGATCCGAAGCTGCGTCAGGCCGTCGCTCTCTCGCTCGACCGGCAGAAGATGATCGATGTCGCCCTCGGAGGAATCGGCGAACTCTCGTCGGTTATGGCGCCGGTCTTCAATGCCTGCGATACGACCAAATTGCCGTTTTATACCCGCGACATCGAGAAGGCCAAGAAGCTGATCGCGGAGACCGGTGTCGGTGCGCTGAAGTTCACGATGGCGATCGGGCCGACGCCGGTTTATGCGCTGATAGCGCAGATCGTAAAGGAGAACGTCGCCGAACTCGGGCTCGAAGCCGATATTTCGGTTTCGGACGAAGGCTCGTGGATTAAGAAGCTCTGGGTCGACAATCCCAGCACCTTCCAGGCATCGATAGTCTGGTATGCGGGCTATACCGATCCGGCGATGGTGCCGTTGTGGTGGAACGCCGAAGCGGCCGGCTTTACCGCGGGACACATACCAAATGATCCCGCGTACAATGCTGCTCTCGCTGTGGCTCGCGGATTGCCTGCCGACGATCCCGCCCGTCCCAAAGCTCTGCAGGACGTATGCACGAAAGTGGACGAGATGGCGATCGTCGTGCCCCTGGTGACCCGCATCGACACCGTTGCATACAGGAAAGACAAGTTCGCCAAATTCGAGACGGCTCACCGCGACGGTTACGCGACCACCCTTTACGGAATTGAAAACGCCGAACTGAAGTGACGGATCGATGAGCGCCTTCCTGGCCTTTCTGTTCGGCCGCATCGGCAGCGCGGCTGTGACGCTGTTGGGCGTCACGGTCGTTATCTTTACTGCGATCCATCTCATTCCGGGTAGCTTTGAGGAGATCCTGGTTCCGCATGGTTCCCCGGAATTCCGCAAGGAAGTTGCAGAACGCCTCGGACTCGACCAGCCGCTCATCCACCAGTACTTCTATTGGGTGGGCAATCTCGCCACGGGTGATTTGGGCACGTCGCTCATCACCAGCCAGCCGGTCTGGACTGAATTCGCGGGGCGTATTCCTGTTACGCTCGAATTGGCGACGCTGGCGGCCGTGACAGCCGTACTGCTCGGTGTTCCGCTTGGTTTTGCGGCGGGCCTGGCCGGGACCGGCCGATTTACTTCGACCATGAGCCGGCTTTTCAGCGGCTTGTCGATGTCGGTCCCCGATTTCGTCCTCGGATCGCTGTTCTTGTACATATTCTCGAAATATGCGCTCGGCCTGACGGTGGGCAGATGGGTTGCCTTCGATCAGGATCCCGAGGCCCATATCAAGGCCGTTGTCTTGCCCGTGCTCACTTTGTCGCTGATCGGGATCGGGACGGTGGCGGCTGTCACCCGCCAAGCCGTTTTGGCCCTGTCGGAGGAGGATTTTGTCTTTGCCGCCAAGGCCCGAGGAAGGACCACGGGGCAGATCATCCGCCGCCACATGCTGCGCAACGCCGGCGTGCCTGTGGTCACGATTGTCGGCGTGTATCTCGGCTACCTGCTCGGCGGCTCCATTCTCGTGGAACAGCTCTACTCAATTCCCGGGGTTGGGCGATACATCTTTCAAGCCGTGCAAGGACGGGATTATCCCGTGGTGCAGTCGGGTGTGCTCCTGATCGCGGCGTCCTTCGTCCTCATCAACATGGTGACGGATATCGCCTATGGCATACTCGATCCGCGAATCCGGGCGCTGACCTCATGAACGTCCTTTCTTCGCTGTCCAGACTCAGGAACGCGCTGTTGGGCAATGTATTGTCCGGCGTGGCGACGTTCGTTCTGCTCTTCCTGCTCGCCGCCAGCCTCGGCGCTTCCCTGCTGCCGGTGGGCGATCCCAACCAGATCGGCTACGGGCCACGCCTGTCGCCGCCGCAATGGCTGATCCCCTTCGGCACCGACCAACTCGGGCGACCGATCTTGGCGCGCGTATTGGAAGGCATCCAGATCACCTTTCTCCTGTCCACCGTGTCTGTCGTCATAGCCGGAGCTCTCGGGGCTGTCGCGGGAATGATCGCGACCTATTTCCATCACTGGACCGACGAATTTGCCGGCCGGACAGCCGACATCATGTTCTCTTTCCCTCCGATCCTGCTCGGCATGCTGGTTGTTGCCGTGGTTGGGCCCGGGGTGACCAGCGCGATGATGGTCATTGCGCTGATTACGTTTCCGACAATGCTGCGGGTCGTGCGCGCCGCAACGATGAACGTCGTCGGACGAGACTTCATCCTCGTCGCGGAAATCGGCGGATTGCCGTTCTTCGATCGAGTGTTCACCCACATCCTGCGCAATGTCGCCGGCACGATTGTCGTACAGGCGGTTTATTCGATCTCGCTCGGAATGCTGATCGAAAGCAGCCTGAGCTTCCTTGGATTGGGGGTCCAGCCGCCGGTCGCTTCGCTCGGGTCGATGTTGCGGGACGGTGCGACCTACCTGGAAATCGCACCGTGGATGACCCTTGCCCCGGGCGCCGCGCTCGCCCTCTCGATCATGTCTATAAACATCATCGGCGACGCGATGCGTTCATACGTCGATCCTGCTCATCGGTTTTGACGGGCATGACCGCCAGTTCCCTTCGCCCGATCGTAGAAGCAAGCAATCTCGTCGTGGAGTTCCCCGCGAGTGAAGGGATGTTTCGTGCACTGGACGGCGTCGATTTCGAAGCCCGGCCGGAGGAGTGTGTCGGCCTGATCGGAGAAAGCGGCAGCGGCAAGAGCACCTTGGCGCTGGCGGTTGGCGGCATCAACCGCGCCGGTCGAAAGCCGTCAGGAGGATCGATCAGGACCTTCGGGAAGGACGTATTCTCGCTCGAGGGAGAGAACCGCAGGCGCTTCTTGTCTCGTGAGATAGGCTTCATTTTTCAGAACCCGGTGACGTCGCTGGATCCGACTCGCAAGATCGGAAGCCAATTCTATTCGGCGGCGGGTCCGATGCCGCCTGAGGACATCGCTGATCTGCTCAAATCGGTCGGCATTCACGACGCTTCCCGGATACTCTCGGCATTCCCACGGGAAATGTCCGGCGGCATGGCTCAGCGCATCTGCATTGCCATGGCAATCGCCAGCCGGCCGAAGCTTCTGGTGGCGGACGAGCCGACATCGGCGCTCGACGCCGCCGTTCGGATGCGGATTCTCGATCTGCTGGCGGAAACCAGGAAACGCACTCAAGCGACACTCATTCTGGTCAGCCACGATCTGCGCGCGGTTCGCCAGTGTTGCGACAGGATTTACGTCATGCGTGCCGGTAAGATCGTCGAGGTCGGACCGACCGAGGCGGTGATAGAAGACCCGCAGCATGAATATACCAAGGACCTCATGCGGGCCGGACAGGTTGCCGGCAAGCTGATCCGCTCGAGCAGAAGTGCCGACGAGCCGGCTCCGCCTTCCGATGAGCCCGCGGTGATCTCGCTCAAGGGCGTGCGCGTGAGATATCCGAAAGGGCCGCCCTGGGCGCGGACGTTCCATGATGCGGTCCGCAGCGTCGACCTCGCGATCGGGGCCGGCGAGATTCTCGGACTGGTTGGGGAGTCGGGGTCAGGTAAGACGACTATAGGGCGCATTTGCATAGGCCTTCTCAATCAAAGCGGAGGCGAGGCCACACTGGACGGCATGCCGCTCTATCGCCTGGGCCGTCGTAAGCCCGGCATTCTCGGCGCCGTGCTGCAGCATCCCGAATGGTCGCTCGATCCATTGATGTCCATAGGCAGGTCGATAGCCGAGCCACTGAAGCTCGTTGATGGAATCTCGCGGGACGAGCGGCGCGCGCGCGTTCTCGGCATGCTCGCGAAGGTGGGGCTGGGTGCCGATTTGATCGAACGGTTTCCGCGTGAGCTCTCTGGTGGCCAGCGGCAGCGCGCATCCATCGCCCGCGCCCTGATCACTCATCCACGGTTCATCCTGTTCGACGAGGCGGTAAGCGCCCTTGACGTGTCCATTCAAGCGCAGATTTTGAATCTTATTCGCGATGTGCAGGAGAGTGCCAAATTTGCCGGATTGTTCATCTCCCACGACATCGCGGCAGTCCGGTCCATTGCGACAAGAATCGCGGTGCTGTTGGCGGGCGAAATCGTCGAATGCGCGCCGGCGCATCATTTTTTCAGGCCGATGGCGCATCCGTATACGAGACATTTGCAGCGCGCCAGCGGCCTTATCGAAGGAACCGAGGACTATACCGGGGCGGACGCCCGGCAAGAGGTCGCCTAGCGCACTCGCCGCAGCGTGAGCGCAAGGCGAGCATGAGGACCAGGAAATGAGCGAAGAAGACAGTCTTTGTTATATCGGCGCTTCCGAAGCGCTTTCCCGCTTCAAGGCGAGAACGCTTTCTCCGGTGGACCTCATGCAGGCCGTCATAGATCGATCGGAGGCGATAAACCCGAAGCTCAACGCGTTCAGTGCGACTTTCTACGATCGTGCCCTTGATCTGGCGCGAAAGGCGGAGGCGACATATGCAAGTCGAAGCCGGGACCCGAGGCCGCTGGAAGGCATCCCGGTCGCGATCAAGGACTTCCATCCGATAGCCGGCGAGGTGACCACCTTTGGTTCTGTCGCCTTTGCGGATCACCGTCCCATCTTCACCGCTCCCACGGTGGAACGGTTGCTCGATGCCGGCGCGATCATGCATTGCCGCACGACCACGCCGGAATTCGCGATCGGCCTCATCACTCACAGCAAACTATGGGGCGTTACCAGAAATCCATGGAATCTGGACTATTCGCCGGCCGGTTCTTCGGGAGGCGCGGCAGCGGCGGTCGCCGCCGGGATGACGACTATCGCGGACGGCACGGATTCGGGCGGCTCGATACGGGCTCCGGCTTCGGCTTGCGGTATCTTCGGTTTTTTGCCTCCATACGGACGAAATCCGCTGGATCGCAATTTTCTCTTTGAAAGTCTGCTTCGCTACGGACCTCTGACACGCAGCGTCGCCGATGCCGCGCTCATGCAGAATGTGATGTCCGGCCCTCATCCCGAGGACCCTTCGACGGTGCGTGATGTCGTGGTGGTGCCGGAGCGGCTCGAGCCGCTGAAGGGCATGAGGATAGCTTTGAGCATCGATCTCGGATTCTACGAGGTTGACAAGGAAGTCGAAGCAGCGGTGCGAAATGCAGCCAGGGCGTTCTCGGAAATGGGATGCAGCGTCCAGGAGGTTTCCCTCGGGTGGACAGAAGACGTAGCGCACGCGATGAACGCTTATGTCGAATATCTCGTGCACAACTCGAGCGCCGGACTGCTGCCGAAATGGGAGAAGGAGCTGTCTCCTCATATCAAGAGCCTCATAGCGCGCGGGGCGAAGCTGAAGGCGTCGGCCGTCGCTGATTTTTCGGCGATTCGGCGGTCGATGTATGAGGCATTCAGGCCGATCGTCGAAAGCCATGATCTGCTCGTCTGCCCGACGCTGGCGGCACCCGGCGTTCTGGCCCGGCATGACAGCATGGACAAGAATTTCTCGATAAATGGAAAGCCGGTGGGCGCGTATCTTGATTGGGGTCTCACTTATCCTTTCAACATGCTGTCCTACCTGCCCGTATCTTCCGTTCCGTGCGGGTTTACCAGGGCAGGGGTACCCATCGGCATGCAGATCGTAGGCCGTCCTTTCGATGATATTTCCGTCTTTCGTGCGTCGGCTGCCTTCGAGCGCGCGCGTCCGTGGCAGAAGCGGCGGCCACTAGTTTGATATCGGATAAGTCAGGACACGGAACGGCATTCTGAAATGAACCCACAAAACAACCTTGTCATCAGTACCGACCCGGGATCGAGGACGCTCGAGTTCGATTTTCCATCCCTGTGGATCGGAACCAGCGAGTATCCGGAGGGGCCGACCGGCGCGACCGTCTTCTGGTTCCCGAACAAAGCCGTGGCGGCAGTCGATGTCCGAGGAGGGGCGCCGGGCGGTTACAATCTCGACTGGCTCAAGCTTGGCTACGACTTTCCAAATCTCGACGCCCTGGTGATTTCAGGGGGGTCTTGGTACGGCCTCGGAACTGCCGCGGGGGTTTCGGCCGCGCTGAAGGAACGCGCTCACCGTTCCGGCCATTGGTCCAATCTGGCGACGGTAGCGGGAGCAATCATATACGACTATGGCCTGCGTCGCTTGACATCGTACCATCCTGATGAACGGCTGGGTGTCGCCGCTCTCGATGCCGCGAAACCCGGCATGTTTCCGCTGGGAGCAAGAGGGGCGGGCCGAAACACCATGCAGGGGTCGTATTTCGGCCTATGGCTCCATTCCGGACAAGGTGGTGCCTTTGCCCAGCACGGATCGACGAAGGTCGCGGCATTCACCGTCGTGAACAGTGTCGGTGTGATTGTCGACCGCGCCGGACGTGTCGTTACCGGCGGGCAGAAGGTTCCTCCGGACGCGTCCACTATCAACTCCTTGCTGGGGCTTGTTCCCGATCAGATCAGTTCTCAGAGCGGAAGCATCATGGGACAACGCAGGTCGGTGATGAATCCCGCCAACACGACGATCAGCGTCGTAGTGACGAACCAGAAGCTCAGTTTTGCCGAGCTTCAGAGGCTTGCCGTCCAGGTCCACACATCAATGGGACGCATGATACAGCCCTTGGCGACGGCAAACGACGGGGACATCCTGTTTGCGGTGTCCACGGGAGAAGTCGAAGGCGATACCCTGCACCCCACCGATCTGGGTGTCGTGGCATCAGAAGTGATGTGGTCGGCGGTACTTTCGAGTGTGCCGCATCTCGATGATTTTCAGACGACCGAGGTCATCGAAACGGCAGGTGATGTCGATGGCAGCTATCAATTCTCCCCGGAGGCATCGATCGAGGTGAGGATGCTTGACGGGGCGCCCGAGCTGACCCTTCGCGGCAGTCGTGATGTTTTGGGGGTGGAACCCGGCACGGTGATGCGGACCAGAAGAGCCGGAAGGATGTTTGATGTCGGCCGGGGATATATCGAGCGCGTGGCGTTTTCCATGAGCCGTGCCGGCAAGGCCTCTCTCGTGCTCAATCCCGGCCACTGGCAGCAAGTCGGGACCAGGACATAGAAATCCGGCAGACGATTGCCGATCGGCCCAAACCGTATTTTTCAGTTCTCAAAAGGAAGGCGATTGTGGCTACGGGATTTGTGTTTCACGAAAGGTGCATGTGGCACGATGCCGGCAATTCTGCATTGTTTGTTCCTGCAGGAGGAGCCGTTCAACCTGATCAGCACGCAGAAGAGCCCGAGACGAAGAGGCGTATCAGAAACCTGCTGGAGGTTTCCGGGCTGCTCAGCGGACTGTCGGTGATCAAGGCGGAAGCGGCATCATGCGAGCAGGTTCTGCGCGTCCACACAAGCGAGTATGTCGAACGCATCCGGGCGCAAAGCGAGACCATGGGCGGCATGGCCGGCACCAACACCTTCTTTTCCGCCGACGGCTACGAAATAGCGCTTCTGTCGGCAGGAGGGGGCATCGCCGTCATCGACGCTGTTCTGAGGGGAGACATACGGAACGGGTATTCGCTTACGCGGCCGCCAGGACATCATGCACGACCCTCCGAAGGGATGGGTTTCTGCATCTTCGCGAATGCGGCCATTGCCATTCGCGAAATGCAGAGAAAGCACCGTCTCGAAAAGATAGCGGTCGTCGATTGGGATGCGCATCACGGCAATGGAACGGAGGAGATATTCTACGAGGACCCTTCAGTCCTGACGATATCGCTTCACCAGGACAACTTGTTTCCCATCGACAGTGGTGGAATGGACTGTCGAGGCCGAGGACGAGGCGAGGGCTATAATATCAATGTGCCCTTGCCGCCGGGATCCGGGATAGGCGCCTATCATGCCTGCTTCGACCGGATTGTGCTGCCGGCGCTGTCGGCTTACCGTCCACAACTGATCGTCGTCACGTCAGGCTTCGACGCATGCGGCCTCGATCCATTGGCGAGGCTCATGCTGAACAGTGACGCATATCGGTTTCTGACGCAGAAGCTGATGATGGCGGCGGACGATCTCTGCGGCGGACGCCTGGCGATGACCCACGAGGGCGGATATTCACGCGCATATGCGCCATTTTGCGGGCTTGCCGTCATGGAAACGCTGGCCGGACGAAAGACCGGTGTGGTGGATCCATTCAACGACTATATCGGTTCGTTTGGCGGTCAAGGCCTGCAACCGCATCAGGACTCGCTCATCAAGGCGGCGGAACGGTTGATTGATCGGCTGTAGCGAGAAATGGGCAACTGACATTCGCGGGGGACGGCTGCGGCTTGCATAGGGGTAT
>CAZICN010000076.1:11950-15982 GCA_964537655.1 uncultured Aestuariivirga sp.
CTCGTGAGGAGCCGGCTCATGGTCAAAGTGGCGATACTGACCGCAGGTGGCCTGGCGCCCTGCCTGTCATCGGCTGTCGGCGGATTGATCGAACGCTACAGTGCGCTGGCACCCGATGCGGAGATCATAGGCTATCGCTATGGCTATCAGGGACTTCTCACCGGCGACAGTGTCAAGGTGGCGCCCGCGATCCGCAAGGACGCCGCCATCCTGCATGCGCGGGGCGGCAGTCCGATCGGCAACAGCCGGGTCAAGCTCACCAACGCCGCCGATGCCGTGAAGCGCGGGCTGATCAAGTTAGGCCAGGATCCGCTCGCCGTCGCGGCGGCGCAACTGGTGAAGGACAAGGTCACCATCCTGCACACGATCGGCGGCGACGACACCAATACGACGGCCGCCGACCTCGCGCGCTTCCTGGCCGCCAACGGCCACGGGCTGACCGTGGTCGGCCTGCCGAAGACGATCGACAACGACATCTCGCCGGTGCGCCAGTCGCTGGGCGCCATGACGGCGGCCGAGCAGGGCGCGATCTTCTTTGAGAATGTCGTCAATGAGCGCACCACGGCACCGCGCACCCTGATCGTCCATGAGATCATGGGCCGTCATTCCGGCTGGCTCGCCGCCGCGACGGCGCAGGCCTATCGCCGGCGCCTGATGGCCCGGGCGGCGCTGCCGCAATTCGATGTCGTCCAGAACGACATCGAGGCCCTCTACATTCCCGAGCGCGCGCTCGACATCGAGAGCGAAGCCCGGCGGCTGCGCCAGGTCATGGAGCGCAAGGGTTCGGTTGCCATCTTCCTCAGCGAAGGGGCGGGCGTCGCCGACCTGGTCCGTGAAATGGAAGGGCGCGGTGAAGCGATCGAGCGCGATGCCTTCGGCCATGTGAAGATCGACAAGATCAATGTCGGCGACTGGTTCTCGAAGCGCTTCGCAAAACTCATCGGCGCCGAGCGCACCCTGGTGCAGAAATCGGGCTATTTCGCGCGTTCGGCCGCCGCCAACAGGCAAGACCTCGAGCTCATCGCCGGCATGGCCGATCATGCGGTGGCATGCGGCCTCAGGGGCGAGAGCGGGCTGATCGGCCATGACGAGGAACGCGGCGATGAATTGCGCGCCATCGAGTTCCCGCGCATCAAGGGCGGCAAGAATTTCGACCCGGCGGTCGCGTGGTTCACGACACTCCTCAGCGAGATCGGCCAGGCCTAGGCAGTGCGCCATCCAAAAAGTAACGGCTTGCGGGAACGCGGCGGCTCGGCAAACATGCGCGCATGCACGCTCATGCGCTCCTGACGCCTGCCCAGATGTATCGCGCCGATGCGCTGGCGGTAGAAGCCGGCACGCCGTCGCTGACGCTGATGGAAAATGCCGGCCGCGCCGTGGCGCAGGAGATCCTGCGCCGTTTCGGCGCGCGCCGCACGCTGGTCCTGTGCGGGCCCGGCAACAATGGCGGCGATGGCTTCGTCGCCGCGCGCTACCTGCGCGACTGGGGCTGGCCGGTGCGCGTCGCGCTCCATGGCGATGCCAGGGACTTGAAAGGCGATGCGGCGATCATGGCGGAGCGCTGGGGCGGGCCTTATGAGGCCGTCGGGTCCGCGGATGGCGCCGATCTCATCGTCGACGCGCTGTTCGGCGCCGGCCTGTCGAAACCGCTCCCGCGAGCGATTGAAACGCTGATCGCCGGCGTGAAGGTGCCGGTCGTCGCCATCGACGTGCCATCGGGCATCGATGGCGCAACGGGCGAGGCGCGGCCCGTCGCATTCCAGGCGGCGCTGACCGTCACCTTCTTCCGCAAGAAACCGGGGCATGTGCTGATGCCGGGCCGGGCCCGGTGCGGCGAGGTCGTCGTCGCCGATATCGGCATTGCGGACACCGTGCTCGAGCGCATCGCGCCCAATCTCGCCGAGAACTCGGCACCTGTCTTGCCGCGGGCGTGGCCGGGTCAGCACAAATACAAGCGCGGCCATGCGGTGATCGTGTCGGGGGCCGCGCATCAGACGGGCGCCGCGCGGCTGGCGGCCCTGGCCGCATTGCGGGCAGGGGCGGGCCTTGTCACCATGGCCTCGCCAGCGGCCGCCCTTGCCGTCCATGCGGCTCATCTGAGCGCCATCATGCTGGCCGAGACCGACGATGCGCTGGCGCTGGCGGGCCTCCTCGCCGACCGGCGCAAGAACGCCGTCTGCATCGGCCCGGCGGCGGGAACGGGATCGCCGACCCGGGCGAAGGCGCGTGCCTGTCTTGCCAGCGGCGCTGCGGTGGTCCTCGACGCCGACGCCCTGATATCGTTCGCGGGCGCCCCGGACGAACTTTTCGCGGCGATCGCCGAGTTTCCCGAACGGGCCTGCGTCATGACCCCCCATGATGGGGAATTTACCCGTCTGTTCAAGGATTTGAGCGCATCGGCGGATTCGAAATGTGAGAAGGCGCTGAAGGCGGCGAGCCGCTCAGGCGCCGTCATCCTTCTGAAGGGGCCGGACAGCGTGGCCGCAGACCCCCGGGGCAGGGCCGTAGTCAACACCAACGCGCCCCCGAGCCTGGCAACGGCCGGATCGGGCGATGTGCTGGCGGGGCTCGTGACCGGCCTTCTGGCGCAAGGGATGCCAGCACTCGCGGCGGTCTCGGCCGCCATGTGGCTTCACGGCGCCGCGGCCCGGAAATTCGGCGATTTCGGCCTCATTGCCGAGGACCTGCCCGGCCTGGTGGCCAGCGTCATTTCTAGTGGCATCCCCGTGGACCCTCTGCTATAGACCCCGCCCATTGCAACGGGCCCGGCCTCGGCGCGCGGGCGTGGTGAAATTGGCAGACACGCAGGATTTAGGTTCCTGTGGGGCAACCCGTGGGGGTTCAAGTCCCTCCGCCCGCACCAAGGCTCAGCACCCGAGGCAAGCCGGTTACTTCGCAACGATCAGGCGAAGAAGATTGAGAACCCCATAAGGATTGAGCAGGGAACATGCAGGTCACCGAAACGCTGAGCTCCGGTCTGAAGCGCGAATTCAAGGTCGTCGTCGCCGCCCAGGAACTCGACAAGGAACTCAACAAGCGGCTGAACGAGCTCGCCGGCAAGGCCAACATCAAGGGCTTCCGTCCTGGCAAGGTTCCGGTGCCGCATCTGAAGCGCGTCTACGGCAAGTCGGTCATGGCCGAAGTCGTCCAGAAACATCTCGATGACGCCAGCAAGCAGGTTCTCGCCGAACGTAACCTGAAGCCCGCCTATCAGCCGGAAGTTAAGCTTCCCGAGGACCAGGCCGAGGTCGAGCGGATTTTCGACGGCAAGGGCGATCTCGCCTACACCATGTCGCTGGAAGTGGTTCCGACCTTCGAACTCAAGGACACGAGCGGCCTCACCCTCGACCGCCATCTGATCGACGTGACTGACGCGCATATCGACGAAGCGCTGGGCCGCCTCGCCGGTCAGTACAAGGACTGGCAGTCGAAGGACGGCAAGGCCAAGAAGGGCGACCGGGTGACCATGTCCTTCGTCGGCAAGATCGACGGCCAGGCCTTCGACGGCGGCTCGGCCGAGAATGTCCCGCTCGAGATCGGTTCGGGCCAGTTCATCCCGGGCTTCGAGGACCAGCTCGAAGGCGCCAAGACTGGCGACGAAATTCTCGTCAAGGTCACCTTCCCGGAGACCTATGGCGTCGCGACGCTCGCCGGCAAGCCGGCCGAGTTCGATGTGAAGGTCTCAGGCGTCGAAACGCCGAAGGAAGCGGTGATCGACGACGAATTCGCCAAGAAGCTCGGCCTCGAGAGCCTCGATAAGCTGAAGGAGACGGTGCGCGAGCGCATGGGCCAGGAGTTCGGCCAGATGACCCGTCTCAAGCTCAAGCGTGATGTGCTCGACGCGCTCGACACCGCCTATAGCTTCGAGCTTCCGGAGAAACTGGTCGAAGCCGAGTTCAACGGCATCTGGAACGCGCTCGATGCCGAGATGAAGCGCTCCGGCAAGAGCTTTGCCGATGAGAACACCACCGAGGAAGACGCGCGCAAGGAATATCGCGCCATCGCCGAGCGCCGCGTGCGCCTGGGCCTGCT
>CAZICN010000077.1:0-1480 GCA_964537655.1 uncultured Aestuariivirga sp.
GTCAACATCCGCCTGCTGCGACTGGCCAAGACGTTCGCCGCGGTCGAGAAGGCCACCATCAAATGACAGCCATCCAGACATTGAAAGGCCACTGACATGCGCCCTGCCCTTTTGACCATCTCGCTGTGCTGGCTGCTGACCGCTGCCGCGAATCGCATGGCGAGCATATCCGCATCTTCGAGGCGATCGCCCGGCGCGACGCAGTCGAGGCCATGGGCCTGATGGATGCACATCTGAAGGGCGTGGAGAGCTACTGGACGGGCCTGCTCGACAAGCCGCCGGCGCCGGAGAAGCAGCAGCCGGAAGCCGCCTGGCTTCGGCACATTACAAGCTGATGCCGTTCCCCACAAACCGTCATCCCGGCGAAAGTGACGGACATGAATCCTTAGTCCGTCACCCCGGCGAAAGCCGGAGCCCACTGAATTTTATCGACGCGAACAGCGCCGCCCGGACAATTCTATTCAGGGGGTCCCGGCTTTCGCCGGGATGACGGTAATGGGCATGCCCATCGTCTATTCGACCCATCCTCTCCACCCCAACGCCTCTGCCCTGCTCGAGGGCCATGCCGATCTCGCCATCGCGTCCGATCTTTCCGCGGAAACCCTCGCCCGCGAAGGCCGGAGCGCCGACATCGTCATCGTCCGCGCCAATCTGCCCGAAGCGCTTTTTGCCGGCGCGGCGAAGCTCAGGGCCGCCATCCGCCACGGTGCCGGCCTCGACATGATCCCGGTGGAGGCGGCGACCGCGGCCGGCGTGCTGGTCGCCAATGTACCGGGCGTCAATGCGCGTTCCGTCGCCGAATATGTCGTCTTCGCCGCCCTCGCCCTCGCTCGCCGCTTCCGCGCCATCGATGGCGACCTGCGCCAGAAGGGCTGGCTCGCCGGCCGCGCGCATTCGCTTTCGGCGCGCGAGTTGAACGGCGCCACCCTGGGCATCATCGGCATGGGGCATCTGGGCAAGGCGATCGCCGCCATCGCCTCGGCGGGCTTCGGCATGCGCGTCCTCGGCTCGACACGGCGCAACAGCGGTTTTCCGCAAGACGTCGAGCCCGTATCGCGCGACGAGCTTTTGAACAAGAGCGACTATGTCGTGCTCGCCTGCCCGCTCTCGCCCGAGACCCGCGGCATGATCTCGGCCCGCGAGCTTGGCCTGATGCGCAAGGGCAGTTTCCTCATCAATGTCGCGCGCGGCGCCGTCACCGTCGAGGACGACGTCATCGCGGCCTTGCGGAGCGGCCATCTCGGCGGGGCGGCGATCGATGTCTTCGCCGAGCAGCCGCTACCCGCCGGTCATCCCTTCCTCAGTCTGCCCAATGTGATTCTCACGCCGCATCTTGCCGGCATCACCGAGGAGAGCATGGAGCGGATGGGCATCGGCGCGGTCGAGGAGACCTTACGCGTGCTGAAGGGTGATCTGCCGGTCAATCTGGTGAACCCGTCGGTCGTCGCCCACTACCGAAGGCGGTTTTCCTGATTGGAGA
>CAZICN010000077.1:1580-4706 GCA_964537655.1 uncultured Aestuariivirga sp.
TTCCCACAAGATCACCGCCGCCTTCATCTACGGATCCACGGCGAAGGGCACGGATACGGCCCAAAGCGATATCGACCTCATGATCGTCGGCGATGGTCTCGACTATTCGGAACTCTACTCCGCTCTGCAGGAAGTCGAGAGCAGGTTGCGCCGCAAGATTGACCCGATATTCCTTTCAGCGAGGGACTGGCGACGCAAGGCCGCCGAGAAGAATTCCCTCGTCGCAAAGATAAACGCATCACCAAAGATGTTCATCATCGGCTCGGAGAAAGACCTCTGAGCCATGGGCAAGGCGGAGCTCGACAATCTCGTCGAGATCAGCAAGCTCAAGCTGGAACCCGGATCTCGCGCTGAATTCGAGGGCATGGCCGGTCCGGTGCGCTCTGACACTGGAAGCCGCTGTGGCGAAGCTTCCACCCCCGGCCGACGAATGAACCAGCCGATCCAGTGAAACCGCCGGCTGTCGCCTAGCCCAGCGCCACCCAGCTGCCGTCGGCGCGGCCGGATTGCAGCACCGCATCGACGAAGGCGAGCGCATCGACGCCGTCGGCTCCCGTCGGCGCGAGCAGAGACAAGGGGTCGGGCGCGCGCTTGTCGCGCCGCGCCGCGATCTGCTCGGCATAGTCGCCATAAAGATTGGCAAAGGCCTCGATGAAACCTTCCGGCAGGCCGGTAACGAGCCGCGTCGCCTGTTTCGCCGGCGCCGACAGCTTGGCGCCACGATGCAGCGTCTGGTCGGTGCCGTCGAGAAGGCGCAGGTGAAGCTGGTCGGGAAACGCCTCGTCCCAGGCGACATGGCCGGTCTCGCCATAGACCCGCAGGCGGAAGCCGACGCTCTCGCCCGCCGCCACCATGCTGGCCCACAGGACGCCGCGCGCCCCGTCCTTGAAGCGCAGCAGGATATTGGCATTGTCTTCGAGCTGGCGGCCCGCAACCATGGTGGCGAGATCGGCGGCCAGCGTCTGCACCTCGAGCCCGGTCACGAACCGCATCAGGTGATAGGCATGCGTCCCGATATCGGCGACGACGCCGCTCGGTCCGGCACTCTTGGGATCGGTGCGCCAGGCCTGCTTGACGCCTTCCTGCTCGAGCGGTGCGGCGAGCCAGCCCAGCGCGAATTCCACCTGCACCAGGCGGACCGCGCCGATCGCCCCGTCGGCGATGAGGCTCCGCGCATGGCGGACCATCGGATAGCCCGAGTAATTGTAGGTCACGCCCAGAAGTCGCCCGGCCCTGGCGGCGCGCGCCACCAGGTCCTGGCCGTCCTGCACGCTGGTGGCGAGCGGCTTGTCGCAGATGACCGCGATGCCGTTATCGAGGAAGCTCGCGGCGATCGCGTGATGCGAGGCATTGGGCGTCACGATGCTGACCGCCTCGATGCCGTCCGGCCGCTTCGCCTCGGCCTTGGCCATCTCGCGATAATCGGCATAGGACCGCTCAGGCGCGATGAAGCACTGCGCCGCCGACTGGCGCGCCCGCTCGGGGTCCGACGACAGGGCGCCGGCGACGAGTTCGAACTTCCCGTCGAGGCGCGCCGCCATGCGATGGCTCTCGCCGATGAAGCCGCCGATCCCGCCGCCCACCATGCCCCAGCGGATCGGCCTCGCGAGTCTGCCATTCATGTCGCCTGTCCCTTTGTCGTGATCCACAGATGCTGCAGCAGAATGACCGTCTTTGCATCCGCGATTTCACCGCTCGCAATGAGCTGCATCGCCTCGCGCAGCTGCATCTCGATGATCTCGATATCCTCGTCCTCTCCGTGTTTGCCGCCACCCTTGCCGATCCGGTCGCCGGGCGAATAAGCCGCCAGGAACAGCCAGATGCTCTCGGCAATGGCCCCGGGCGAGCTCCAGATGCGGCCGAGGGCCTCGAGGTTGTGGATGCGATAGCCGAGCTCCTCCTCCGCTTCGCGCAGGGCGCAGACTTCCGGCGCATCGCCATCGAGCAGGCCGGCGCAGGCCTCGATCATCATGCCGTCGCTGCCGCCGAGATGCGGCGGCAGGCGGAACTGGCGCACCAGCAGCACCGTTCCCCGCGCCGCGTCATGGGGAAGAACGCTGGCGCCATGGCCATGGTCATGCACTTCGCGCACCGCGCGCATGAAGCCGCCCGCATGTTTCTCGATGTCGAGCGTGTAGCGCGTGAGCCTGGCCCAGCCGGAATAGACGAGTTCGGCCGAGGCTATGACGATCCTGGGGACAAAGGCCACTATTCACTCCGTTCCTTGCGCAGGATGTCCAAGAGGGCGCGCGCTTTCGGGTCGCTCAGAAGATCGCTGACCGGGCGCTGATTGCGCCGCCGCCAGTTTGGATATTCGCGATCGGTCCCTGGCACGTTGAGCTGGTCCGTCTCGCCGAAGAGGTCATCGACCTGCACGAAGGCGATGGCTGAGCCTGTCCTTGCCAGGAACTCATGCGCCTGGCTCATCAGATCGCCCTGGCCGGCGCCGGCGCGCGTGAACGCTTCCGTCAGGGCCTTGCACTCGATCTCATAGTCGCGCCGCTGCTTCGCTTCATCGGGACTGCGCTTCAACCGGTGGTCGAGGTCGAGATGGGCGCCCGACGCCCAGCCGGCGAAGGTCGGCAGGTCATGCGAGCCGAGACAGGCGAGCGACAGATAGGGATAGCTTCCGGGCGAACGGAAGGTCGCCCCGTCTTTTTCGAACCACAGCACCTTGTAGGAGAGGAAGTTGCCGCGTGCGAGCCGGTCGCGCAGGCCCTCGGGCACCGTGCCCAGATCCTCGCCCACCACCATGCACTGATGGGCGATGCTCTCCTCGGCGACGAGCCGCATCAGCCGGTCGACCGGGAAGCTCACATAGGCGCCGTCCTTGCCCTCGGCGCCGCGCGGCACCCAGAACTGCCGCTGCAGGCCCAGCACATGATCGATGCGCAGCATGCCGCAATGGCGCATATTGGCTTTGAGGATCTGACGGTAGGGCTCGAGATTGCGCTCGAGAAGCACATGCGGACGGAACGGCGCGAGGTTCCACACCTGGCCCAGAGCCGAGAACGGATCGGGTGGTGCGCCGAGCGACACGGTGCTGGCAAAGGCCTCGGGATCGGCCCAGATCTCCCCACCGTCGAAGGCGGTGCCGAGCGCCAGGTCGCCATAGAGCGGGCTGCC
>CAZICN010000077.1:4806-15870 GCA_964537655.1 uncultured Aestuariivirga sp.
TGTCGCGCAACGCATAGAGATGCGCGGCGAGACCGAAGATCTTTTCACCTGACGCAAGCGCCGGCGAAAGATGGCATTTGCGCTCGTCTTCCACCGGTTGGGAAATGTTTGCGATCCGCCGGAAACTCTCGGCGACATCACTCCCCGTCTCCGCCGCAAGCCCCATCGCCTTGATGAGAGCGCGCTTGGTCTCGATCGAGACATCATGCCTTTCGCCCTCGACCGTCCACCACACGGAATGAATGCCGGCTTTCTCCGCGAGCTCCTCGACGAGACGGTCGGTGGGGGCACTGCCGCGCTTCACCTTCATCTCCTCGGCAAAGACAGCCACGCTGCGCGCCGGCACGTCCCATCCATCGGCGCCCAATATCGCCCGCCAGCTTCCCCCATCGCGCGCGGCCGGAAGCACCACTCTTCGCGGCGATCCTCCCGCATTGAGCCAGATGCAGCTTCGGTCGCCGCTGCCATAGTCGTAGAAGACCGCACCCAGCAGCTGGTTGTCGGGGTTGTTCCAGTCAGCTTCGCGCAAGGGCTCGCCATCGGCCCCGAGCCAGGCGACATCCGGCAAGCCCGTCGCATCGGATGCAGCCCCCGTCAGGAACTCGCCGCCTGAGAGGGAGGGATGGCGGCGCCTGAGCTGGATGAGCGAGCGCACGAAGGCAAGCAGCTCCGCATCGGCCCGCGCCCAATCGAGCCAGGTCAGCTCATTGTCCTGCGCATAGGCGTTGTTGTTGCCCTTCTGGCTGCGGCCGAACTCATCGCCGGCCGTGAGCATGAGCGTTCCGCGCGACAGGAACAGGCTCGCCAGCAGCGCGCACAGGTCACGCGCCCGCGCGGCCTCGATGGCCTCATCCGCGCTTTCGCCTTCGGTGCCGTTGTTCCAGGAGAAATTGTTGTCGGTGCCGTCGCGATTGGCCTCGCCATTCGCGTCATTGTGCTTGCGAGCATGGGAAACGAGATCGCGCAGGGTGAAGCCGTCATGGGCCGAAAGGAAATTCACGCTATTCGATGGCGATCTCCCGCCGAAAATGTCGGACGAGCCGGCGAGCCGCGTCGCCAGCGTTCCCACCATGCCGCGGTCGCCGCGCCAGAAGCGCCTTGCATCGTCACGATAGCGGTCGTTCCATTCGAGCCAATGCCCGGGGAACTGACCGAGACGGTAGCCGCCCGGCCCGACATCCCAGGGCTCGGCAATGAGGATCAGATCCCGGAGCAGCGGATCGGCAGTAATCGCCGTGAAGAACGGCGCCTCGGGCGAGAACCCGCCGGCGCCTCGCCCCAGAATGGACGCCAGGTCGAAGCGAAAGCCATCGAGCCCGGTCTCGCTCGCCCAGCAGCGCATCGCATCGAGGATGAGGCCCAGGGCCGGATCAGCCTCCACCGCCATCGTGTTGCCACAGCCCGTGTCGTTGATGAGCCGGAAGCCGCCGTCATGGCGATAGTAGCTCGCCTGGTCGAGGCCGCGCAGCGACAGCGTCGTCCCTTCGGCATCGCTCTCGCCGGTGTGGTTGTAGACGACATCGAGGATGACCTTGAGGCCGGCTCCGTGGAGGCGCTGCACCGCATCGCGGATCTCAGCGAGACCGCCGGGAGCGAGGCGCGGATCGGGCGCCATGAACGTCACCGGATTGTAGCCCCAGCCATTGCGGAGGCCGAGCGGCGGCAGATGGCGCTCGTCGATCCAGGCGGCGAGCGGCATCAGTTCGATCGTGTCGACCCCGAGTGCCACGAGATGGTCGATCACCGCCGGATGCGCCAGCGCCGCCACTGTGCCGCGCAGTTTCTCCGGCACTTGCGGATGCAGCTTCGTGAACGCCTTGACCGCGATCTCATAGATGATCCGAGGCCGCCCCGACCGCGGCCGCGGTGGCGCCCACTCCGGCCGCTCGATGACGCCCTTGGGAACGAAGGGGGCGGTATCGATGCCTCGTGCCGCAAGCTCGGCGCGGTGAAGGAAGGGCCGGTCGAGCCTGCGCGCATAAGGATCGACCAGCAGTTTCGCCGCATCGAAGCGATGGCCACGCTCCGGCGCATAGGGCCCGTCGGCGCGCAACCCGTAGCGCTGGCCTTCCGAAAGGCCGGCAAGGAATCCGAAAAACACGTCACCCTGCCGATGCGGCAAGGTGAAACGCTGCGTTTCCCTGTCCGTCTCGTCAAACAGGCAGACATCGATCCGGCTGGCATGGCGGGAGAAGACGGCGACCGTGCCGCCGCCTTCCGACAGCGTCACGCCCAATCCGCCGGGTGGCTTCATGCTCAGGTGATGACCGTGGGCGCGGCGCGCCCGGTACGCGTCTCGATCTCGGCGAGATTGCGGGCGATGACGATCAGGTCGGCAAGGGCCGTCTGCGTATCGCCGCCCTGCTTGGCCGGGTCGGGCTCATAACGTTCGATATAGACGCGAAGGGTGGCGCCCGCCGTGCCGGTGCCCGAGAGCCGGTAGATGATGCGCGAGCCGTCCTTGAACAGGAAGCGCAGGCCCTGCCCTTTCGAATCCGAATTGTCGACCGGATCGTGATAGGCAAAATCGTCGGACGTCGCCAGCGACTTGCCGCCGAGCGCCGGGATATCGGTCGTGCCGATGAGCCCCTTGAGATGTTTCATCAGCCCATTCGCCCGCTCGGCGTCGACTTCCTCATAATCGTGCCGCGTATAGAAATTGCGGCCATAGTCACGCCAGTGCTGGAAGACGATATTCTCCATGCTCTCCTTGCGCCGGCCGAGGATATTGAGCCACAGCAGCACTGCCCACAGCCCGTCCTTCTCGCGCACGTGATTGGAGCCGGTGCCGGCACTCTCCTCGCCGCAGATCGTCGCCAGGCCCGCATCGAGCAGGTTGCCGAAGAATTTCCAGCCGGTCGGCGTCTCGTAGCACTTGATCTTCAGGTGCTCGGCGACGCGATCGGCCGCCATGCTGGTCGGCATCGAGCGGGCGATCCCGGCGATGCCTTTGGCATAGCCCGGCGCCAGATGCGCATTGGCGGCGAGCAGCGCCAGCGAGTCCGACGGCGTCACGAAGATGTTGCGGCCGATGATGAGATTGCGGTCGCCGTCGCCGTCGGAAGCGGCGCCGAAATCGGGCGCTTCCTTCGACATCATCAGGTCATAGAGGTCTTTGGCATGGACGAGATTGGGATCGGGGTGATGGCCACCGAAGTCGGGGAGCGGCGTGCCATTGACCACGGTTCCCTCGGGCGCCCCCAGCGTGCCTTCGAGGATAGCCCTGGCATAGGGCCCGGTGATCGCATGCATGGCATCGAAGCGCATGCGGAAGGTGCCGGCGAACATGTCTCGGATCACGTCGAAATCGAACAGCTGCTGCATCAGCGCCTGGTAGTCGGCGACCGGATCCAGCACCTGGACGCGCATGCCGCCGACTTCGCTGGTGCCGATGCGGTCGAGCGCGATATCGGGCGTATCCGTGATCAGATAGCGCTCGATTGTCTTGGTGCGCTGGAAAATCGCCTCGGTGACCTTTTCCGGTGCCGGCCCGCCATTGGCGATATTGTACTTGATGCCGAAATCGCCGTCCGGCCCGCCCGGATTGTGGCTCGCCGACAGCACGATGCCGCCGAAGGCCTTGTGCTTGCGGATGACATGCGAGGCGGCGGGCGTCGATAGCAATCCGCTTTGGCCGACCAGCACGCGGCCGAAGCCATTGGCGGCCGCCATCTTGACCGCGATCTGGATCACCTCGCGATTGTAGAAGCGGCCATCGCCGCCGATGACCAGCGTCTTGCCCTTGAAGCCTTCGAGCGCATCGAAGATCGACTGGATGAAGTTCTCGGCATAGTTCCTTTGCTGGAACACCGGCACTTTCTTGCGTAGGCCCGAGGTTCCGGGCTTCTGGTCGGCGAATGGCTTGGTTGCAACAGTCTTGATCATCGGGCCTCGTCAGGTCTGCAGGAGTTTCTGGTATAGCAGCGCATAGCGCTGGGCGCTCCTCTCCCAGGAAACGTCGGTCTTCATGCCGGCTTTCTGAAGGCTATTCCATGCCTTGCGGTCGGCATAGAGTCTTGTCGCCCGTTCGATCGCGCGCTGCAGGGCTGACGCATCGACAGGTGTGAACTGGATGCCGGTGGCGCTCTCCTGGTCGAGTGCGGCTTCATTGGCATCGACGATCGTGTCGGCGAGACCGCCGACATGCGAGACGACGGGCACGCAGCCATAGCGCAGGCCATAGAGCTGAGTGAGACCGCAGGGCTCGAAGCGCGACGGGATGAGGATGGCGTCGGCACCGCCCTGCAGGAGATGCGACAGGCCTTCATCATAGCCGGTGACGACGCCGATGCGGCCGGGATACTTGCCGGCCGCGACCTTGAAGTCGCTTTCGAGCAGCGCATCGCCCGAACCCAGGAGAGCCAGCCGCGCGCCCTGCGCCACAAGGCCGTCGAGGCAGAGGACGAGCAGGTCCATGCCCTTCTGCCAGGTCAGGCGGCTCACCACGCAGAACAGGGGCCCGTCCTCCTGCGCGAGGCCGAAGCGCCGCTCGACGGCGCGCTTGTTCGCCTGCCGCCGCTGGACGAAATTGCGCGGAACATAGGAGAGCGCCAGATGATCATCGCTCGCCGGATTCCAGATATCGGTGTCGATGCCGTTGACGATGCCGGTCAGCGCGTCGCGGCGTTCCCTGAGCAGGCCGTCGAGGCCCATGCCGTTCTCCGGCGTGGTGATCTCTTCGGCATAGCTGGGGCTTACCGTGGTGATGGCATCGGCGAAATGCAGCCCGCCCTTGAGGAAGCCGACACCGCCATAATATTCGACGCCGCCGATAGCGAAAGCCTGGTCGGGAAGATCGAGCGACGGAAAAATCGTGGCCGGGAACTGCCCCTGGAAGGCGAGATTGTGCACGGTCATGACCGTCTTGGCGGCGGGCTTCGGCGCGAAATGGAGATAGGCCGGCGTCAGCGCCGCCTGCCAGTCATGTGCATGGACGATGTCGGGGGCGAAGCTCCTGATCTTTCGGCTCCCCACATCGGCGGCGGCGCGCGACAGGGCGGCGAAGCGCATCCAGTTGTCGGGCCAGTCGCTGCCGTCCGCTCCCGTATAGGGATTGCCGGGCCGGTCGAAGAGATGCGGCGCATCGACCGCCATGAGATCGAGCCCCTGTGCCGGGCCAGCGAGGATACGGCCCGGGCCGCCGAACAGGTCCTTATAGGCGTGGATTGGCTTCGCATCCTTGAGGGCCGCCATCACGGCGGGATAGCCCGGCACCATCACCTTCATCTCGATGCCGTGATGCCTGAGCGCCGCCGGCAGGGCGCCCACCACATCGGCCAGCCCGCCGGTCTTCACCAGCGGATAAACTTCCGACGCGACGGCGAGAACACGGATCATTCGGCGCTCTTAGCTCGATAAACAGGCGAGCCGTCTCCATTTCCCCCCCTCTCCCGCCTGCGGGAGAGGGTGCCCGACAGGGCGGGTGAGGGTGTTTGCGCAGAGATCGGATACTCGTTAAGGCATTTGCTCTCTTCGCGAAGGACACCCTCATCCGGCGCTTCGCGCCACCTTCTCCCGCAGGCGGAAGAAGGGAAAGTAACTATTGAGCCTCGCAACACTTCAGATGCGATGGCCTTGCCGCAAGGGGGAGCGAAAGGATGCATGGCCGCGATCATTTTCCCTGCGCCGCGAGCTTGTCGATCATCGGCTGGGTGATGAGACAGATGCCGTTTTCGGTGCGCCGAAAGCGCTTAGCATCGAGCTGCGGATCGTCGCCGACGACCAGGCCTTCCGGAATCTCGACGCCGCGGTCGATGACCACCCGTTTCAGCCGCGCGCTGCGCCCGATCGTGACATAGGGCAGCACGACGGCCTGCTCCAGGCGCGAATAGGAATTGGCCCGGACGCCGGTGAACAGCAGCGAGTTCTTGACGCCTGACCCCGAGATGATGCAGCCGCCCGATACCAGCGAGCTCACCGCCTTGCCGCGCCGTCCGTCCTCGTCATGGACGAACTTGGCCGGCGGCACGAGTTCCGAATAGGTCCAGATCGGCCAGGTGTTGTCATAGAGGTCGAGCGCCGGCACCGTATCGGTCAGGTCGATATTGGCCTCCCAATAGGCATCGACGGTGCCGACGTCGCGCCAGTAGGACTGGCTTTCATTCGCCGAACGGACACAGGAGCGCGTGAAGCGGTGCGCGAAGGCTTTGCCGTTCCTCACGATATGGGGGATCAGGTTCTTTCCGAAATCGCGGTCCGAGCCCTTTTCCGCCGCGTCGCGCCGCAACTGGTCGGCGAGGAACCTCGTCCGGAACACATAGATGCCCATCGAGGCCAGCGCCATCTCGGGCTTGTCCGGCATGCCGGGCGGGTCTTTCGGCTTTTCGATGAAGCTGATGATGCGGTCCTTGTCGTCGACATGCATCACGCCGAAGCCGGTCGCCTCCTTGCGCGGCACTTCGAGGCAGCCCACCGTCACATCGGCGCCGGTGTCGACATGCTGCTGCAGCATGAGCTCGTAATCCATCTTGTAGATGTGATCGCCGGCCAGGATGATCATGAATTCGGGATCATAACTCTCGATGATATCGAGATTCTGAAAGACCGCGTCCGCCGTGCCGGCATACCACTGGTCCTCGGAGACGCGCTGGCTGGCCGGCAGGATGTCGAAGCTCTCGTTGCGCTCTGGCCTCAGGAAGTTCCAGCCGCGCTGCAGGTGGCGGATCAGGCTGTGCGCCTTGTACTGGGTCGCCACCCCGATGCGGCGGATGCCGGAATTGATCGCATTGGCGAGAGCGAAATCGATGATGCGCGTCTTGCCGCCGAAATAGACCGCGGGCTTGGCGCGCTTGTCGGTCAGCTCCATCAGCCGCGAGCCGCGGCCGCCGGCCAGCACATAGGCCATGGCGTCGCGCGCCAGGGGCGAGTGTCTGCGTGTTTCTCCCATGCTTGCCCTCCCTCTACTCGCTGTCGAGGATCAGCGTCGCCAGCGGCGGCAGCGTGATGCGCGCGCTGGCGGGCCGCCCATGCGATCCCTGTTCTTCGGCCATGATGGCACCAAAATTGCCTAGTCCGCCACCGCCATATTGGGCCGCATCGGTGTTGATGCGTTCGCGCCAGCGACCCGCATGCGGAAGCGGCAGCACATAACCGTGCCGCGGCACCGGTGTGAAATTGGAAACGGCCACCACCGGCTTGTGGTTCCCGCCCGATTTGCGCTGCCATGCGAAGACCGAGTTGTCGCGATCATCGGCGATCAGCCATTCGAAGCCCCGCGCCTCGCAGTCACCCGCGTGAAGCTGCGGCAGCGAGCGATAGAGCGCGTTGAGATCGCGCACCAGCGAGCGGACGCCGCCATGCGAGGGATATTGCAGCAGGTCCCAGTCGAGCCCCCTATCCTCGCTCCATTCCCGGCGCTGGGCGAACTCCTGTCCCATGAACAGGAGCTTCTTGCCGGGATAGGCCCACATGAAGGCGTAATAGGCGCGCAGGTTGGCGAATTTCTGCCAGTCGTCGCCCGCCATCTTGGTGAGGAGCGAGCCTTTTCCATGCACCACTTCGTCATGCGACAGCGGCAGCACGAAATTCTCCGAGAACGCATAGAGGAGACCGAAGGTCAGATCGTTGTGATGGTGCCGGCGATGGATCGGCTCGCGCGCCATATAGGCGAGCGTGTCATGCATGAAGCCCATGTTCCACTTGAAGCCGAAGCCGAGGCCGCCGGCATGGACGGGCTGCGAGACCCCGGGCCAGGCTGTCGATTCCTCGGCGATGGTGACGATGCCGGGATGGGAGCCATAGGCGGTCGCGTTCATGCGCCTGAGGAAGGCGATGGCCTCCTTGTTCTCGCGGCCCCCTTCTTCGTTCGGGATCCATTCGCCCGCCTTGCGCGAGTAGTCGAGATAGAGCATCGAGGCCACGGCATCGACGCGCAAACCATCGGCGTGGAAGCGCTCCATCCAGTAGAGCGCATTGTTGACGAGAAAGACCGAAACTTCGGTGCGGCCGAAATTGTAGATCGCGGTGTTCCAGTCGGGATGGAAGCCACGGCGCGGGTCGTCGTGCTCATAGAGGCTGGTGCCGTCGAAATGCGCGAGCCCGTGTTCATCGGTCGGGAAATGCGCCGGCACCCAGTCGAGGATGACGCCGAGGCCCAGCGCGTGGGCGCGATCGACGAAGAAGGCGAAATCCTGCGGCCGGCCGAAGCGGGCGGTCGGCGCATAGAGTCCGATCGGCTGATAGCCCCAGGACGGGTCATAGGGATGCTCGCTGACCGGCAGCAGCTCGATATGGGTGAAGCCCATGTCGGCGACATAGGGCAGAAGCTCCTCGGCGAGTTCGCGATAGGTGAGGAAACGTCCATCGCCATGGCGCTTCCACGAGCCCAGATGCGCTTCATATATGCTCATCGGGCTGCGGCGCTGGTCCCTCTCGCTCCTCGCTTTCAGATAGTCGGCATCGGTCCAGTCGAAGGGTTCCGGCGACGCGGCGACCGAGGCCGTCCTTGGCCGCAGCTCGGATTGAAAGGCGAAGGGGTCCGCCTTCAGCGGCAGGAGCTTGCCTTCCCGGCCGATGATCTCGAACTTGTAGTGGGCGCCGGCCTCGAGTTCGGGAATGAATATTTCCCACAGGCCGGCACTCGCGCGATGGCGCAGCACATGGCGCCGTCCGTCCCAGTTGTTGAAATCGCCGACCACCGAGACGCGCCTGGCATTCGGCGCCCACAAGGCGAAGGCGATGCCGGCGATGCCTTGGTGGCTGATCGGATGGGCGCCGAGCCTGTCATAGAGTCTGAGATGCGTGCCTTCGGCCACATAGTAGTCGTCCATTGGCCCGAGCACCGGCCCGAAGGAATAGGCATCGACGATCGTCCATTGGCCGGCCGAATTCCTCGCCTCGTAGAAGACCGGCGCCTGGGTCTTGAGATCGACTTTGCCTTCGAAGAAGCCCTGACTCTCCCGCGATTCGAGATCGCCCAGCGGCTTGCCGTCGAGACTGAAGACCGAAACCACCTCGGCGCCCGGTATGACGGTGCGCGCGAGAAAGCCGGACTCGCCCTTGTGGACGCCGAGCCGCGAGAACGGATCGCCATGGGTTCCCGAAACAAGTGCCGCTATTTCCGCCGTTTCGAGATGCCATGCATTGCCGGTCATGCCGCCTCACATGGTTGGCACGGTCCAGATTTCCCGCGCATAGTCGCGGATCGTCCGGTCGGCTGAGAACCAGGCCATGTTGGCCGTGTTGCGGATGGCCTTGTCGTGCCAGCGCGAAGGCTCGCTCCACAGCGTATCGACCTCGCGCTGCGCCTTGGCATAGGCGGCGAAGTCGGCGGCGACCATGAACCAGTCGCTCGAATAGAGGAGATCGATGAGGCCCTTGTAGCGATCGGCTTCGCCCGGCGAGAACACGCCCGATGCCAGCATGTCGAGCACGTCCTTGAGCTCGGGCGTCGCTTCGATGACGGCGCGCGGGTCGTAACCGCCCGCCCGGCGCTGCGCCACCTCTTCCGCCGTCATGCCGAAGATCACGATATTGTCGGGCCCGACATGGTCGCGGATCTCGACATTGGCGCCGTCGAGCGTGCCGATGGTCAGCGCCCCGTTGAGGGCGAATTTCATGTTGCCGGTGCCGGAGGCTTCCATGCCCGCGGTCGATATCTGCTCGGAAAGATCGGCCGCCGGCACGATCAGCTCGGCGAGGCTCACATTGTAGTTCGGGATGAAGGCGATCTTGAGCAGGCCGAGCACGGCCGGATCCGAATTGATGACGCGCGCCACGTCATTGGCGAGCCTGATGATCAGCTTCGCCTGCCAGTAGCTCGCCGCCGCCTTGCCGCCGAAGATCTTCACCCGCGGCACCCAGCCCTTCTCGGGATGCGAGCGGATCTGGTTGTAGAGCGAGATCGCCTCCAGGATATTGAGGAGCTGGCGCTTATACTCATGGATGCGCTTGACCTGCACGTCGAACATGGCGGACGGGTCGACCCTGAGCCCCATCCGCTCCTGGATCTCGCGCGCCAGCCTCGCCTTGTTGGCGCGCTTGACCTCGGCGAAGCGCGCCTGGAAGGCGCTGTCGCCGGCATAGCGGGTGAGGTCCGAGAGCAGGTCCATATTGTCGAGGACCCTGTCGCCGATCGCCTCGCAGACGAGCCTGGTCAGGCCGTCATTGGCCTGGATGAGCCAGCGTCGCGGCGTGATCCCGTTGGTCTTGTTGATGATGCGGCCAGGGAAGGCCTCGTTCAGGTCCTTGAAGACGGTCGTCTTCATCAGCTCGGTATGGAGACCCGATACGCCATTGACCTTGTGCGATCCGGCAAAGGCGAGCTGGCCCATGCGCACGCGGCGCCCGTCATGCTCGTCGATCAGCGAGATCGCCGACAGCATCGCATCGCTCGCCGATCGCGCCCTCGCATCCTGAAGAAGCTTGGCGTTGATCGCATAGATGATCTGCATGTGGCGTGGCAGCAGCCGCTCGAACAGATGGACCGGCCAGGTCTCGAGCGCCTCCGGCAGCAGCGTATGGTTGGTATACGAGACGCAGGCCGTGGTCAGCTTCCAGGCATGGTCCCAGTCGAGATCGTGACGGTCGACGAGGATGCGCATCAGCTCGGCGACGGCGATGGCGGGATGCGTGTCGTTGAGCTGGATGGCGATCTTCTCGGGCAGGCTGTCGAGCGTGCCGAACTGCTTGAGATGCCGGCGCACCAGGTCGCGCAGCGAGGCCGAGACGAAGAAGTATTCCTGCCTCAGGCGCAGTTCCTGTCCGGCCGGCGTGCTGTCGGAAGGATAGAGCACCTGGGTGATGGTGTCGGCACGATTCTGTTCGGCGAGCGCTCCCAGATGATCGCCACGGTTGAAGGCATCGAGGCGTATGGGATCGAACGCCTGGGCGCCCCACAGGCGCAAGGTGTTGACGCGCCTGCCGCGCCAGCCGGCGATCGGCGTGTCGAAGGCGACCGCCTGCACCGTTTCGCTCGGCCGCCAGCTGTGCTGCAGAGAAGCGTCGTCCCGCTCGACGGTCTCGACCGTGCCGCCGAAGCCGATGTCATAGGCGGCTTCGCGCCGTTCGAATTCCCACGGATTGCCATGGGTGAGCCAGTCTTCCGGCAGCTCGATCTGCTGGCCG
>CAZICN010000078.1:0-15837 GCA_964537655.1 uncultured Aestuariivirga sp.
CTCTCGGCGCTCAGGGCGACCCGGCCCGATGAGAAGTCACTCAAGGAGGGATCGGATGTCAGCGGGCCGCGATGGCGGATCGGCTGGGCGGCGATTCTCTAAACGCACCGGTAGGTTTGCCGTTGGGACAGGTGTTGGGCGTGTGCAAATTTCTGTTGCCGCGGCAGGTGTTTGGCGCTTTGATCAAGCCAATAGGGCGCAAAGACCGGAGCTGAGGGAGGCAGAAATGGCCCTGCAGGCTAGGGGACGCACGGCCGATCCACGCGAGGAACTCGCCAAGTGGATGGGGGCTCGTCAGAAGCATCATGCCGAATATGTCAAGCTCCTGAATGAGCGGAAGAACGAAATCCTGACGCTGGAGATCGATCACGGTCCGCGCTCCGAGGCCTATTCGGCGGCGCAGCGCGACTATGAGCGCCACGACCAGCAGTTCGACCGGCTGCAGGCCGTCGTCCGTCGTCCGATCAACAATCTGAGCGTCGCGCCCTGGGTGTTCTGGCTGATGGCCTTCGGTCTCGCCATCCTCGAGGCGCCCGTCAACAAGTTCCTGTTCGACTATGCGATCCAGGGCTCGAACCTCACCTCCTATGTCGTCTCGACGGCCTTCGCCATCCTGCTGCTGCTGCTGGCGCATCTGTGCGGCAGATGCATCCGCCAGGTGTGGTCGGAATATCGCCGCCGCGTCGTGTGGTCCAATCTCATCATCGCCTGCCTCGCCATCGCGGCGCTCGCCCTTCTCATCTCCATCCTCACCATCGGGCGCGCCCGCTATTCGGCCGGTGCCGCGGATCCAGGCATCGGCGGTCTGTTCACCGATATCGGCGGGCAGGTCAGCCAGCATGGCTTCCTGTCGAGCCTGTTCAATGCCTTCGGCGATGTGAGCGCGCTCATTCTCTTCACCGTCAATTTTGGCGGCGCCCTCATCGCCATGCTGCTCGGCTTCTTCAGCCATGATCCCGACAAGGATTTCGATCACTCCGAGATCGCGCTCAGGAAATCGACGAAACGCCTGAGCAAGGTCCAGGGCAAATATGCCCAGTCGCGTGCCAAGGCGATCCGCAAATTCACGCCCGACCTGTCGGGCACCAGCCGCAACTTCGCCGACGCCAACAACAAGATCATCGAGATGAAGACGCTGCTCGGCTACCCGCTCGATGAATGGGACCAGTTCGTCCTCGATACGCTCGACACGCTTGCCGACGAGGCGGCGGAGAACGATGTCGCCTCGCAGCTCGCCGGCTCGCGCCTGCCGCCCAGCGAGGTGACGAAAAACGCCAATATCCGGCCGCTCAGATGACCTGATCCGGAATATCGCGTGTCGAAGATCTTCCAGCTTGCTCTCAGCGTCGTCGTATTCATCGCGATGAACCTGCCGGCCCATGCGCAAAGCATCGACTGGACGCGTTATTGTGCGCCGGAGGGCCGGAATGTCCTGCTCTTCCTCGATGTGACGACGCCCTATGATGCCCAGGACAAAACCATCCTCGTCGACGGCCTGCAGCGCATCGTCGCCGGCCTCAAGGGTGGCGACCGCATCGTCATCAGGACGATCTCGGACAGCGCCACCAATTCGGAGAGACTCGTCGACAAATGCATGCCCTATTGTCCGCCGAAGGGCTTCTGGGAGGATCTCCTGTCGGACTGCACCGGCGGGCTCGTCCTCAACCACAAGCGCATCCTCATCGCCGAGATCCGCGACAAGGCGCGCGCCCGGCTCGACAGTTTCCGGGAGCTGAAATTCTCGGACATCGTGACGACCATCGCGCTCGTGTCGCGCGAGGAACTGTCGGCCGCAAAGGAGACGGAGATGTTTCTCTTCTCCGACCTGATCGAGAACTCGCCCTTCATGCCGGGCGGCGAATTCCTCATGCTGCCCAATGACGGCCTTCTCACTCGGGTCGCGGAGAACCGGCTGGTGCCGCAGTTGCGCGGCGCCAAGATCCGCGTCTTCGGCGTCGGGCGTGGCGGCACCGCCGAGCGCAATGCCCTGCCGGTCGAAAGGCTGAACAAGATCCTCGACTTCTGGAACCGGCTGTTCCAGGACGGTGGCGCGCAGAGTGTCGCCATCAACCAGAATCTGGCGGTGGAGCCCGAATAAAGCTGTCTGCCTGGATCGTGATGAGTTTGGATCGTAACGCTCCAAACTCATCAACGTGATCGATTTTTATATGTTAGCGCGGGATTCCCACACTAGGGCAGGAAGCGGGTGACGATCGCCGTGCCGCGCTTCAGCGTCTTGGTGACCGGCGTCTTCTCCGCGATCTCGGCGAGGCGGGCGCGCTGGTCCGGCAAGAGCGCGGCGCTGAAGGAAATATCGCGCTCGATCCGCTCGGCACCATCCTCTTCGCGCAGGAAGCGGGCTTCGATGTCGATGCGGCCGAGTTGCCATTTCTTGCGTTCGGCATACATGCGCAAGGTGAGCGAGGTGCAGGCGGCGAGACTGCCGAGAAGCAGTTCGTAAGGGGCGGGACCGGTGTCGGTGCCGCCGGCCGGCTTCGGCTCGTCGGCGGTGAAGCCATGGCTGCGCGCCTCGATGTCCTGGACGAAGCCCGCCGCGCTGGTCAGATGTATCCTTGCCATGCGGTCACTCCAGAACGTTTTCCGATTCAATTGAATCACTTCGATCAAAGGCGACTTGCCGGTCGGGGGAGATCAGGGACTTCTTCAGCACCTTGCCGGGATTGAGAATGCCGTTCGGGTCGAGCGCCTGCTTGATGCGTCGCATGGTTTCGAGCTCGGCGGGCTTGCGCGAGAAGCCCAGATAGTCGCGCTTGAGCGTGCCGATGCCATGTTCGGCCGAGATAGAGCCGCCATGCGCCGCGACGAGGCGGTAGACGATGTCATCGATGTCGTGCAGCTCGGCGTCGCCCGCGCCCTCGACCGACACCGCGACATGCAGGTTGCTGTCGCCGATATGGCCGTAGAAGGAGACATGGCAGCCGGGGAAGCGTTCGGCCAGCGCCTTGCCGCAGGCGTCGGCGAAGGTCCCCAGGCCGCCGGTCGCCAGGCTGACATCGAGATTGACGAGATTGGGCAGCTTTCCGTCCATCGCCTGGCCTTCGCGCACCGCCCAGAAGGAGCGCCGGTCCTTCTCCGAGCGGGCAATGAGCGCATCGGCGATCAGTCCCTCCTCGAGCAGATCGCCCAGGAAGGCTTCGAAACGTTCGCCATCTTCCTCGGGCTCCGATCCTTCCGCCTCGATGAGGACGGCGAAAGCGTGATCGCGGTCGAAGAGCTGCACATCCTCGGCCGTGGCATTGAAGCTGAAATAGCTCTGCCACATGGCTTCGAAGGCAGAGAGGCCGGCGAGGTCGCGTTGCGCGTGTTTCAGCAACGCGACTACGTCGTCATAGGTCGCGAGCGCGCAGAGCGCGGTCACTCGCCCCTTGGGCAAGGGCTTCAGGCGCAGGACGGCGCGGGTGATGACGCCGAGCGTGCCCTCGGCGCCAATGAAGAGCTGGCGCAGGTCATAGCCCGTGTTGTTCTTCACCATCTTGTTCAGCATGGTGAGAACCGTGCCGTCGGCGAGCACCACTTCGATGCCCAGCACATTGTCGCGGGTGACGCCGTGGCGGATCACCCGAATGCCGCCGGCATTGGTCGACAGCGTACCGCCGATCTGGCAGCTGCCGCGCGCACCGAGATCGATCGGCAAGAGGAAGCCCGCGGCTTCGGCGGCGGCCTGCGCCGCTTCCAGCGTCGTGCCGGCCTTGACCGTCATGGTCTGGGCCGCGGCGTCGATTTCCTCGACGCCCGAGAGCCGTTCGAGCGACAAAGCGATATCATCGGCGGCCGGATTGGCGCCGCCGGCGAGGCCGGTCATGCCGCCCTGCGGGACGAGGCCCTGTTCATGTTCGTTGCAGATGCGCAGGGCCTCGGCCACCGCTTCGACCGTCGCCGGTCGCAGCACCGCGAGCGGCAGGGCCTTGCCGGTCTGGCTCGCATCGCTGCGGTGGCGATCGCCGCGATCGTCGCCGGTCAGCACGGCCTCATCGCCGAGCGCTTTTCTCAGGTCTTCGATGATGGACACGGGGAGGCTCCCTGATCCGAGCGGCACAACACTGTCAGGCGTAGCCGGATTCGGCCCCGCCGGAAATGCCTCTCACCTGGTCCGCGGAAGCACACCCGCCATCCTGACGGCAATCCGGGACACCGCGCCGCAGGCCGGTCGCCTTCATCTATTCCAGTCCAACCCCAAGAATTTCCAGCGATTTTGTGCCGTCGAACATCGAGGAATTGGCGCCATAGCTTGCCTGCGTCTTGTCGGCCGGAGAGACCGCCCCGGTAAATGCAGCACGAGAGACAAAACGGTTTGGGTCCGAGATTAAAGTCCGGCCCGCGAATTCATAGCGCGCTTGTCGATGCAGGAATCATTTGGATGGACCTGTTGACGTATGTAATGTCCGGTGCGGGTTGGCTGGGGAGATGGCGGTTGACAACAGCACGAGTGATTCTGGCGACGCTGGGCGTCGTCCTTTCGACGGGCGTCGCATGGGCGCTCGAGGCGGTCACGGTCACGCCGCTGCACGATATGACCGAAACCGCATCCGGAAAGCCGATCACCTTGCCGCAAAACAACGTCAGGGTGGTCGTCTCGACGTTTGATATCGCGCCGGGCGCCACGCTGCCGATCCACAAGCATCCCTTCGCGCGGTATGGCATTGTGCAGGCGGGGTCGTTGAAGGTCACCAATGTCGAGACCAATGAAAGCAAGGTTTACAAGACAGGCAATTTCATCGTTGAAATGATCGACCAGTGGCACCGTGCCGAAAATGTCGGGGATAGTGCCGTCAAGCTGCTGGTGATCGATCAGGTCGAAGGGGCCGCGGCGAATACGATTCTGAAAGAGCCGTAGATCCGCCGGTGGCAAGTTGAACCGGAACCGTGATCTACGCCTGAGCTTCACTGAACGAAAATGGTGCCGCCTAGGTGACTCGAACACCTGACCTACGCATTACGAATGCGCCGCTCTACCGACTGAGCTAAGGCGGCCCCGGCCGTGGAATGGGCGGACTGATACAGGGTTCGCCTGGCGATTTCAACCGTCGGCGGAGGCCCGGCGCGCCGATTGTTCCTCATCCTCATCGAGAGGGCCCGGATCGTCCGGCGGGCGGACCGGCTCGACGATGCGCGGCTTGGACCGGCCCGCCGCCCGCTGCGGGGCGGGCTTGGGCGGTGGGGCAGGTGGTTCCGGGACCGGAACGGTGGCCGCTGCGGCCGGCGGCTCAGGCGGAGCCGGGGCCTCCTCGACGACGGCTTCGGGAACGGGCTGCGCCGCCGCATGACGCGGCAGCTGGTCGAAAGGCGCCTTCCATTCGGCGAAGGCGATCTCGCCCGTCACCGGCGAGACCGGCGTCCAATAGGGTGACGCCGCGCCATCGATCACCCACATGGGATCGCTCGGCGCCCTGACGGCACGGGCGAGCCATTCGCGCGCCCGGCCCTTGTCGCCCCGGCCTTCCTCGATCTCGGCCATCAGCGCGCAGATGCGCGCCTCGGGATCGCGCTCGGCGAGAGAGCTCAGCGCCTTCTCCGCATCGTCCCATGCCCGCGCTTCCGCCGCGGCGCGCCCGAGCGCGAAAGCGCCTTCGGCGCCGCCCTGATAGGAGCCGATCAGCCGGCGCACCCGCTCATGGCGCTCGCCCGGGGAATCGGTGAGGCGCGCAAAGGCATAGGCCTCGGCGAGATCGGGATGGGGAGCGAGGCCCCATGTCCTGCTGGCGATGCGCCAGGCGCGGCGCAGCGCATTCTGCGCCGCATAGAGCCTGACCGCCACGCAGGCCGCCGGCACCAGCGCCGGGTCGAGCTTGTGGGCCTCGAGCGCCAGGTCGAGCGCCGATCTCGGATCCTTCGTCTCGGCGGCGATCGCCTTGGCGGCGAGCAGCACCGCCTTCATGCGCTTCACCTGTTCGGCCGGCAGCTGGCTCGCCTTGCGCTGCGTCTCGAGCGTGAGCAAGGCGGCATCCCAGTCGCGCGCCTGCGACTGGATGGCGAGCATGGCGGAGGACGCCCAGCCGAGCGCCGGGCTGAGCTTCAGCGCTTCTTCGGCGAAACCGCGCGCCGCGGCGAGATCGCCCGACTGGCGCGCCTCGGCGAACAGGCCGCGCAAGCCCAGCGCTCGCGTTTCCGGCGCCTTCAGCATCTCCTCGAAGCCGCGGCGCACCTTGGCGCGGTCGCCCTTGAGCTGGGCGGCCTGCACTTCGAGAAGCTTCAGCAAGGGCTCGTCGGTCAAGTTCTTGGCGGCGGTCGCGGCGAAGCGATGGGCGCCCTGGCCGTCGCCGGCGCCGGCGGCGATGATGCCGCGCGACAGGCTCTCATAGCCGCGGCGCGCCTTGCGGAAACGCAGATAGCCGCCAATGGCGCCGGGCGTGCCGATCAGCCGGCGCAGCAGGGAGAACAGGAACCACAGCGCCAGCACGGTGAAGACGAGGCCGGCGAGGCCCGCCAGCACCGATGTCTCGATTTCGCGATTGAGCCAGCGGATGACGATCGTGCCCGGCCGGTCGGCGATCCAGGCGAAGCCCGCGGCGGCGGCGGCGAGGAGGAGGAAGCGAACCAGCAGGCGAATCATGATTTGCCCATGATGATCCGGGTCACCGCTTCTGCCAATTGTGCCAATGCGCCTTCCGCCTTGAGGCGCAGGCGGGCCTTGTCGCGCCATTCGGCAATGGCGGCCGGAAGGTCGCCGCCCGGCTCCTCGAGCCTCGTTATGGCGGCCTTGAGATCGCCGGCCCTGGCGTCGGCGGCAGCGCCGCGCGCCAGGTCGGACCAGTTCAGCGTGGTGAGATCGCGCACCTTCACCACGGTGCCGATCCAGGCCCAGAAGCCGCCGGCATCGGCGTCCATGGCACCGCCGCCATCCGGTCCGGCAAGGCCGGGAATGAGCGCTTCGAGAGCGGCGGCCAGCGCCTCGGCATTGGCGATGCCCGATGACGCGGAAGGCTCGAGATCGGCGAGATCGGAATTCTGCGGCACATAGACGGCGATGCGGTCGAGCTCTTCCCTGTAGGCGACGCCGGCGGCGAATTTCGCCTTGAGATCGGAGAGCGCCTGCGAGAGTTCGGCGAAATCGTCACCCCCGGTCGTGGTCGGCGGCGGCGTGCCGTCGCCCTCGCGCAAGGCGGCGACCGCCTGCTCGAGCTGGTCGATGCGCTGGGTCAGTTCGGCGAGTGCCGCCGGGTCGCCGCCACCCGTCGCCGCCGCGCCCAGCGTCGCCACCGACTGGCGAAGCTCGGCCAGCGCCTTGTCCAGGCCGGCGAGGCGGGTTTCGAGATCGCCGGTCCTGTCGGCCGCCGCCGCGGTGAGCTTCGTCGTCTCGGCCCTGAACGCATCGAACGCGCCGCCAAGCGCCACGAGCTGCTCGTTGAGCGTGCGGTTCGAGGCGTCGAGCGTGCCGAGCCGTTCTTCCAGCGCCGAAACGGAAGAAGGCGGCCAGAAATTCGCGCCGACCTCGCGATAGAGCCAGGCGCCGAGGAAAGCGGCGATGACGGCGGCGATGCCGGTGATGCGGCCCTTGGTCCAGAAGGATGAAGCGGGCGGCGATGGCGGTGGTGAAACGGGTTCTTCCTTCGGCGTGTCGCTCTCGCGCGTCTCGCCGGTGTCGGCCGGGGGAGAAATGTCCTCCGCCTCGAGATCGATGACCGGGCTTCTCGCCTTCGAGCCCTGCGCGTCGTTTTCGATCGTGGTCATCGGATATCAGCTCCAATGATTGGTCATGGCCATGCTCTTCTCGGGGCCATGCTATGCCATTCCATCGGCCCGGCCAATGAGATCGAGAAGCGATTCTTCCGTCGGCCGCGCCGCAATCCGTGTGGCAAAGCCATCGGGCAAAATCGCGGCAATATTGGGCGACAGGCAGAAATGCAGCATCGCCTTCGCCGGAATGTCCTGCCGGCCTGCGAGATCGAGCCACAGTCTCGCCGAACGCGGTGAATAGAGCATCACGCCTTCCGCCTCGGCCGCCCCGGGCTCGAGCGCGGCCGCGGCCTGCGCCTCATAGACGATGACGCGGCGCGCCGAAAGGCCGGCGCGCTCGAGAAGGCCCGCGAAATCGCTCGCCGTGTCGAGGCCCGACAGATAGAGGATGGCTCCGGCGTCGGGCTTCGCTGTGGCGATGATGTGGCGGGCGAGGCCGATGCCGTCGCCGCCGGCTTCGGTGATGCCGGTGAATCCCGCCTGCCGTGCGGCCACGGCCGATTGCGGGCCGACCGCGGCGACCGGGAGATGAAGCAGTCGCTTCAGGTGATGCGTGCCCTGCAGTGCGCGCACCGCATTGGCGCTGGTCAGAGCGATGAGCTGGCAGTCGTCGCCGTCGATCTCGATATCGGAGCGGCGCACGATCCGGAGAAGCGGCGATGAGATCACCTCGTGGCCGAGGCGTGCGAGTTTTTCGGCGAGGATGCGCGCGTCCTCGACGGGCCGGGTGATCAGCAGCCGCATATCATGCTCTTTCCAGAGGGATGCCGAGTAGGCGAGAGACGGTGATGTCCCCCCACCCGTCACGCGTTTCGCCTGCCACCCTCCCCCCACGAAGTGGTGGGAGGGAGAGGGAAGACAGAAGTTTCTGACTGTCTTCTCCCTCCCCGATTTCTTCGGGGAGGGTGGCGCGCAGCGCCGGGTGGGGTTCCGTGCGCATCGTCATTCGAGATGCAGGAGATGCCTGCCGCCCCTGGCCTTCACCTCCTCGCCGGCGTCGCGCCCGAGGCGGGCGGCATCGGCAATCGGTCCCGATCGCTCGGCCGCGAAGGTCATGCGGCCGTCGAGCGTCAGCGCCTCGCCGCGGAATTCCAGCCGGTCCTCGCGCACGATCGCATGGCCGGCGATCGGCGTGCGGCAGGATCCGTCGAGGGCCGCGAGGAAAGCGCGCTCGCAGGCGACGGCGATCTCGGTCGCCTCGTCATTGACGGGTGCCAGCATGTCGCGCAGGCGCGCGTCGTCGTCGCGGATTTCGATGCCGATGGCGCCCTGGGCTACGGCCGGCAGCATCTCGTCCTCGGGAACGGGAGCGGTGATGCGGTGGGCGAGGCCCAGACGGATGAGGCCGGCACAGGCGAGGAAGGTCGCCTGCACCTCGCCGCGGTCGAGCTTGGCGAGCCTGGTCTCGACATTGCCGCGCAGATTGACCACCGAGATATCGGGGCGCAGGCGTTTCAGTTGCGCGGCGCGGCGCACCGAGGCCGAGCCCACGACCGCGGCCGGGTCGAGATCGCGGATGCTCTTGCAATGCGGGCTGATCAGGGCGTCGCGGGCGTCCTCGCGCGGCAGCAGGGCGGCGATCACCAGATGGTCGGGAAGATGCGCCGGCATGTCCTTCATCGAATGGACGGCAAGATCGATGGCGCCCGATTGCAGCGCTTCCTCGATCTCCTTTGTGAACAGTCCCTTGCCGCCGATCGCGCTCAGCGGCCGGTCGCGGATGCGGTCGCCGGTCGTGGTGATGGCGACGATCTCGATGTCGGAAGGGGCGAGGCCATGGGCCTCGCACAGGCGCCGGCGCGTCTCCTCGGCCTGGGCCAGGGCGAGCCGCGAGCCGCGCGTTCCGATCTTCAGTCTGGGCGTTTGCAAGTCAACTCCGCGAAATGCTAGATCACGACGCTCATTTAGTCGCTTACGCTCCAAACGTCATGGGCATTCATGGCCGCACCGGAACAGACCATTCTAGGCATCGAAACCTCCTGCGACGAGACCGCGGCGGCGCTGGTGCGCCGCCATGCCGACGGGTCAGGCGAGATCCTGGCCAATATCATCCTCTCGCAGATCAAGGACCATGCGCCCTATGGCGGCGTGGTGCCGGAAATCGCGGCGCGCGCCCATGCGAGCCATCTCGACCGGCTGATCGCCAGGGCCCTCGATGAGGCGCATCTCACGCTCGATGACATCGACGGCGTCGCCGCCACGGCGGGACCCGGCCTCATTGGCGGCCTCCTCGTCGGCCTCACCACCGCCAAGGCGCTGGCGCTCGCCAAGGACAAGCCGCTCGCCGCCGTCAACCATCTGGAGGCGCATGCGCTGACGCCGAGGCTTCTCGGCCGGCTCGACTTTCCCTATCTGCTCCTGCTGATCTCGGGCGGCCACACCCAGATCCAGATCGTCGAGGGCGTGGGGCGCTATCGCCGGATCGGCACCACCATCGACGACGCTCTGGGCGAGGCCTTCGACAAGACGGCGAAGCTCCTGGGACTGCCCTATCCGGGCGGGCCGCAAGTCGAGGCCCTGGCGCGCCAGGGGAACCCCCGGAGGTTCGATTTCCCGCGCCCGCTCAAGGGCCGCGAGGGCTGCAATTTTTCCTTCTCCGGCCTCAAGACCGCGATACGCGAGACGGTCGAGGACCTGCGTCCGCTGAAGCCCGCCGACATCCGCGATATCTGCGCCAGCTTCGAGGCGGCGGTCGCCGATACGATGCGCGACCGGCTGAGCCGTGCGCTCAAATATTTCAAGGATGCCTATCCCGACACGCGCCACCCGGTGCTGGTGGTGGCGGGCGGCGTCGCCGCCAACCAGACCCTCAGGGACAGTTTCGAGACGGTCTGCCGGCGCCTCGGCTTCGCCCTCATGGTGCCGCCTGCTCATCTGTGTACGGACAATGCCGCGATGGTCGCCTGGGCCGGGGCCGAGCGCCTGGCCCTCGGCCTTGCCGATCCGCTCGATGCCGGGGCCAGGGCACGCTGGCCGCTCGACCCCGAGGCAAAGCGCATGACGGGTGCGGGGGTGAAAGCGTGAGCCGCATCGGCATTCTCGGCGCCGGCGCCTGGGGGATGGCGCTCGCCTCAGTCGCCGAGCGCGCCGGGCATCAGGTGACGGTATGGGCGCGCCGGCCCGAAACCGCCGCCGAGATCAACGCGACGCACAGGCTCGAGGCGCGCCTTCCCGGCATCGGCTTCGGCCCCGGAACACGCGCCACTTCGGCGCCCGGCGATCTCAAGTCCTGCGATGCGGTGCTGGCGGTGGTGCCGGCGCAGCATCTGCGCCAGGTCCTCACGCAAATCCAGGGTCTCGCCCGGCCCGTCATCCTGTGCGCCAAGGGCATCGAGGCCGAGAGCGGCCTGCTGATGAACGAGGTTCTTGCCGAGTGCCTGCCGGAAAGCCCGGCCCTCATCCTGTCGGGGCCGAGCTTCGCGCTCGACGTGGCGCAGGGCCTTCCGACCGCGGTGACGCTGGCGGGAGGCGACCTTCGCCTGGCCAAGGACTGGGCGCAGGCGCTGAGCCTCACGACCTTCCGCATCTATCCCTCCGACGACCTGCGCGGCGTCGCCCTTGGCGGGGCGGTGAAGAACGTGCTGGCCATCGCCTGCGGCATCGCCCAGGGCAAGAAGCTGGGCGACAGTGCCAGGGCGGCGCTCACCACACGCGCTTTCGCCGAACTGACGCGCTTCGGCAAGGCGCTCGGCGGACGCGGCGAGACGCTGACCGGCCTCTCCGGCCTCGGCGACCTGTTGCTGACCTGCTCGAGCCGGCAGTCGCGCAATTTCTCCTTCGGCCTGGCGCTCGGCGAGGGCGAGACGGTGGCCGAAGCGCTGGCGCAAGCCCGGGGAACAGTCGAAGGAGTCGCGACCGCGAAGATCGTGGCGCGCCTCGCCGTCCTGCAGAATGTCGACATGCCGATCTGCACGTCGGTTCACGCCATCATTGACGGTGGCTCCAATCCCGAGGAAGAGATCGCCAGGCTGCTGGCGCGGCCCGTCAATCCGGAATTCCACAGAAGCTGAGGACAAGAAAATGCTCTATGCGCTGATCTGCACCGACAAGCCCAATTCGGTCGAACTTCGCCTCAAGGAGCGGCCCGGCCATATCGACTATCTCAACGGTCTCGGCGACGCGCTGAAGGCGGCGGGGCCGTTCACCGACGAAGCGGGAGGCCCGATCGGCTCGCTGGTCATCGTCGAGGCGAAGGACAGGGGTGGGGCGGAGACGATCGCCAGGAACGACCCTTATGCGAAAGCCGGACTCTTCGCGGCGGTGGAGATCCGGGCATGGAAATGGGGTCTCAAAAATCCGGAGGTGAAATGATGGTCTATTGGTTGTTCAAATCGGAGCCCGAGACCTGGTCGTGGGACCAGCAGAAAGCCAAGGGCAAGGCTGGCGAGGAGTGGACCGGCGTGCGCAACTTCCAGGCGCGCAAGAACATGAAGGAGATGAAGCTCGGCGACAAAGGGTTCTTCTATCATTCGGGTGAGAGCAAAGCGATCGTTGGCATCGTCGAGGTGGCGAAGCTCGCGCATCCCGACTCGACCGCCAAGGAAGGCAACTGGGAATGCGTCGATATCCGCGCCGTCGCCGATGTGCCGAAGCCGGTGACGTTGCCGCAAGTCAAAGCCGACAAGCGGTTCAAGAACATGGTGCTGGTCAATAACTCGCGCTTGTCGGTGCAGCCGGTGACGGACGAGGAATGGAAGATGATCTGCGATCTCGGCGGCGTGAAGAAGCTTTAGTTGCTGAAAGTCGTCGATCATCCGGATTTCATCCGGCAGAACACCAGCATCCTGGCGCCGCCTTTGGTGCCCGAGATCCTGCTGCATCTGGCGCATGAGGCGGTGCCGATCTGGCAGAAGACTGAAGAAGAACTGGGCGAGATCGGCCTGCCGCCGCCCTTCTGGGCCTTCGCCTGGGCCGGCGGCCAGGCGCTTTCGCGCTATGTGCTCGATCACCCGCATCTGGTGAGAGACAGGAAAGTGCTCGATCTGGCGACGGGATCGGGCCTCGTCGCCATCGCCGCCAAGACAGCGGGTGCCCGAAAGGTGCTCGCCGCCGATATCGACAGCTTCGCCTGTGCCGCCACGCGCCTCAACGCGCAACTGAACGGGGTCGAGATCGAGATCGGTGAGGAGGACCTGCTGATGAAACGCCCGCCGGCATTCGACGTCGTGCTGGTCGGCGACCTCTTCTATGAGAAAGCCCTGGCCGAGCGCGTGCATGGCTGGCTCATCGCGGCCAAGGCGAAGGGCGCTGTCGTCCTGATCGGCGATCCCGGCCGGTCCTATCTGCCGAAAGCGGCGCTTCTGCACGTCATCGACTATAATGTGCCGGTGACGCGCGAGCTCGAGGACGCCGAGATCAAGCGCACCGCTGTCTGGCGGATCTAGCGGCTGCGGGCAATTGCCATGACAATGCCACCCGTTGTAAAGGTCCGCCCGCTTGCTCTTGAGAGGAGACGCAACATGGACCGATTCACGGGCGGCTGCCTGTGCGGCAATGTCCGGATCGTGGCGTCGGGACTCCCCTACCGGGTCGGCCTTTGTCATTGTCTCGATTGCCGCAAGCATCACGGGGCTCTTTTTCACGCTTCCGCCATATTCCCTCAGGATGCGGTGACGATCGAGGGCGAAACACGCGACTATGCCGGGCGTTTTTTCTGTCCGCGCTGCGGCTCGTCCGTCTTCGCGCGCACCGCGGACGAAGTCGAAGTGAACCTGGGGTCCCTGGATGCCCCCGACCAGCTGATGCCGACCTACGAAAGCTGGATCGTCCGTCGCGAGTCCTGGTTGCCGCCGTTTCCGATCACGCGGCGATACGACCGCGACCGTGACGCCACGAGCCGCTTCGAGAAGTAGGCCGCTCGAACGGTGGTGGATGGGCGTTACAGGGCGGGACGCAGCCGGCTGTTGTTGAGCCACAAGGCGACCATCAGGATCGCGAGGCTGACCCAGATCCACGGATCGGCGGGCCGCTGGAAAATGAAGATCGCCCAGAGGACGGCGGCCGGCGTCGACACATAGATCGCCTGGATGGTGTAGAAAGCGCCCTTCTCGCGAATGAGGGTGAAGAAGGCGATACGCTCGACGATCCACAGGAGTGCCGCGAGGCCGGCCGTCCAATAGGCGAAAAGGGCCGGCGCCGTCTCGCCCCAGGGCGGCGCCAGCACCAGCATGAAGGGGATGGCCAGCAGGCCGGAAAAGACCGACTCGGCCGCGCCGACCATCATGATATCGGCGTTCTTCGGCCAATAGGCGCCAGCGAACCAGTTATAGGCGCTGTAGACGATGGGGACGGCGAAGGCGGCGACGATCCACCACGATATTTCGCTCTGGCCCGTCCCGCCGCGCGACAGAATGAGCACGGCGCTCGACAGGAAGCCGACCATGAGCCCGCCGATCCGGCGCGGATGGGCGATCTCGCGTCCGGTGGCGAGCGCCAGAAGGTAATTCCAGAAGGGTGCGGTCGAGACGATCAGCGCATATTCGGTGGCGGCCACTTGCCGCGAGAAGAACAGGCTCATGGCGAAGGGGACGTTGAGCAGGGCGGCGCAGCCGAGACCATAGAACATGATCTCCCGGCTCACGACAAAACGGCCCCGGGCAATCGGCAGGATGGCGAGCGCCGCGCCGACGATGAGCCCGGTATAGACGATGATATGGGTGATCGGCAGGCCGTGCTCGCCCATGAGCTTGTAGAGCGAGGGGGTGAGGCCCCAGAAGCAGCCGAGGACGATGAACCAGAGGAGATGGACGGGCATGGGCCTTGGATCACGAGGGGTTTGATTTTCTTAGACAGTTGTCGGATTGCAAGATAGGACAATGCGCCGATAATACTCGCCCGAACGCGGCATGAGAGGGAGGATTTTGCTTATGTCCGACAAGGTCTATCCGGTTCCGGCCCAATGGAAAAAGCGGGCCCTGATCAGCGACGCCCAGTACAAGAAGATGTATGCGGAATCGATCGCCGCGCCGGACAAGTTCTGGGCCAAGCATGCCAAGCGGATCGACTGGTTCAAGGCGCCCAAGAAGATCGGAAATGCGAGCTTCGCCCATGACAATGTCTCGATCAAATGGTTCGAGGACGGCCTCCTCAATGTCTCGGTCAACTGCATCGACCGGCATCTCAAGAAGCGGGCCAACCAGACGGCGATCATCTGGGAAGGCGATGATCCCTATTACGACAAGAAGATCACCTATCGCGAGCTCTATGAGCATGTCTGCCGCTTCGCCAATGTGCTGAAGGCGCATGGCGTCAAGAAGGGCGACCGGGTCACCATCTACATGCCGATGATCCCGGAAGCGACCTATGCGATGCTCGCCTGCACCCGGATCGGGGCGGTGCATTCGGTCGTGTTCGGCGGCTTCTCTCCCGATTCGCTCGCCGGTCGGGTCAGCGATGCTCAGTCCAAATTCATCATCACCGCGGACGAGGGTCTGCGCGGCGGCAAGAAGGTGCCGCTGAAAGTTAACACCGACGAGGCGCTCAAGAAATGCCAGGGCGGCGAGAAGGTTCTGGTGGTGCGGCGCACCGGCGGCACTGTGCCGATGCAGGAGGGCCGCGACTTCTGGTACCACACCGAGGCGGCGAAGGTTCCGGCCGAGTGCAAGCCCGAGAAAATGAAGGCGGAAGATCCGCTCTTCATCCTCTACACGTCAGGCTCGACCGGCAAGCCCAAGGGTGTCCTGCACACGACCGGCGGCTATCTCGTCTATGCCTCGATCACCCATCAATATGTGTTCGACTATCATGATGGCGACATCTACTGGTGCACGGCGGATGTGGGCTGGGTCACCGGCCATTCCTATATCGTCTATGGGCCGCTGGCGAACGGCGCCACGACCCTCATGTTCGAGGGCGTGCCCAACTACCCGACCGCCTCGCGCTTCTGGGAAGTGATCGACAAGCACGGGGTCAACATCTTCTACACCGCCCCCACCGCCATCCGCGCGCTGATGGGGGCGGGCGAGGATCTCGTCAAGCGCACGTCGCGCAAGTCGCTGAGGCTGCTCGGCAGCGTCGGCGAGCCGATCAATCCGGAAGCCTGGGAATGGTATCACCGCGTGGTCGGCGACGGCCGCTGCCCGATCGTCGACACCTGGTGGCAGACCGAGACCGGCGGCATCCTGATCACGCCGCTGCCCGGCG
>CAZICN010000079.1:0-15798 GCA_964537655.1 uncultured Aestuariivirga sp.
TCGGGTTCCGCACCCTGGGCCGCCTGCCAGGTGAGCTCGAAGTCGCGATCGGCGAATTCGGGCCGGGCGAGCGTGATGCGTTTGCCGCCTTGCGGCGTGGCCTCGGCGATCACGTCATGGAATGAGCTCGACACCTCGCCCAGGGCGAAGCCGGGATTGAGATGGACACTGAGGGTCAGGGGATTGACCGGCGCCGATTTGCGCGGATCGAGCACCGGCGGGGTGATCCTGTCGCGGTCCGGCACGCTGTCCTTGACCGTGTAGAACTGCGCAGTCTCCGATGCGACCAGTCTGGGCTCCGGCACATAGCGCGGAGCGACGACGGTCGGCACCCTCAGCGAGAACACGCCGCCAGACTGGCGGATCGCTTCCTGATATTCGATCTGGATGACGATCGTCTCGTAGGGGCCGATATTGGCGACCTGGTTGGTGAAGACATTGGCGCGTTCCTGGTCGAGGAGTGCGGTTTTCTGGCCCTTGGCTTTCGCCTCTTCGTAGATCTGCCTCGCCTCCTGGCGCTCCTTGATGTCGCCGACGATGATGCGCTCGCCGATGACCATCGTCAGCGTGTCGACGGCGGCGTTCTCCGGCATTGGGAACACATAGGTGCCCTCGATCCAGCCATTGGTCGGGTTCCTGAAGCGCTGGGTGACGCGCGTGCGCGCGATTGGCCCTGAGACCATGATGTCGAAATCGGTGGCGACCCGGGGCGCTTCGACATATTTCCCGGGTTCGGTGGTCTTGAGCAGCAGGGCGCCGGTGCCCATTTGCGAGGGCGACACGAAGCCGGCCGCGGCGCCGAGCGTCATGGCGATGACGCCCAGCAAGGCGAGCAATATTCGGTACATGGGATTTCCGCTCCATAACGGCCCGCCCGCAATCGGGGGATGCCGTGGTCTCATGATGTGGAGCCAGGGGCCGGTGCGCCGCGAGCGGGCAATCCGCCATTCTTTGGCCGCCGCTGTCCGCTATGTGGCGGGACTTGCCTTGTTTTAGACAGGCCCTTGTGGAAATGTACGGTTTTGTACGGCCCTGATCCCACATCCCCTCGTGTTTCAAAGTTGACCGCGCGATGACCGACCAGACCCTCTCGGTTGAGGAGAATGACGCTGTTGCCGATACGGTGCGGGAGGCGCTGGCGCGCCGCCGCATCACCCGCCAGTATCTCGCCGACCAGGCGAAGATCAGCTTGTCGACGCTGGAAAAGGCGCTCTCCGGCCAGCGTCCCTTCACGCTCGCCAGCATCGTGCGCCTCGAGGCGGCGCTCGGCCTGACGCTCCGGCGTCCGACGCCGGCCAAGCTCGCCGCCGCGGCACGCCTCAGCGGCATCGCCCCCGAGGAGCTCGGCTCTTACGCCCGGCGCGCCGTGTCGTGGATCGAAGGCGACTATGTGACGGTAAGGCCTTCCTTCTCCAATCCTGATTCGGTCTATGCCTACCGCACCTCGATCGCCTGGCATGAGGAGAAGTCGCACCTCATCTTCAAGGAGAGCGAGCGCATCGATGCCGCCTTCACCCAGGACGGCAATGTGTCGATCCCGCATCAGTCGGGCTATATCTATCTCATCACCAACAAATCCGGACAGTACCGCTTCATCATCGTCTCGCGCCCGACCATCGCGGGAGAGATGTTCGGCATCCTGACGACGCTGCAGTCGGGCCGCGGCATGAACCTGATGCCGGTCTCGACGCCGATCATCTACATTCCGGTGAAGGCGCTGGGCGGTGATCCGGCCTTCGGGCGCATCGAGAAGGGCCATTCGGCCCATGGCAAGTATCGCGCTTATGTGGCGCGGGCGCTGGAAGAGCCTTTCGCGCTGCTGATCGCGAAATGAAAGATGAGGCCGGCTAGTGTCCCGAATCTTGGTTTCAGAAATTCCCTCGAATCCCGACCGCGATACTGGAGAGGATTTCTGAACCACCACACTAGATCCGGCCTTGCGCGCGCAGGCGTTCGGCGATCAGACCGATCTCATTGGTCCACAGGCCGCCCGTATAGCCGCTCGGCAGGCGTTCGAGGTCTTCAAGCGAATCAAGGCCGGCGGTGCCGTCGCCTTTTTGAAAGGGACCAACGACGAAGACCTCCGTGTCGGCGCCTTCGACGCGGTTGAGGAATTTGTCGGGCCATCCCCAGAGCCAGGGCGCGATGTTGATGGGCACGAGCAGCGTCGTATCCCGGCACGCGGCGGGCAGGAGGCCGGTCCAGCCATAGCCGATATACCGCAGCAGGCAGGTCTCCAGCGTCTCGCGCGAGAAAATCGTGATATCGGGCAGCAGCGCCTTCACTTCCTGCACCGGCCGGTCGCCGCCATAGACGATGAGGGACTTGCGCCTTTCGGGCGGCAATGTCGCCAGCACGCCGGCAAGCTGCCTGCCCTCTGCGGGGTCGTTGCTCTTCACATTGATCATCAGGCGCCGGTCGGGAAAGGTGGCAAGGACCTCTGCGAGCGTCGGCATGAGCCCGAAGCCCTTGCCGCGAAACGGATAGGTCTTGCCGCCGTCGGCCGTATAGCCATGGCCGATGTCGAGGGCTCGCAGATCGGCCATCGCATGCTCGCGCGTGACGCCGGTCCCGTTGGTGCGGCAATCGAGCGTCCAGTCGTGGAAGACGGCGAATTGACCGTCGGTGGTCGGGTGGATATCGAACTCCACGATATCGGCGCCGGCGGCAAAGGCGGCCGTCATCGAGGCGATGGTATTCTCCAGGAACTCATGCCTGGGGTGCAGGATCCGCGTCGCCGTGCATGTTTCATTCGTGATGCCGGCGGGCTCATAGCGCTGCGCCATGCCGCGATGGGCGAGGAGTGTCGGCTTGCCGTCGCGTGCCGTGGCCAGCAGATTGGTGTTGTTGACGAAGACGAAACCGGCCAGCCCGCTTAAGGCGAGCAAAGCCCCGCGCAACCATTTCCCCATAGGGACCCTCAGAGCGATGTGAACTTCGCCCTGTACTGTTCGCGCAATTGGGCTTCCGTGTGGCCGATGTCGTAGGCGGGCGACAGAATGAGGCTTGCCGTTTCGATATCGACACGCACCACCGCCTTCATGATCTCGGTATAGCCCTTCCAGCCTGCCAGGGCGGCGAAGAGCTGGGCATATTCAGGAGCGCTCCTGGAGAACATGCGGGCGCGGCCGCGCAGGCGCACCGCCTTGCGCGACAGGACGTCGAGGAAGTTGACCTCGATGGTCGGGCGCCTGGCGATGTTGGCCATGGTGCCGGGCGAACGGATATGGCCGAACACCAGCTGCGTGTCGTTGAGCACGACGAAGGTGCCCTTGGGCGACAGGTTGGGTGTCCCGTCCTCATTGACGCTGGCGACGAAACCCAGGGGATAGGTTCCGATGATGGATTTCATTTCTGGGGTGAGCATGTGCGGGTTTTCCGGCCGGTTTCAGGGCCATGACAGGGCCCGGTTGCACAAGACCCGATGCTTGTGGCAGGAGTGGACTGATGAAAAGGGCCACATCCAAAAGAGAGAGGCAGTCCACTTTTGGCGAGGCCGCGCTTGCCGGCATCAGCCTCGACCGCGCCGACCGCGAACCCTTGCACCGCCAGCTGGCGGGCGAATTGAAGCGCCTGATCCTCGCCCAGACCATTGCTCCGGGCGCGCGTCTCCCCTCGAGCCGGGTCTATGCCGAGGAGCTCGGCGTGTCGCGGGCGACGGTCGTCGCCGCGGTCGATGAGCTCATTGCCGAGGGCTATGCCGAGGGCCGTCACGGCTCCGGTGTGTTCGTGGCCCCCGATCTGCCGGATCACGTGCTGCGCGCCGCCGAGCAGGTGGCGCCTCTTGCCGACAGCGTGCTGCCGCGGCCCGACGAGGTCAGGCCCTTCCAGCCGGCCGCCCCCGAGCTGGCACTCTTTCCGCATGAGATATGGGCCAAGCTCATGCTCAAGACCTGGCGCAACCCGATTCGTGAGCTTCTGTCCTCACCCGATCCGCTGGGCTGGGCGCCGCTTCGGCTCGCCATCGCCGATCACTTGCGGGCATTCCGAGGCATGCGTTGCGCGCCCGAGCAGGTCGTCATCACCAGCGGTGCCGGCGAAGCGCTCGAGCTTCTGGCCCAGAGCATCCTGAAGCGCGGCGACAAGGTTCTGATCGAGGAGCCGGGCTATGTTCTGATCCGCAAGACCTTCTCGGAACTGGGGCTGAAGACGGTGCCGATTCCGGTCGATGCGGACGGTCTCGATATTGCCAAGGGTCCCCGCGATGCGCGCGCCGCCGTGGTGACGCCGGCGCGGCATTACCCGCTCGGCATGACCATGCCGCTCGCGCGCCGACTGGCGCTGCTCGAATGGGCGCGGCAGCGCAAGACATGGATCATCGAGGACGACTATGACAGCGAATACCGCTATCACGGCAAGCCGCTGCCGGCGCTGATGGGCGTCGATGAGGCGGGTGTCGTCATATCGCTGGGATCGTTCTCCAAGACCATGCTGCCGGGTCTGCGCATCGGCTATCTCGTCGTGCCGCACAGCCTGATCGGCGACATATCGGCCGTCATGCGCGAGCGCGGCGCCCGCGTCTCGCTCTTCCTGCAGCCGGTGCTCGCCGATTTCATGCGCCTCGGCCACTACGCCATCCACATCAGGCGCATGCGACGCCTCTACACCAAGCGGCAATTGGCGCTGCGCGAAGCGATTGCCCGCCATGCCGGCGATATCCTGGCGACGGCGCCCGAGCCCGCCGGCATGCATCTCGTCTGCACGCTTATCAACGGCATGAGCGACAGCGACGCCTCGAAGCGCGCCGCCAAAGCCGGATTGCTGGCGCCGGCGCTGTCCGACTATTTCGCCGGAAAGCCCTTCCGGCACGGGCTGGTGCTGGGCTATGCCGGCTTCGATGAAACGGTGATCGACAAGTCGATCAGGAAGCTTGCCCAGGCGTTGCGCTGAACAGGAACTCGATGATGTCTTCCGCCCGCGATACGGCCTTTGCCTTTGTCGACCAGCGCCGCCGCGATTGGTCGCAATGGAATGCCCATATCTGGGCGCTCGCCGAAACCGCCTGGCGCGAATATCGCTCGGCCGAATGGTATGTGGCGCGCCTGCGCGCCGAAGGCTTCACCGTCGAAGTGGGCTCGGGCGGCATGCCGACGGCATTCTCCGCCACCTGGTCGAGCGGCAAGGGGCCCACGATCATGGCCTATGCCGAATATGACGCGGTGCCGGGCAATTGCCAGATAGCCGATACGTATCGCGCGCCGCGCAAGGGATTGTCGCGCTTCGCCGGCGGCCATACCGATCCGCACTCGGCCCTCGGCATGGGAGCGCTCGTCGGCGCGCTTGGCGCCAAGGCGGCGATGGAGAAGCACGCGATCACCGGCACGATCCGCTTCATGGGCGAGCCCGCCGAGAAGGTGAGGGGATCGAAGCCCATCCATGCGGCCCGCGGCTACTATGACGGGCTCGATGCGATCATCTCCTTCCACCCCTTCTATATGCTGCCTTACTGCAATACCTGCCGGTGGGACACGCATTGCGGGCCCTATTACGCGGCGATCTACGAGTTCCTGTGCGATGCGCCGGAGACGTGGCTCAGGGATGCCGCCAAAGGGCCGATCCCGGCGGCGCATACCTCGGCGCGCGCGCCTGGCGCCAATGATGCCGTCGTCGCCATGTACACGCTCTCCAAGATGATGCGTGACCACATGCTGCCGCATACCGGCACCTGGACGCTCAATGAGACCATTCTTGCCAGCGGCCAGGCGACCGCCGACAATCTCGCCGCACAGATGGCGCAGATCATGTTTGCGGCGAGGACGCCCGATCGCACCATGCTCGACAAGATCTTCGCCGTGCTCGACCGCAATGCCGGGAGCGCGGCGCTTGCCGCCCAGTGCAGCTGGCGCCGACACTGGGTGTCGAAATCGCGTCCCGGCCTCGCCAATCACGCGATGGCCGAGATCACCTATCGCAACATGGAAAGAGCCGGCCCGCCACGCTTCGGCGCAGAGGCGATCAAGGTAGCGCATGCGATCCAGAGGGAACTGGCGCTCGAGCCGATGGCGCGCCCCTTCATCGACGAGATCGAGCAGCTCATTGCACCGCAAGAGGCGGAGCGGCTAATCCGCGCCACCATCCCGTCCTGGCAGACGCACTACACGTCGGACGATTACACCGACATGACCTGGCATGCGCCGGCGGTACGATTCTATGTGGGCCGCGCCACGCTGAAAGCGCCGCCGGGCTTCGCCTATCCCGATTGGGTGATGAATGCGCTGGGCGGCATGCCGGCGACCATCGATCCAACGGTTTCGACGGCCGCCAAGACGATCGCCGGGACGATCCTCGATCTCATGACCGACCCCCAGGCGCTGCAGCGCGCGAAGGCGGAATATGACGACCGCCTCGCGCGTGCCGGGGAGGCGAAACCCTGGTGCGACTATGCGCCGCCGCTCGATTTCCCCTGGCCCGAATATGTGGAGACGCCGCGCGGCCGTGAATGGTGGATTCCGGCGACCGCCGAGGACCGCAGGCTCGAGGCATCGGCGCGCCGCGACCCTTAGCCGCTGGCGCTGGCTCACAATCATGCCCATATCGAAGCGCACGAGGTGAATATGCGCCGACTTGTCCTTGAGCTTTCAGCCGCCATTGGCCTCACCATCGCTGCCGCCGTTTCAGTCGTGAATGCGGCGCATGCGGGCGACGTGATGGTGACAGAGGCCTTTGCCCGCGCTTCGGCGACGCCCGTCGCCAAGGCGGGCGCTGTCTATTTCACCATTCGCAATGACGGTGCCGAGGCTGACAGGCTGACCGCCATCCAGACCGATGCGGCGCGGACGGCGATGCTGCACGAGAATGTCGAAGAGAACGGCGTGGTCAGCATGCGCCATGTGGAGGCGTTGACGCTCGCACCCGGGGAGTCCGTGATGCTCTCGCCCCAGAAGATGCATGTGATGCTGATGGGGCTGAAGGCGCCGCTGAAGAAGGGCGGGCATCTGACGGTGACGCTCACTTTCGAGAAGGCGGGTGACGTCAAGGTCGATGTGCCGGTCGGCGGCGTGGCGGCCAGCGCGCCGCAATAACGGCTATCCGACGACGACGCCCTTCGGCACCGAGAAGCCGCGCAGGAATTCCTCGACCCCCATGGCGCTCTTGCCCTCGCGCTGCAGGCTGGTCAGGCGGATGGCGCCCTCGCCGCAGGCGATGGTGAGCTTGTCGTCGATCACTTCGCCCGGTTCGCCGCGGCCTCCCGCGACCTCGCAAAGATGGACCTTGATGCGGAAGGTGCGGCCTTCCTGATCGAGCAGGAACCAGGCGCCCGGAAACGGCGACAGGCCATGGATATGATTGCGCACTTCGATCGCGGGCTTCGTGAAATCGATTTCACTCTCCGCCTTGTCGATCTTCCGGGCGTAGGTCACGCCGTCATCGGGCTGCGACCGGCAGGCGAGATCGCCGCGCTTGAGCTTCTTCAGGGCGTCGACCATGAGGCCGGCCCCCAGATGCATGAGGCTATCATGCAGCCCGCCGGCAGTCGTCGTCGGCAGGATGGGGCCGCGGCCCACAAGGCACATGGGACCGGTATCGAGGCCTTCCGCCATGCGCATGATGGTGACGCCGGTTTCGGGGTCGCCGGCCATGATGGCGCGCTGGATCGGGGCCGCCCCGCGCCAGCGCGGCAGGAGCGAGGCATGGACATTGAAGCAGCCCTTGCGCGGCGCGTCGAGAATGGCCTTCGGCAGGAGAAGTCCATAGGCGATGACGACGGCGGCATCCGCCTTGTGTCCGGCGAAGATCTTCTGCTCTTCCTCGCTCTTGAGCGAAAGCGGGGTGTGGACGGCGAGATTGCGGGTCAGCGCGAAATGATGCACGGGCGACAGTCGATCGGCCATGCCGCGCCCGGCGGGCCGCGGCGGCTGCGAATAGACGGCGGCGATGTCGTGGCCGGCATCGATGAGGGCGGCAAGCGTGGGCACGGCGAAGTCCGGCGTGCCCATGAAGACGAGCCGCAAGCGTCAATCTCCGTTGCGCTGGAGCTTCTGCGCCTTGGCGAATTTCTTCACCACCCGGTCGCGCTTCAGCTTGGTGATATAGTCGATAAACAGGACGCCATTGAGATGATCAATTTCGTGCTGCACGCAAGTGGCGAGCACGCCCGAGCAATGCATCGCCTGCGCCTCGCCCTGGCGGTCGAGATAGCGCAGCTTGATCTCCTTGGGCCTGGTGACCATGTCGAAGAATTCGGGGATCGAGAGGCAGCCCTCTTCATAGTCCGACTCTTCCTCGCTCGACCAGGTGATCTCGGGATTCACCAGGAAAAGCGGGTGCTTCTCTTCGTCTTCCTTCGAGATATCGATCACCACCAGTCGCTGGGGAATGCCAATCTGGACGGCAGCGAGGCCGATGCCGGGGGCATCATACATGGTCTCCAGCATGTCATCGAGAAGCTTGCGGGTCGTCCCATCGACCGTCTTGACCGGTTTCGAGACCGTCCTGAGCAAGGGATCGGGCAGGATGATGATGTCGTGCTTCGCCATGACGCTCAGATAGGCGATGGCCGCCAACCGGTCAATGCGGGGCATTTTACTGTAGTTTTCAGGGTTTACGGACAAGATCGAGCAGGGCGCGGGCAAGGACCAGCCCGCGTTCGGCAAGTGCGCTTTCGGATGTCGATCCGGCCCCCTCGAAGGTCCTGATGGCATCCTGATAGCAGGCGATGGCTTCCTCGAGGTCGGCGGCGCTCTTCCTCCTTTGGCCCAGGGTCTTCAATGTCGAGCCGAGTTCGGCTTGCGTCGTCGCCCATTCAAACGGCATCGTGTCGGCATTTTGCGCCCGCGAAGCTTCACGCAATGCCTTTACGGCCTGCTCCAGGCGAAGGGTGCCCTCTTCCCGCCGGCCGAGCCTGTGGAGCGCCCGTCCTAGCTTGTACTGGGCATCGGCCCAGGTGAGCGGATCGCGCTCTCTCGGCAGGGCGCTCAGCGCGGCGGCGAAGGCGGCCACGGCTTCTTCGAGTGTCGCCGTCGTCGGATCGCTTCCCCCGAGCGGGAACAGCGCTGTTCCGAGATTGTGCTGCGCTGCCGCCCAGGCCACGGGATCACGCTCGCGGGAAGTCCGCGCCAGCGCCTGTCGATAGGTTATGATCACCTCTTCCTTTCCGTTATCGTTGAGGCGTATGAGCGTACCGACGAGCATTCCGTGAATCTGATTCCAGGTGACCGGAAAACGGGCGCGCGGTGTTTCTTCAAGCGCGAGGCGAAATGCATCGGCGGCCTCGCGGTACAGGCTCGGATCGGGTATGGCCTCGGCAAGCGCCTGCAGCACGAGGCCGACATTGTGTTGCGTCAGGGCCCAGTCGACGGGATAGTCCTCACGCGTGCGCACTTCGAGCGCGGCGTTGAGCGCCGCAAGCGACTCGCGGAGCGTCGCGACGTTCTTCTCCCGCTGGCCGATGAATTTCAGCGTGTTGCCAAGATTGTTCATTGTCCTGGCCCAGGCGAGAGGATCGCTTTCGCGCGAACGGGCCGCGAGTGCTGAGCGAAAGGCCGCGGCCGATTGCTGCAGCTTTGCCGTCCCTTTCTCCCGCAGGCCCTGTTCCTGAAACAGGATGCCGAGATTGTTCTGGATCGCAGCCCATGCGACGGGATCGACGGCCCGGCTGTTGAGGGGGTACTCTTCCAATGCGCGATAGGCGGCGTACGCCTCTTCGAACCCGGCTGCGCTTTTCTCGCGCAAGGCAAGCTCCATCAGCGCATTGCCGAGCAGGTTCTGGGTGTATACCCATTTGTTGCGTATCTCGGTGCCGCGCAATGTCAGGGCGACGGCCTCGCGATAAATGTCGATGGATTGCCTGAGCCTGGGCAGGTCGCCCCTGTTGAAACCATGCTGCTGGAGCATCGAGGCGGCGCTCACCTTGTACCGCCATGCTTTTTCGGCGTCCCATTTCTCGGCGAGCTCGAAAGCTGTCTGGTAATCCCTGGCGCCGGCGAGGTAGTCGAAAGCCATGAACGAAGCGAAGCCGCGCTTTTCGTAGACGGCGGCATCGGCAAGCCGCTTTGCTTTCAGCTTCGCTTCCGTTCGATCGACCGCGTCCTGCGTCGCGACGACGCGCGCCACCGCCCGGTCGAGAAATTGCCGGGCTGCCGCGATGGCGCCTTCCGCGACGGCGCGGTCGGCCGCCGCTGCGAGACGCACGATCTCGGGGTCGTCGGTCTCGAGCGCCTGGCGCTCCGCCATCATCGTCCTGAGTTTCTCGGCTTGCTGCCGCAGCAGTTTCTCGAGTGCTTCCGTATCCCGCGGCATTTGGCTTTCGCCGAGCGCCCTAAGCACGCCATAGAGAGCATCGAGCGGGACGCCACCGTCCCTGGCGATCGTCTCGACCTGTCGCCTCTCGGCATCGGGGAGAGCGGCGATGGTGAGGAGAAGCTGGCGCCGCTCGCCGGTGATGAGCGCGTCATCGCCTGCCGGTTCGGGTGCTTCGGCGCCGAAATAGAGCAGGCGCCTCAGGCTTTCATTCACCCAGGGGCGCTGTCGGCCTTGCGTTTTGAGATAGACCTCTTCCGTCACCATCCGCATCACGGTGCCGAACTCGGCCCCCTTCATCGCCGAGAGGTGGCGAATGAGGGCCGCCGCATAGGGGCTGGTGCCTCCCGCTGCGCCATCGAGCGCGGCGCGGCCCGGCTCGGCGGCATAACCGATGACGGTGCCGAGCGTATCGCCCAGAGGTGCGTCCTCGATCGGTGTCGCTCCCTTGGGAATCCCAAGCCCGCTGGCGCCGATCGGCACACCAGGCACGGAGGCTTCGGGCTTCAGCAGCATCCCTTGCGGGAACGGGTTGGTCCGGCAGGCATCGAAGAAGAGGATGGCGACGGGCACGCTCTGCCTGATTCTTTCGGTCGTGTCGGTGAGAGATACGAGCCTGGCGCCGGCATCGGCCAGCGCATCGAGGTTGGCATCGACCGGCAGCAGGTAGTTTTCCCCGCCCGCCTCGATGCCATGGCCGGAATAATAGAGGACCGCCACATCCGCGCCCTCGGCATCCTCGGCGAAACGCTCGAGATCGCGGCGCAGCTTAACCGCGTCGCGGTCGGCGACGCTGCGTGCCTCAAAGCCAAGCCCGCTCAGAAGCTGAGTGATGGCGCGGGCATCATTGCCGGTATTGGGGAGAGCCGGCAGATAGCGATAGGCCGACTGGCCGATCACCAGCGCCACGCCTTTGAGCGGCCGGGCTTCCTCGGCACGGGCCGGCGGGGCGACGAGCAGGACCAACCACAGCATCAACGCCAGGCGCAATATGGTAGCGAAAATCTGTGTGGTCGTGGCTTGCTTCATGGGTTGCGCATTCGCTCAAGCAAGGCGCGGGTCATCTTGAGCTCCCCTTCGACCGACTGGACGCCCAAATCCGCGGCCACCCGCTGAAAAACTTCCTTGGCCGCCTCATAGTTCTTGATGGCTTCTTCGAGGTCGGCCGCATTGCTCCTTCGCTGTCCAAGGGCTTGCAAAGCGCGGCCGAGGGCATGCTGGACTTTTGCCCAGTCACGGGGGCGATCGTGCTTGCGCCAGGCTTTTAGTGTCTCGCGATAGGCGGCGATTGCCTGCTCGAAGGCCGCGGTACCTTCTTCACGCCGGCCGAGCTTGTAGAGGGCATCGCCGAGCTCGAATTGCTGGCGCGCCCGGAGAAGGGGATACTTCTCCGGCTTCAAGGTGCTGAGAGAAGCACGAAAGGCGCCGACAGCTTCCCGCAGGCGCACCGGGTCGTTGTTTGGTGCAAGAAGCACAAGCACGGTCGCCAGATTGTATTGGGCGTCGCCCCAATCATACGATGTCTGGTCCTTTTGGTATTCGTCGAGCGCCGCCCGGTAGTGTTCGGCCGCCGCCTCGAGCTGGCCGGGAATGTGCTCATGATCCCACAGCGCCTGAAGAGTGGTGCCCATATAGTCGTTGTTCTGGGCCCAGAAATAGGGAGTCTCCGCCCGGCTGCGGCTGTCGAGGGAGGTGCGAAAGGCTACCATCGCCTGCCGGAGCCTGGCCGTGCTCGCCTCGCGCACTGCAAGCGCCTTCAGCACCTTGCCCAGACTATGCTGGGCCCGCGTCCAATCGAGCGTAGGCGCCGCCTTGTCATACTTTTCAAGCGCGGCGCGATAGGCGACCACTGCTTCTTCGAGGTGAACGAGGCCGGGTTGGCGCGTCCCCAGAAGGTAAAGTACGTTACCGAGGCTTTCCTGGATTCGTGCCCAGTCCTTCGGATGACTGTCTCTAGTGTATTCTTCCAGCGCCGCGCGATAGGCTCTCGTCGCCTCTGCGAGCTGGGTCGTCCCCTCGCCGCGTTTGCCGAGCACGGAGAGCGCATAGCCGAGATTGTCCTGGACCCGTGCCCAGTCGCGTGGACTTGTATGGCGGTTGTATTGCGCAAGTGCGGCGCGATAGGCTTGGATCGATTGTTCCAGATGGCCCGCATTCCAGCCTTTCTCACCGAGCAGCAGGAGCGCATGGGCCAGGTCTTCCTCGGCGTCTGCCCATTTGTTGGGGTCGCGCGCGCGGTCCTGTTCCGCGAGAACCTCGCGGAATACGCCAACTGCTTCTTCCAGGCGTGCCGTCCCGGATTGGCGTCGGCCAAGGCTCTTGAGGGTCTTGCCGAGCGCTTCCTGGTTCTTCGCCCAATCCATGGCCGCGCTCGCACGGGTCGTGACTTTTGCGGCCTTGCGAAACGCCTCTATTGCCGCTTCGAGTTCGGCTTCGCTGTCGTTCAGTTTGCCCAGTTCGTGCAGCACGAGCCCGACATTCGCCTGCGCCCTCGCCCATTGGGTGGGCATGCTGTCGGGCCGCCATTCCTTGAGAGCCTCGCGATAGGCGGCGAGCGATTCCTCAAGAACGGCTTTGTCGCCGTCGTGCTTGCCGATGGCAAAAAGCACGGCACCGATATTGTTCTGGGTCATCGCCCAATCGAGCGGCAGGCGCTCCCTGGTGCGCACCTTGAGAGCCTCGCGATAGGCGGCTAGGGCCTGCAGGTAGAAGGCGGGCTGCTTCCCTCTTTCGCCCAGCGCATTAAGGGACACCCCCAGATTGTTCTGCACGGTCGCCCACCGCAAGGGGAAACGGTCTTGTGGAAACACTTCGAGAGCACTGCGATAGAGGCTGACCGATTCGCGGAATGCATTTGGATCTGTTTCGAGCCTGCCCAGCCTGTAGAGCACCAGCGCCAGATTGTTCCGGATCATCGCCCCATTCAGGGGATCGACGTCGGGCGAACTTTCCGTCAAGGCCCCGCGCAGCGTGCTGGCCGCCTGTTCCAGCATTTGCCTGTCGTTGGTCTGGTCAGCCAATGCGGAAAGAACGCCGCCCAGACCAAGCAGCGTGCCCCTGCGCAGATAGAGGCTACCCTCCCGCGGCAGGGCATCGAGCGCTGCCCGATAGCGGTCTATCGCTTCTCTCAGAGTCTGCGTTTCGCCGCTCCGCTCGCCGAGCCGCCATAGCGAATAGGCCAGGCGGTTCTGGATTTGCGCCCAGTCGCGCGGCTTCGTCTCTCGATTGACCAGCTTCAGAAGCTCGCGAAGGATGGCTCCACCTTCTTCGAGACGCGCTTTGCTGTTTTCGCGGTCACCAAGGACTTGAATTGCCCCCGCCAGGTCATATTGGGTCCTCAACCAGTCTTGGCCGCGATCATCGGGCGCGAAGGAACCCAGAGTCTCGTGGTAAAGGGCGATCGCCTTTTCGAGCGCGGTATAGTCGCCGGCTCGCTCCCCATAGGCCGCGAGCACATGGGCGTATCTCCCTTTATACTGCCAGGCGAGCTTGCGATCCCATCTTTCGACCATATTGAATGCGATCTCATAATCCTTGGCGGCGGCGAGGTAGTCCGAAGCGAGACCTGCCGCCTCGGCGCGCCTGCCATAGATGGCTGCGTCGGCAAGCCGCTTGGCCCTGAGCTTCGCCTCCACCTCGTCGACGGCGCCCTGGGTGGTGGTGACCCGTGCGACCGCCTGATCGAGGAATTGGCGGGCAGTCGCAATCGCCCCTTCAGAGATGGCGCGGTCGGCTGCATTGGCGAGACGGATGATCTCAGGATCATCCGTCTCCAGCGCCTGGCGCTCCGCCACCATTGTCTTGAGCTTTTCGGCCTGCTCCCGCAGCAGCTTCTCCAGCGCTTCGGGATCCTCCGGCATCTGTTGTTCGCCCAGTGCCCTGAGTACGCCGTAGAGGGCATCGAGCGACACACCGCCGTCCTTGGCGATGGCCTCGATCTGCAGCCTGTCCGCATTGGGAAGGGCAGAGATGGTGAGCAGCAGCTGGCGACGCTCACCGGTGATGAGCGCGTCATCGCCTCCCGGCTCCTTCATGTCGGCGCCGAAATAGAGCAGCCGCCTGAGGCTCTCATTGACCCAGGGCCGTTGCTGGCCTTGCGTCTTGAGATAGACTTCTTCCGTGACCATCCGCATCACCGAGCCGAATTCGGTTCCCTTCATTGCCGAGAGATGGCGGATGAGGGCCGAGGCATATGGACTGTTGCTGCCGCCCACGCCATCGAGCGCCACTCGTCCCGGCTCGGCCGCATAGCCGATGACGGTGCCGAGTGTTTCCGTCGCGGGCGCGCTTTCGATCGGCGTCGCTCCCTTGGGCGCGCCCAGACCGGTGGCTCCGATTGCAATGCCTGGCGCCGAGGTTGAAGTCTTGAGCAGCGTCCCCGGCGGGAATGGATTGGTTCGGCAGGCATCGAGGAAGAGAATGGCGACGGGCACGCTTTGTCGGATCCGTTCGATCGTCCTCCCGATCGGGACCAGGCGCTTGTCCGCATCAGCCAAAGCTCCGAGATCGGCATCGACGGGAAGCAGGTAGTTTTCCCCGCCGGCCTCGATGCCGTGCCCCGAGTAATAGAGGACGGCTGCATCAGCACTCTCGGCATCCTCGGCGAAGCGTTCGAGATCGCGGGCGAGCTTCGCCGCATCGCGATCGGTGACACTCTTCGCGTCGAAACCGAGCCCGGTCAGAAGCTGTGTGATGGAGCGCGCGTCATTGGCGGTGTTGGCGAGCGCCGGTAGGTGAAGATAGGCCGACTGGCCGATCACCAGTGCCACGCCCTTGAGCGGCCGGGTGTCCTGCGCAAAAGCCGGCGAGGGCGCAAAGACAGCCAGCCACAGCAGGAGTGCGAGGAGAAGGGCACTCGCTGGCCGGGGAAACTGCGACTGGAACCTTGCCGTCATGAACCAATCCGCCCACAGGTGGATTGGCGATTTAGCCATCCTTGCCGTGGCGTCATCATGACAACCCAAAGGCGGCGGCAAGGCAAGCCGTAAACGGTTTGACCTCGGCTTTTGTGCAGATTTCGCCCTGTCTGGCAGCCGAGGTGATAGGCCTGTCAGGGGCCGTCCGGGGCCATATCCGAGCAGACTTGCCTTTTGCCCTATGAGGCCCGATATAGGCGGCGGGAGGTTGGCGGCGGACGTGTCGCTCGCCAACCGGGTCAGGTCCGGAAGGAAGCAGCCCTAACGAGTTTGGTACGGGTTGCCCGTCCAGCCTCCCGCCTAACCATAACCGGCAGGCTCGCCAGTGACCGAAGAAACAAGCGGCGCGAGCGCCCACGGTTATCGCGTTCTCGCCCGCAAGTACCGCCCGCAGAACTTTGCCGACCTCATCGGCCAGGAAGCGGTCGTGCGCACTTTGTCCAACGCCTTCGCCACCGGCCGCATCGCCCAGGCCTATATGCTGACCGGGGTGAGGGGCGTCGGCAAAACCACGACGGCTCGCCTCATCGCCCGCGCCCTCAACTACCCGGGCGGCCCCTCGATCGACATGCCGGACATGACCGCCGATTGCGAGGCCATCCTCGAATCGCGCCACATCGACGTGATCGAGATGGACGCCGCC
>CAZICN010000080.1:0-15458 GCA_964537655.1 uncultured Aestuariivirga sp.
TTTCGGATGCGCTCGGGATGCCAGCCCTTGCGCCATTCCTCGCCCATGGACGGGTTCTGGGTGCAGCGGATCGGCGTCTTGGTGTAATCGCCGGTCACGCAGATGTTGCAGCCGATGCATTCGCGGATGTCGTCGAGGCGGCCTTCCTCGATCTTCTTCGGCAGATAGGGATCGGCGATCGAAGGCCGCGCCGCGCCGATCATGTCCATGATGCCCTGGCGGATGACGCGCACCATCGCATCGGGCGAGGTATAGCGGCCGACGCCGACCACAGGCTTCGTGGTCAGCTTCTTGACACCCTTGATATAGGGCTCCTGGAAGCCTTCCTCGGAGAAGCGCGAGGTCTGCGAATCCCTGGGCCAGGCCGAGAGCGAGAGGTCCCACAGATCGGGAAGCTCGGCCATCAGGCCAATGGCTTCCTCGACCTCGGCAGGCTCCAGGCCATCGGTACCCAGGAACTCGTTCATCGCGATGCGCACCGGCACCGCGCAGGAATCTCCGACCGCATCCTTGGTGTCCTCGATCACCTCGCGCAGCAGGCGGGCGCGATTGGCGAGCGAGCCGCCATATTCATCGCTGCGATCGTTGGTGGCGCGCGACAGGAACTGCTGGAATATGCCGAGGCCGTGGCCGGCATAGACATAGATGAGGTCGTAGCCGGCCTTCTTTCCACGCAACGCGGCGGCACGGTGGATCCTGCGCAGGTCCTTGATGTCCTGTTTGTCCATGGCGCGCGCGTGCACCGGGTCGAAATGATAGGAGGAGGCATTCATCGCCATTGGCGCCATGGGCGCCTCACGCGAGTAAAGATTGACCGAAGTGTAGCCGGAATGACAGAGCTCGAGGCCGGCGAGTGAGCCATGCTCATGGATCTTCGCGGCGATGCGGGCGAGGGTGGGGATGTCCTGGTCGTCCCAGTTGCGCAGTTCGACATAAGGCGCCACGTCGCTGCCGTGATGGACCTCGACCATTTCGGTGCAGACGACCGCCCAGCCGCCTTCGGCCTTCATGCCGCGCATCGCGGCCAGCGCCGAAGCGTCACGATAGCCCATGCCATTGCAGTGCGGCACCTGATAGAACCGGTTGCGCGCGGTGACCGGGCCAATGCGAAGGGGCTCGAAGAGGATGTCGTAACGGGGATCGCGAGTCATGAACGTCCTGCCAAAAGGGGACCATTCTGTACCAATGACGAACCAATTCCGCCAGCCCGGCCCATTCACCACAGCCTGCCATGAAAATCGTCCCTCCCATGCATGACCACGTGATCACGCCCGCTCCCATCACATCCCTCGATCTCAGGCTGCGGCCGGGAGGCTGGGCCTTCGCCACAACGGAGAAGATGCGCATCCGCGAGTATTGGCGCAGGCTCGCCGAAGCCAATCCCACGATCTGGAACGGCGATGTGCTGATCTGCTCAGGCGCCGAAATCAAAGATCGGCAACTCACCGGACATTTCCTCAAGACCGACTATGCGAGCTTCGTCGCCTGGCGCGACTGGGGCTGGCCCGACAAGACGGTGAGCAACTGCTTCGGATCGGCCGCCGTCCTCAGTGCCGATGGGGCGCTGCTCTATGGGCGCATGGCCAGCCACACGCTCAATGCCGGCAAGGTCTATCCGCCCGGGGGCTCGCTCGAGATGCGCGATGTGGCGGCCGATGGGCGCATCGACATTATGGGTTCTATTACCCGGGAACTCGAGGAGGAGACCGGTCTCAAGGCCTCCGAGGCTGTGAAGGGAGAGCTTCTGGCGATCTTCGATGAGCATCGCCTGTCGGTCGCCCAGGTGTTCCGCTTCGCGAGTGATGCCGATGTTCTGGCGGCACGCGTCAGGCGCTATCTGGCATCCGCGCACGAGGACGAACTCAGCGATATCGAGATCGTTGCGTCATCTTCACAAATCGATTCAGCTGTGCCTCCCTATGCCATTGCGCTTGCACGATATTTGGTCAGCCCGTCGGACCGGAAATCCTCTCGCTAAAGTAGGATTGCGCTTGACGGCCTGGGCCTGAGAGAACAGTCTTTCGGACAACAACGAAAGACCGAGGGAGGAATCATCATGAGCCATTTCTCACGCCGCGACCTCATTGCCCTGATGGGCGGCGCTGCCCTGATGCCCGCCCTGAGCATGACGCAGGCGCATGCCGAGACGCGCTATATCGTGATCGGCACGGGCGGAACCGGCGGTGTGTTCTATCCTTACGGCGGCGGGCTGGCGCAGCTTCTCTCCAAGAAGCTGCCTGAGACCCAGGCGACGGCCGAAGTGACCGGCGGATCGGTCGACAATGTGAAGCTGCTGGGCAGGGGCGATGCCGAGATCGGCTTCTCGACAGTCGATTCGGCCTATGACGGCTTCAAGGGCGAGGCGGCCTACAAGGATGCCGGGCCGCAGAAGATCGCGACCCTCGCCGTCCTCTATCCGAGCGTGCTGCACGTGGTCGCGTCGAAATCGAGCGGCATCAAGACGGTCGCCGACATCAAGGGCAAACGCGCCTCGGTTGGCTCGGCCGGCTCGTCGACCGAATCGATCGCCGACCGGGTGCTGGCGGCGGCAGGCCTCGATCCAACGGCAGATGTGACGCGCGACAATCTCGGTGTCGCCGAATCGGTCGGCGCGCTCAAGGACGGCAAGGTCGATGTCTTCTTCTGGATCGGCGGCGTGCCGACGGCGGCGGTCAAGGATCTCGTTTCGACCCATGGCAATGACGTGACCTTCATCAATACGGGCGATCTCGCCGGCGGGCTCGCCGAAAAATATCCGGGCGTCTATTCGCCCGCCACATTAAAGAAGGGCGCCTATGATGGGCTCGGCGAAGATTTGCCGGTGCTCGGTGTCGACAATGTGCTCCTGGTGCCGGAGGCGCTCGATGGCGGCCTCGTCAAAGACGTGCTGGCGGCGATCTTCGACAATCTCGCCGAGGTCGCGGCCATCCATCCGGTGGCCAAGCAGCTGAAGCTCGAATCGGCGGCCGCCAAGACGGCGGTACCCTATCACCCGGCGGCGATCGAGTTCTACAAGAGCCGCGGCGTGACGGCGGGCTGAGGCCGCCGCGGTGGCGCAACCGGCGCCGCAAGACGGGGTTATCGACCAGGACAAGTTCGACCAGCTCGCAATCGACAGCGAGTCGGGACGCACCCGCCGGCTCACCGGCTGGGAGGCCTGGCTCGCCGCCGCGATCTGCGCCGGGCTCTCGCTCTATGCGCTCTACTGGACGCAGTTCGCGATCAACACATCGATCTACCGCGCCACGTTCCTGGGGCTCGTTCTGGCGGCGGCTTTCCTGGTCTTTCCCCTGTTTGCAAAAGGCGAGGGACGTCATGTCAGAATCATCGACTGGCTGCTGATCGGCCTCACCATCGCGTCGGTCTATTACTTCTGCGTCAATCTCGACGCGACGAAGACGCGCGCCACCGCACCGCTCGAGATCGAGGTCTGGCTCGGCGCCGCGCTGATCCTGCTGGTGCTTGAGGCGACGCGGCGCGCCACCGGCTGGGCGCTGCCGCTGATCGCCATCGGCTTCCTCATCTACGGCTATTTCGGGCGCTATATGCCCGAGCCCTTCAATCATCGCGGCTTCTCGATCCCGCGCATCGTCGGGCAGAACTATCTGACGCTCGAAGGCCTGTTCTCGACGCCGATGGACGTGGCGGCGACCTTCATCATCGTCTTCTCGCTCTATGGCGCGGTGCTCGATCGTGGCGGGGCGGGGAAATTCTTTATCGACTGGGCCTTCGCGCTGTTCGGCAAGAAGCCGTCGCCGGCAGCGCCCGGACGCGCCGTCGTCGCTTCCGGGTTCCTGCTCGGCACAGTCTCGGGCTCAGGGGTTTCGACGACGGTGACCCTCGCGTCGCTCGCCTGGCCGATGCTCAAGCGCTCGGGCTACAACGCCGCAACGGCGGGCGGTCTCACCGCCTCGGCCGGCATCGGCGCCACGCTCTCACCGCCGACACTCGGTGCCGCGGCCTTCATCATCGCCGAATATCTCGAGATCAACTATCTCGATGTCCTGATCATGGCGACCATCCCGACAGTGCTCTACTATCTGTGCTGCTGGCTGATGGTAGAGGCCGATGCGCGAAGGCTCAAGGTGAAGCCGGTCAAGACCAGCGACCAGTCGCTGTGGCGGCTCACGGCGAGCCAAGGCTATCATTTCCTGTCGCTGGCGGCGATCGCCGTGCTGCTGATCTTCGGCATGAGCGCCTTCCTCGCCGTCTTCTGGTCGATCGTCATCGCCATCGCTCTCAGCCTGATCCGGCCGGAGCAGCGGCTGCTGACCTTGCCCGGCGCCGTCCTGGCGCTCGCCGTGGCGCTCGCCGCCTATCTGATCGGCTATCGCCTGTCGGTTGCCGCCTTTCTCGGGCTGATCGCCGGCGGCCTCGCCAGCATCGCGTTCCACTACTGGGAGAAGCACAAAGGCCGGGCACCCGATGAAGCGACGGAGCGGATGATCGCCGCCCTTGTCGAAGGCGGCAAGGGCTGTGTCGGCATCGCGGCCACCTGCGCCACCGCCGGCATCATCGTGTCGATCATCAATCTCTCGGGCCTCGGTCTCAAGCTTTCGGGCCTCATCGTCGATCTGGGCGGTGGGAGCCTCCCGGTCACCATCCTGCTCGCCGCCTTCGCGATGTGGATACTGGGCACCGCGATCCCGGTTACGGCTTCCTATATCATCGCCGCCGTCATCCTGGTGCCCGCGCTTGTGTCGCTGGGCGTGCCGCAGCCGGCGGCGCACATGTTCATGTTCTATTATGCGGTGCTGGCCGACGTCTCCCCACCCACAGCGCTCGCGCCCTTCGCGGCCTCGGCCATTTGCGGCGGCTCTCCGTTTCGCACCATGATGCAGGCGTGGAAATACACGTTGCCGGCCTTCGTGGTGCCGGTGATGTTCTGCCTGTCGCCCGACGGGATGGGGCTCCTCCTTTCGGGTAGCCTCGAGCAGATCGTGCTCATCACGCTGACCTCGGCGGCGGCGCTTGCGGGCTTCAGCATCGGGGCCGCGGGCTGGATCACCGGGCCGGCCCATATCGCCGAACGGCTTGCCGCGGTCGTCGGCGGCATCGCGCTGATGGTGCCGGATCATCGCTGGCAGGCGGCAGGGGCGCTCCTCATTGCCGGCGTGACGGCGGTCCATGTCTGGCGCTTCCGGCGACTGGCGGCACTTCCGCCTTCAGCCTGACGTCACATCCCCGCGCCGAGGCGGGGCGGGGGAGGAAGCGCGGAATCGATTGCACCGATACAATTCGTCAGGGTGCAATACTTCTCTTGCCGAGGCCCGAGCCAACGACTACCAATCGCGCCATGGAACTCAAGTTCAACACTCTCGATGTCTTCACAAACCGACGCTTCGGCGGTAATCCGCTCGCCGTCGTGCATGATGCCGATGCTCTGACCACGGAGCAAATGCAGACGATCACCCGCGAGTTCAATCTCTCGGAGACGATCTTCGTGATGAAGCCGCGCGATCCCGGCAACACCGCCAGGGTCAGGATTTTCTTTCCCGGCGGCGAGATGCCTTTTGCCGGCCATCCGACACTCGGCTGCGCCATTCTCCTGGCCGAGATGAGGAACAAGCCGGGTTGCTCCTTCGAGACCGAGATCCGGCTCGAAGAGGAAGCCGGTCTGGTGCCGGTCAAGGTCACGCGCATCGGCGATGTGCCGCAGGGCATGTTCAAGGCGCCGGTGGTGCCGGTGAAGGTCGCCGACGGTCCGGCGAGCGCCGACATCGCGGCGGCACTCGGGATCTCCGCCGGCGAGATCGGCTTCGAGGCTCACGCGCCAATCCTGCTCAGGGGCGGGCCGGCTTTCTTCTTCGTGCCGGTGCCGTCGCGCCGGATCCTCGAAAAGGCGCGGCCCTGCGAGCCGGCCTGGGGCGCGCTCATGGCGGTGCTCGGCAAACATGAAGCCTATGTCGATGCGGCCTATGTCTATACGCGGGGTGGTGAGGGCAAGGATGCGTCCTTCCGCTCACGCATGTTCGCGCCAGGGGGCGGCATTCCCGAAGATCCGGCGACCGGCTCGGCGACGGCGCTGCTCGCCCGCCAGATCCTGATCTCGGACAGGCTCAAGGACGGCAAACACCGCTTCGTCATCGAGCAGGGCTATGAAATGAAACGCCCGAGCGACCTCGTGCTCGAAGCCGACGTGGCGCAGGGCGACCTTACCCAGGTCCGCGTCGGCGGTCAGGCCGTGCGTGTTTCGGCGGGCGCCATCACCCTATGAACTAGTCGATGTCGAGCATCGCCTTGGCTTCGGCGGCGACGTCGAGACTCTCCTGGACATTGCCCGCGGCGCAGAGCTGGGCCGCCTGCTTCTTCATGTCCTCGGCCTGGGCGCGCTCATCGCTCGACAGTTGCTTGGCGGCAAGCGCCGCCTCGATCTTCTTGACCTCGTCCTCGCACTCATTGGCGAGAGCCGGCACGGCGGTCGTGGCGAGCAGCGCCAGGGCCAGAAGGAAGAGCTTCATGATGAACGATCCCCAAAATCGTCGGATGGCCAAGACTGGCCGGGAACTGTGACGGAAGTTTGCAGTGTCTTAGCCAACGTAAGGGGCCCGGGCAATGGGCCGGGGTCAGAGAAAAGAATGGCGGATCGCTCCGCCGGTTCTGGGGAGGGCTCGCGAGTTAGTGTCCGATCATCCAGCGCCGCATCGGAGAGGATTTGTTGCCGCCGCCGCAGAGCTTGCATCCGCAATTGGCGAGATGGGCGCGCTTGACCTGCCTCGGCTCGCTGGTGCTCTTCTCCGAGCGTGAAAGCGCCTTGCGCAAGGTGCCGTTCATCAGGCTCAGGCGAGGTGACGCGACATCGCGCTCGGCCGGCGTGGCACAGTTCGGGCAGGTGCCCGGAGACTGCGCGTCGGCCATCGGCGACCAGGCATCGAACGGTCCGCAGCGGGAGCAGACATAATTGTAGAGCGGCATGACAGTCTCCTGATCAAAGCTTGCCTTCCAAGAGCAGCACGGCCGGCAGCCAGCCGGTGAGAAGCCCGACCGCGAGCGTCACGACCCCGGTCAGCTTGAGGATCGGCTTCTTGAGCGCCAGCAGCAGGAAATACAGGAACCACAGCACGGCCCAGGCCGCCCAGTTCCAGCCCATCCACTGATCGATGCCGGTGACGGCGGTGGTGATGGCGTTGAAGGCGACCGGGATGACCGTGATGACGACGAACAGGCTGAACCAGCCGAGGCCGCGGCCATCGACCGGGCTCAGCCGATTATGCGCCACCCAGAAGTACGTGATGGTGAACAGCAGCGTCAAAGCCGCGGCGCGGACCGACCCTGGATCACCACCGGTACCGAAGGCCAGGTAGAGGGCGACGCAGAAGGTGACGATGCCCGAGGCGACATTGACGACGACGATCTCGCGATCGCCGATATGGCCGAGGAGCCACAGACCGTTGAGAGTCAGAACGGCCCCGACATAGAGAAGGGACAGACCGAGAAGCATGGCGGATCTCCCGAAAAGCGTTGATCTGGCGAAAGGCCGGGATGCCCTGAGGCATCCCGGTCGGTGCTTTTACCGGGACAAGTTCAGCTTGTCTTGGCGACGCTGACGCCGGAAACTTCGCGTTTCGGCCCGGCGGCGGTCGGGTTGATGTCGAAATCGAAGATCTTCGTCGGGATGGCGAGTGTCGCGCACACATTCGGGATGTCGACAATACCGGCAATGCGCCCCTCCACCGGTGCGGTGCCGAGGATCATGAAAGCCTGCTCGCCGGTATAGCCGAACTTTTTCAGGTATTCGATGGCGTTGAGACAGGCGCGCCGGTAAGCGACATGGGCGTCGAGATAATACTGCTCGCCGGTATGCTCGTCGACCGAGATGCCCTCGAAGATCAGATAGTCGTCGAAATGCGGATCGACCGGACTCGGCTTGAACACCGGATTGATGATGCCGTATTTGGCCATGCCGCCCTTGATCAGGCTGACGCCTATATCGATCCAGCCGGCCATTTCGATGGCGCCACAGAAAGTGATCTCGCCATCGCCCTGCGACCAGTGGATGTCGCCCATCGAGAGCCCGCCGCCCTTCACATAGACCGGGAAATAGACCTTGGAGCCGCGCGACAGGTTCTTGATGTCGCAATTGCCGCCATGCTCGCGCGGCGGCACGGTGCGCCAGGCCTCCTTGGCGGCTGCCGCGGCGGCCGCGCCCTTCATCTGACCCATCAATGCCGTGTCGGCAAAGGGCGGTGCTGCCAGCGGCGGCACGCGGTTCGGATCGGTGGCGATCAGTTCGGCTTCGCGCCGATTGGCCTCCGCCAGCAGTTTATGATCGGGCAGACAGCCGATGAGACCCGGATGGACGAGGCCCGGATAGCGCACGCCGGGCACGTGCCGCGACGTGGTGTAGATGCCGTGGAAGTCCCAGCAGGACTTGCGTGCCTCCGGGAAGTGCTCGGTCAGGAAGCCGCCACCATTCTCCTTGGCGAAAATGCCGTTGAAGCCCCATTCCGAGTTGGGCAGGGCTCCGATATCGAGAATGTCGACGACCATCAGGTCGCCGGGCTCGGCGCCCTCGACGCCGAACGGACCGCTCAGATAGTGGACCCTGGTGAGATTGACGTCGCGCACATCGTTGGCGCTGTTGTTGTTGCCGATCTGGCCGCCGGTCCAGTCATAGCACTCGACGCGGAATGTATCGCCGGGCTTGAAGGTTTCCACCATCGGAATATCGGGATGCCAGCGATTGTGGGTCTTGATCGCCTGGTCTTCCGGGGCCTTGTTGAGATCGATTTTGAAAACGGTCTTCGGCATGGCTTCCTCCTTCGGGTGCAATCGCGGTGCATTCTTGTCGTTGCTGCGCCGGCGCCGGACGACGCGGGCGGGTAGTGGACCCTAGGCAGCTCACGTAACCGGATTGAATCCGAAGCGGCGGCGCCGTGTAATTTTTTGTAATCGGATGCCGTCCCGCCTGTGCTTCGCCGCGCTGCAAGCTCGACCACGGGCCGGATTTGCGTCTATGCTCCGGCGATGCAGCCGGATGTTCCCAAATCCCGCATTCTGGTGGTCGATGACGACCGGCGGGTCTGCGGCTTTCTCGGCAAGTTCCTCGGCAGCGAGGGCTATGCCGTCACCGCCGCGCATGACGGGCGCGCGATGCGCCGGGCACTGGCGAACGGGACCGTCGATCTCGTCATTCTGGACCTGAGCTTTCCCAGCGGCGAGGATGGCATCACGCTGGCGCGCGGCATGCGCAACCAGTATGACCTGCCGCTGATCGTGCTGTCTGGGAAGGCCGCGACGATCGACAAGGTCGTCTGCCTCGAGCTCGGCGCGGACGATTATGTGACCAAGCCGTTCGAGCCGCGCGAACTGCTGGCCCGCATCCGCACCGTGCTGCGCCGATTCAGCCGCAGTCTCGAAACGGAAGCGCAGAACGACGAGGAAACCATGCGTTTCGCGGGCTGGCTGCTCGATGCGACGCGTTACAAGCTCAAGGCGCCTGACGGCCGCGATGTCCGGCTGACCAGCCAGGAGTTCCACATCCTCGAAGCCTTGGTGCGGCGGCGCGGCCGTGTCCTGTCGCGCGAGCAGATTCTCGACATCGTCGCCAATCGCGACTGGACGCCCTATGACCGCAGCATCGATGTGCTGGTCGGCAAGATTCGCCGCAAGCTCGCCGACGATGTGCGCTCCACCCAGTTCATCAAGACGGTGCGCGGCCTCGGCTATATGTTCGCGCCGCCGCCTGACGACGATCCGGCGCGTGGCTTCGTGGCGAGAGCTGGGAAATAGAGATTGATCCGCGTGCCGTGGCCCGGGACGCTCGACAGGCCGAGGCGGCCGCCGGCCTGGCGCACGAAGCCATCGACCATGGTGAGGCCAAGGCCGCTGCCATAACCCGTGGGTTTGGTGGTGAAGAAGGGCTCGAGCGCGCGGCGCAGGATGGCCGGCGGCATGCCCTGTCCGTCGTCGACCACCGAGAGCAGCACATGGGGACCGGGATGGAGGCCGGAGGCGACGCGGACATCTTCCGGCGCGATGACCAGGTTGGTGACCTCGAAGCGCAGGCGGCCGCCGTCCGGCATGGCGTCGCGCGCATTGAGCGCCAGATTGAGCAGGCTGCTTTCGAGCTGGCCGCGGTCAATCTCGATGAGGTCGATGCCGGTGGCAAGCTCGACATCGACCGCAACCGTCTCGCCCAGGGTGCGGCGCAGGATGCGGATGAAGGCCGGCAGGATCTCGGCAAGATCGGTCGCGGCGCTTTCGGTCATCGGCAGGCGGCCGAGGGCGAGAAGCCGCTCCGTCATCTCGGAGCCCGCCTTGGCGGCGTCGAGCGCGTCGTCGACCATCTCACGCAGCGCCGCGTTCTCCCCGAGCTGCTCGCGCATCCAGCGCAGATTGCCGTAAAGGACCGACAGCACGTTGTTGAAGTCATGCGCGACGCCGCTGGTAAGCTGGCCGATCGCCTCCATGCGCTGCAACTGGCGCAACCGATCCTCGGCGCGCCGTCTCTCCTCGACGAGACGGATGCGCTCGAAGCAGCGTTCCAGCGTCGCCAGCAGGTCTTCGGTGTAGAAGGGCTTCGATAGATAGTCATAAGCCCCAGCCTTCATCGCCTCGATCGCCGTCTCGATCGAGGCATAGGCGGTGACCATCACGGTCACGAGATCGGGCGCGCTCTGACGCAGGCTGCGCACGAGATCGACGCCGCTGCCGAGATCGAGCCGCACATCGACCAGCGCCACGGCGATACGGCGCTCGCGGATGGTCGCTTCGGCTGCCGCCGCGGTGCGGACGAGGGAGGCTTCATAACCCTCCATCTGCAACAGGCCGACCAGGCTCTCGGCGAAGTCGGGATCATCGTCGACCACCAGCACGCTGCGCGCCGGCGTCGGCACCCCGGCAGGGACGGTGTCGTCGAGAATGAAATCGGCGGGGATGTCGCTGGTCATGCGGATCATGGACCGAGCGGCAGATAGAGAGCGACGGCAGTGCCGCGGCCGGCCTCGGTCTTGACCCGTACCTCGCCGCCATGCTCATCGAGGATGCGCTTGACCAGCGGCATGCCGAGGCCGACGCCAAAGGCCTTGGTGCTGTAGAGCGGCTCGAAGATCTGGGCCAGGACATCGGGCGTCATGCCGCTGCCATTGTCGGCGACGGTGATGATCACATGGCTGCCGTCGGTGCCGGTCGTGATGGTGATGCGCCGGTCGTCGGGGCGTGTCTCGCCGTCGAAGGCCTGGACCGCATTCTGCAGGACATTGACGAAGGCCTGGCGCAGACGGTCGCCATCGGCCGGCACGACGGCGGCGGCGGCGAGCCTGAGCTCGAGCTCGATGCCCTGCGGCCTCGGCTGGTCGGCGACTTGCTGCTCGATCCAACGGTCGATCAGCACGGGCGCCAGGACCGGCTTCTTGCGGCGGGAGAATTCGAGCAGGTCCTCGATGATGTGCACGCAGCGCCAAACATTGCGCCTGATGCGCTGCATCTCGTCCTTGACCGCGCCGCCCTGCGCCGGCAGCGACCGGTTGAGGATGTCGATCGAGGTGACAAGCGTACCCAGGGGGTTGCGCAACTCGTGGCTCACCGTGGCGGTGATCTGGCCGATCGCGGCCAGGCGCTCGTTGCGGGCGAGCTCCTGTTGCGTTTCGCGCAGGCGTTCGAGCGAGGCGACGAGATCGCGCTCGGCGAGTTCGCGGCTCTCATGCGAGAGCACGATCCACCAGGCGCCGATGCAGAGCAGCGGCAGCAGCGCCAGGAAGATTCGCAGCAACAGCGTGTCGTTGTCCAGCTGCAGCATCTCGCTGCCGGGATCGATCAGGCGATAGGTGATGAGCAGGACGGCGGCCGTGACGACCGCCAGCGCCATGAGGACGCCGCCGACTTTGAGGAGGCGGTGCGCCATATGCGGGGCGATCTTGGCGGTGAAGGAGCGTCCGAGATAGCGCGAACGCGAGGTGGCGAGCTCGCTCATCGAGAATTTGCACGCATCGTGGCAATGGGCGTCGAGGCTGCAGCAGAGAGAGCAGATCGGCCGCTCGTAGAAGGAGCAGTAGGCCATATCCGGGCGCTCATAGTCATGATCGCAGATCTCGCAGCGGATGAGGGTGCCGGCCGCCGCGGAAGGGGCTACGGGCTCGCGCGCGAGGTAATAGCGGCCCTTGGTCGCGATGCCGATGACGACAGCGGTTCCGAGCGACACGAGGAAGGACAAAGGTGCGGCATAGGCCTGCGCCAGCCGGCCGAAGGCGCCGGTGAAGCAGATGACGGCGATGATCGAGGCGAAGGCCATGGCGCCGCACCCGACGGGATTGAAATCATGCAAATGGGCGCGCTTGAACTCGACGAAAGGCGGGCTGACGCCGATCGGCTTCAGGATCACCAGATCGGCGAAGATGGCGCCGATCCAGGCGGTGGCAATGATCGAATAGACGGCAAGCACGAGATCGAGCGTTTCGAAGATGCCGAGCAGCATCAGGAGCAGCGAGATCAGGATGTTGAAGACCAGCCAGACGACGCGGCCCGGGTGATAGTGGGTGACGCGGGCGAAGAAGTTCGACCAGGCGAGCGACCCGGCATAGGCGTTGGTCACGTTGATCTTGACCTGCGAGACGACGACGAAGAGGGCTGCAGCCGCGAGCACGATGCGCGGATCGTCGATCATGTAGCCATAGGCCTTGATATACATGTGGATCGGCTCGAGCGCGGTGGTGTGCGACAGGCCGGAAGAGACCGCCAGCACCGCCAGCAGGCTGCCGCACAGGATCTTGAAGCCGCCGATGATGATCCATCCCGGTCCGGCGGCGATCACAGCACTCCACCAGGCAAAGCGACTGACCTTGTCGCGGTCGGGCAGGAAGCGCAGATAGTCGACCTGCTCGCCGATCTGGATGGTGAGCGAGCACAGCACGCCGATCGCCAGGCCGAATGAGATGACGTCGAAGCCGCCGCCGCCGGGACCATTGCCGCGAAACGCCGTCCATTGCCCGAGGACTTCCGGTTCGGCGAAGGCGATCCACAGGAACGGCGCCAGCATCATGATCACCCAGATCGGCTGGGTGATCATCTGCAGGCGGCTGATCATGGTGATGCCCATGAAGGTGATGGGGATGATGACCAGCGAGGAGATGACATAGCCGATGACGAGCGGGATATCGGCATAGAGCTTCAACGCCTGGGCCATGATGACCCCTTCGAGGGCGAAGAAGATGAAGGTGAAGGTCGCGTAGATGAGCGAGGTGATGGTCGAGCCGATATAGCCGAAGCCCGCGCCGCGGGTCAGCAGGTCCATGTCGATGTTGTAGCGGCTGGAATAGTAGGCGACCGGCAGGTTGGTCAGGAAGACGAACAGACAGACGACGAGGATGGCAGGAAAGGCGTTGGCGAAGCCGTAGCTCAGCGTGATTGCGCCACCGATCGCCTCGAGCGCCAGGAAGGAGATGCCGCCTATCGCGGTGTTGGCGATGACGAACGGTGTCCAGCGCCGGAACGAACGGGCCGCATAACGCAGCGAATAGTCTTCGAGCGTTTCATTGGCGATCCACGACTGGTAGGAGCGCAATGCCGGAAGTTGCGGCGTATCCATGGTTCTCCCCGGACGGTTCCACCTCTGGCGGGCGGCGCGCTGGGGATGTTAGTGCATTGCCGGGGGAGGGACCAGAAGGGGAAGGCCACCGCTCATGGCGGGTGGCGTCCCTTCTCCCGCGGGCAGGCGGGAGAAGGGAACGTCGTGCCGGCTACTGGCCGAGAAGCTTCAGGGCCTCGTTCAGGCTTGCCTCAGAGGCAGCGTGATCGCCCGAGTCATGCGCGGCCTTGCCCTTGTTGTAGAGGTCCATGACCTCGGCCTTCTTGGCGTCATCGAGCTGGGCCGTCTTCATCGCCTCGTCGATCTTGTTCATCAGGGTCGGGCACTGGCTCGCCAGAGCAGGGGTCGCCAGGGCCAGGAACGAAGCAACAATCAGGGCTTTCTTCATGGGATTCCTCCTTTTGCCCGGTCCATCCGGGGGGTGCTCTCCCGTGAAGGTTACGCCAAAAAACCGAGCCTTATTCCAGACAAAGGCAAGGTTGCGCCGCTCGCGGGCTTGCGCTATCAACGCCCTCGACATGGCTTATGCATCCCACCAGACCCTTGCCCCGACCGGCTGCCTCGGCGCCGGCCTGGCCGGTCTTGGCCTCCTTCTTAGATGCCCCTGAACACCGGCTGCCCTTTCGGGCGGGTCTTCAGGGGATGCCAGTTTTCCAAACCAGATCTTAAGACCGCAGGCCGGATAGTTCCGGCGCCATGACAGGACAAGACCCATGAATTCCGACCAAGTCGTCATTTTCGACACCACCTTGCGCGACGGCGAGCAATCGCCCGGCGCCACCATGACGCATGACGAGAAGCTCGAAGTCGCCGAGATCCTCGATGAGATGGGGGTCGACATCATCGAAGCCGGGTTCCCGATCGCCTCGGAAGGCGATTTCGAGGCGGTCTCGGCCATCGCCAAGCGCGCCAGGAAGGCGGTCATCGCCGGGCTGGCGCGGGCCATCAACAAGGACATCGACCGCTGCGGCGAGGCGGTGAAACATGCGAAACGTCCCCGCATCCACACCTTCGTCTCGACCTCGCCCATCCATCTCGAGCATCAGATGAAAAAGACCCAGGAAGAGGTCCTCGACATCATCTCGGCGACGGTGGCGAGGGCGCGCAATCTCGTCGACAATGTCGAATGGTCAGCGATGGACGCGACGCGCACGCCGATCGACTATCTCTGCCGCTGTGTCGAGACCGCGATCAAGGCAGGCGCGACGACCATCAACCTGCCGGACACGGTAGGTTATGCGACGCCCGACGAGTACCAGAAGATGTTCGAGGACGTCAGGGCGCGCGTGCCCAATGCCGGCAAGGCGGTGTTCTCGGTCCACTGTCACAATGATCTGGGCCTCGCCGTCGCCAATTCGCTGGCCGGCCTCCATGGCGGGGCGCGGCAGATCGAATGCACCATCAACGGCATCGGCGAGCGCGCCGGCAACGCGGCGCTCGAGGAAGTGGTGATGGCGATCAAGACCCGGGGCGACGTGTTGCCGTTCCGCACCGGCATCGACAGCACCGCCCTCAACCGGGTGTCGAAACTCGTCGCTGCGGTGACGTCCTTCCCGGTGCAGTACAACAAGGCGATCGTCGGGCGGAACGCCTTCGCGCATGAATCGGGCATCCATCAGGACGGCATGCTCAAGAACACCCAGACCTATGAGATCATGACGCCGGCTTCGGTCGGCGTGACCAAGACCTCGCTGGTGATGGGCAAGCATTCCGGCCGCCATGCCTTCAAGGAGAAGCTCAAGGAGCTGGGCTATGAGCTGGGCGAGAACCAGCTCGAGGACGCCTTCGCGCGCTTCAAGGCGCTCGCCGACCGCAAGAAACATGTCTATGACGAGGATATCGAGGCGCTGGTCGATGACGAGATCGCCAAGCAGCATGAGCGCATCAAGGTCCTGTCGCTGACCGTGATCGCCGGCACGATGGGGCCGCAGAC